>QKCY01000452.1 GCA_003245525.1 Victivallales bacterium | reverse complement strand
AAGGCCAGGCAGTGGTCGCACATGGTACGCAGGATGGGGAGGTACTTCTCCTGGGGGAAGCCAAGGATTTCGGCGGCATGGAGCAGCAGCCAGGCGAACTCCACGTTGTGCCCCGGCGAAGTCTGGTCGAGGGGTTTGGCGACCTTGCCCTCCTCGGGATCGGCATCGCGCCCCCAGGTGGTGTCGAAGTTGATGGCCGGAAGCGGCGTGAAGTCGTAGGCGAACTGGGCAATGCCCAAGCCCGTCGTTGGATGCAGCATCTTGCCGAGAATCAGATCGATCACCTCCAGCAGGTGGCGACGATGACTCACGCTGCCGGTCATCTCGTAGAGGGTCGTGAAGGCTTCCATCATGTGCATGTGGACATCCAGGGACTTCCGGTCGCCGCCGGACGTGGCTCCCTCCAGGGGCGTCCAGTCGCGGTGAAACAACTCGATGAACCCGCCGTGGCGGAAGTCCACCATGTGACGGCAGATGGCGTCGTAGGCGCGCAAGGCCGCCGTTCTGCCCCGCTCGTCGCCCGTGGCCAGGAAGTACTCGCTGAAGGAGTACACGCCGAAACAGTGGCCGTAGCCCACCTTGTCCTGGCAGGTGATCCGCCCTTCCCGGTCGGCGATCCAGAACCAACCGTCGTGCTCCTCGTCCCAGTAATGGGCGAGAATGAAGTCGGCCGCCATCTTCGCCAGCTCCGCACAACGGCCATTGCCGTAACCCGCGCGGGCGGCGCTGGCCATGGTGTAGAGCGTCCGGATTTGCCCCAAGTAGGTCTTGGTGGTCTCGCCCGTGGGCTGGCCAAGAGGATCGAAATGGGTGAGGAACCCACCGTACCGCGGGTCGGGCGAACGCTCGATCCAGAACGGTAGCAGGACCTCCGTCAGATAGGCCTGCGTCCGGTCCAGAACCCCGGCCACTTCGCGTGCAGCTACCATGCGGACACCTCCGTTGATCGGTTCGGCGGATCAATCGCGCGGCGAAACGCTCTCCGGTCGCTACCATAGCCCGCGTCGGGACCATTGCAGGAGGGGACGGCACACTACCGTCCGTCGGAATCCTGCTTCTCCGGACAGGAAAGCCTCGCGCAGAGGCGCTGAGGCGCAGAGGCAATGCAGGACAGGAGAGGCCAGGGAGTCTTCCGGTCTTCTCTCTGCGCCTCTGCGTCTCTGCGCGAGAACCCCACTTGGTTACGGCCAACGGCTGCTCTGGGTCGTTCGAGGAAGTCGTGGGCTTCTTCCGGAGTGTCTGGGCTGCAGAAGAGGGAATCAGCGGCGGGACGTCGCTGCCACGGATTCACTTCTTGTTGCCGAGGGCTTGGTCGAGGGAGAGCTTGGCGGAGGGGAAGGCGGTTTGGCGGACGTAGCGGAGGGCGTCGGCGGCACCCCATTCGCGGTCCATGCGGCTGTCCTCCCATTCGACCGAGAGGGGACCGGTGTAGCCAGCGGCGTTGAGCGCGCCGAAGATGTTGCCAAAGGGCACTTGCCCATGGCCCGCGCTGCGGAAGTCCCAACCACGCCGGACGTCGCCGAAGTTGAGGTGGGAACCGATGATGCTGCTGCGGCCGTCGAGGGTCAGGGCGCAGTCCTTCACGTGCATGTGGTAGATGCGGTCGGCGAATTCGCGGACGAAGAGGACGGGATCGAGCATCTGCCAGAATAGGTGGCTGGGATCGAAGTTGATTCCGAACTCCGGACGTCGTCCGACCGCATCCAGAGCGCGGGCGGTGGTGTAGAAGTCGTAAGCGATCTGGGCGGGGTGGACCTCCAGGGCGAAACGCACCCCGCATTCGGCGAAGACGTCGAGGATGGGGTTCCAGAGCTCGGCGAACTCGGCGAACCCGGCCTCCATCACCGCCTCGTCCACCGCCGGGAAGCGGTAGAGGTAGGACCAGATCGGCGAGCCGGTGAAGCCGGTCACCACCGTCACGCCCAAATTCCTCGCAGCCTGGGCCGTGAGCTGCATGTGCTCGATGCCGTAGTCGCGCTTGGCGGCGGGCTTGCCCCGGAACCGCTCGGGCACGAAGACATCGGTGCGGAAATCGTTGGGATCGCAGACGAGCTGGCCGCAGCGGTGGTTGCCGATGGACCAGACGCCGAGGCCGTGCTTGGCCAACAGCTCGCGGTGGGCGGCGCAGTAGTCGGTGTCCCGCGCCGCGCGCACGAAGTCGAAATGGTCGCCCTTGCAGGCGATTTCGAGGCCGTCGTAGCCCCATCCCGCCACCTTGGGCAGGAGATCGGCCAGGGCGAAATCGCCCCATTGACCGGTGAACAAGGTGACGGGATTGGCCATGGCGACTACTCCTGGATGGTGACGGTCTGGCCGGTCTGCGCGGCCTGGATCAGGGCGTCGGCGGTGCGGAAGGCCCAGTAGCCGTCCTCGACCCCGATGGCCGGCACCGCACCGGCGGCGACGGTGGCCACGAAGGCCTTCATCTGTTCCTCGTAGGGCTTCACCGGCTGGCCGAGATCGATCTTCTCGTTCTGCCCGGGGCGGCAGAGGAGCAGGTCCTTCTGGTCGAAGAGGGCCGTGGCGCGGTCGCCATAGACCTCGATCCGGTCGTACCCTACTCCCTGGCGCTGCCAGGAGCCATCGATGTTGGCGATCATTCCGTCGGGATAGACGAAGGTGCCGGAAATGTAGTCCACGGGCAGTTCCATGGGCCGGTCGAACATCAGGCCCGCGCCGGACACCTTCTGGGGGATGCCGAAGTACCAGTTCAGGAGGTTGAAGTGGTGGGAGAGCATGTCGAGGGGCACGCCGCCGCAGAGGGAGAAGTCGGCAAACCAGTCGTCCCACAGCCGCTTGTAGCCCGCAACGTTGCAGCCCACCTTCACCATGCGCACCGCGCCGAGGGTGCCGTCGTCGATCCACTCCTTGATCTTCTGGTAGGCGGGTTGCTGGCGGCGCATGAAGCCGATGGCCAGGCGGGTGGCGGCGTTGGGTTCGCGGCGGATGCTCTCGGCCTCGCCGCGATGGCGCACCATGGGCTTTTCGCCGAGGATGTACTTGCCGGTGGGCAGGAGGAGGCGCAGGGCCTGGTAGTGGGCGAAGGTCGGATGGCAGAGCACGACCGCATCCACGTCGGGATCGGCCATGATCTCCTCGGGGGCGAGATAGGCCTTGGTGCCGCGCTCGGCGGCCAAGGCTTCGGCGGCCGTCTTCGAGAGGTCGTAGATGCCCGCCAGTTCCGCTTCGGGCAGTTCCTGGACGATTTCGCTGTGGAGCTTGCCCATGCGGCCAGCCCCGATGATGGCGATGCGGACCATGTTCGTTCTCCTCGGTTGTCGTCTAGCGCACGTAGTTGCGGAGCAGGAAGTTGATGCTGCTCTGGAAGGACGCGAAGGGATCGGGACAGGTGCCGTCGTGCTCCACGACGAAGTAGCGCACGCCACCGTCCTCGGCGGCCCCGATGATGGCAGGCCAGTTGAGGTTGCCACTACCCACCGGGGCGTCCTGGCTCTGGCGGCCGGCCATGATGAAGTCCTTCAGGTGGATCTGCTCCATCCGGCGGTCCATGCGCCGGACCCAGGCCACGGGATCGCCGCCGCCCGCCTGTACCCAGTAGGTGTCGATCTCGGCGTCGAGATGGGGTGCTTCCTCGTAGACGATGTCGAGCATGGTACGGCTGCCGAACCGGTTGAACTCGATGGCGTGGTTGTGATAGCCCAGGGTGATGCCCGCGGCACGCATCTTGACGGCGGCCGCTTCGAGTTTGTGGGCCAGATCCACGACCTGCTCCTCGGTCTCGAAGAGGGGCGGACAGGGATAGACGGTGTGGGCGCAGCCCAGCTCGTGCAGGTAGTCGATCACTTCATCGGTCTGGTCCACGGCGCTCGCGCCCTTCTTGCAGGCCGAGACCGGGAGCAGGCCCGCGTCGTCCAGATGCCGCCGGAGCTCGGCGACGGGCATGGCGGGCATGGCCGGGGTGATCTGGGCGGCATCGTAGCCCATTGCCTTCACCCGGTCGAGCGTCTCGATGAACTGGGCCGGCGTGGCCCAGAACTGCCGGAAGCTGTACATCTGCGCGGCGATCTGATTCTTCCGCATGGCGTCACCTCGGGTTGGAAACACAGGGAGGGAACAGCCTTGATATTGGCTGACATGCACATACTATGCACGGACCGACAATGCCAGAAATGGAGAAACAGACCATCTCCATGCAGAAAGCGACCATTATTCTCTACCCCTTGATCCGCCGTAGGGGGCGGCATATGCGGCAAGGGCGCAAGCCCACAGGGCCATGTGGCCACGTCCCCCTGGACCAGCGACCAGGGGAGGGATATACCGCCCTCCTGCGGGGGCTCATCCACTGGCTGCGTGTTGGTCCCCAGGCTCACGCCTGGGGCTACGATATACCGCCCCCTGGCGGGGGCTCGGGACCGCCGGGGGACCCGCCGCTCAGATGTCCGCCCCCGGGACCGCTTGGGCACCCACCGCCCAGATGCCCGCCCCCTGGCGGGGGCTCTCGGCCGATCCGGAGATCGGCGTTCCTATCGGCAACCATGACAGGCTGAATCCATGGACTACTTCGACGGACTCTCCATCGCCCTCGTGGGCTCGCATCCGAAGAACTGGGGCCTGCACCGGAACCAGCCGCGCTACTACGGCATCCAGTACAACCACAGCGGCGGGCTCTACCTGCGGGTGAACCGGCAGACGGAGTACCGGGTGACGGGTTCCTGGGCCTTCGTCACCTATCCGGGTCCCCTCTTCGAGTACGGTCCCCTCGACCGGAAACCCCGCTGGCATTGCTACGTCTGCTTCTACGGCCCGCGGGTGGAACAGTACCTGCGCAGCGGCCTGCTGCGCGCGTCGGTCGAGTCGCCCCTGATCCATATCGCGAATCCAGGCCGGTTCCTGGAGACCATCGAGACGCTCCGGCAGGGAATCGCCTCCCACCTGCCCAATCCGGCCCGCCAGACCCACACGCTGGAGGATCTGCTCCTGCAACTGCACGAGCAGGACGGCGGCCGCCGCAACCTGCCCTACCACGGCGCGGAGTTCGCGAATCTCATCGACGAGATCGACCGCCATCCCGAGCGGCCCTGGAATCTGGTGGAGGAAGCCCGGCGAATCGGGCTCTCGGCCACCCATTTCCGCCGTCTGTTCCGCCAGTTCGCCGGGATATCGCCCCACCAATACCTGCTTCAGCGCCGGTTGCGGCTGGCCGCCGAGCTACTGACGGAGACCGACGATCTGGTGCGTCAGATCGCGGGGCGGACGGGGTTCAGCAGCGAGTTCTACTTCTCCCGGCTCTTCAAGCAGACCTACGATCTGGCCCCGCTGGAATATCGCCGCGAATTCGCCGCGACCCGACAGTGAAGACCCCTGGGAGGGCCGATCGGGAGATCGGCGTTCCAGGGAAGAGGCAGGGCGTGGGAGGGGAAGGGCCGATCGGGAGATCGGCGGCGTCCTGCGCGAATCTACGTTCGGGGGAAAGCTGCCGATCAGGAGATCGGCGTTCCAGGGAAGAGGCAGGGCGTGGGAGGGGGAGGGCCGATCGGGAGATCGGCGGCGTCCTGCGCGAATCTACGTTCGGGGGAAAGCTGCCGATCGGGAGATCGGCGTTCCCGGAAAGGAGGCAGGGCGTGGGAGGGGGAGGGCCGATCAGGAGATCGGCGTTCCGGGAGTTTGGCCTGGAAGCCAGCGGTCGGGGGCGAGCTAGTTGCGGCCCACGTACCAGTCGGACTCGTACCACAGCAGGCCGTACTCGGCGCGGAGGCTCACGCCCCGCATCTCGCGGTACATGCGCTCCACTTCCTTGAAGCCCCAGAGCAGGTTCATGTAGCCACCATCGTCCACATCCTCGGTCTCCCCGCCGCGCTTCTCCACTTCGGTGACCTTGAGGATCTCGGCCACCTTGCGCAGGATGAGAATGAACAGGATGAGACGGCAGGGGAGCTTGCGCAGCTCGGCCATGTACGCCTTGAGGCGATAGGTCTCGAAGTCGCGGCGGGCTTCGGGGGTGGCGAGCTTCGCGAAGGAATCGTCGCACCGGAGGGCGAAGCCGACCACGCCCACGGGGTTCACCACCAGCGTCTGGGTCGCCTCGTCGTACTCGATGTCCCAGTCGGGGTAGGTTGCCCCGCTGGTGTCCAGAAAGTGGATTTTGGCCTCTTCCAGCCCCGCATAGGGGACCAGGAACATGGTGGCCAGGGCGTCCACGATCCGGGACTTGTTGACGCGTTGGGTCAGATCCTGGAGCTGTTCGACGCCCTTGGTATCCGGGGAATCACCGTCCAGATAGGACTTGGCCAGCTTCTCGAATTGACGCCACGTGGAGGCGAGGGTGCGGGGTGCCATAATCGCAAACCTTCAAGTTAGCGCAATTTAGCGCAGGTACCCCAGTTCGCCACCTCTGGCGGACGATTCGTCGTTCTCCGGTCTAGAGAAGAGCGGCAATTTGGCGAACGAGTTCGCTCTTGCCCTCGCGCTCGGCCAGTTCCCTGGCCCGGCGGAGTTGGATCTGGCCCTGGTCGGCCCGTCCGCTGGCGAGCAGGGCGCGCCCGAGCAGGAGACGGTCCTCCGGCGTATCGTGGATGGCCAGAGCCTTGAGCAGGGCCTCCCGGACTTGGTCGTAGAGGCGCAGCGCGAACAGGGCCTCGGCCATGGTGGACAGCGCACAGGCTTGAAGGTCGCGGTCGTCCACGGAGGCGGCGACGGCCTGGCGGGAGATCCGGACCGCTTCCGCCTCGCGCCCCCCGGCAATGAGGGCCAGGTGGGCGGCATTGTTCAGCAAGGCGGGCTGGTTGGGGGTGATGGCCAGGGCGGCCCGCAGGGCGGCCTCGGCCTGGTCCCGGTTCCCGGCAGCCAGTTCGGCGGCGGCCAGCCGGGAGAGCAGCTCGGCCCGGTCGCTGCCCTGGGCCTGGTCGGCGAGCGTCTGCAACAGGTCCACGGCCCGGGCGGCCTGGCCCGTGTCCTGCCAGACTTGGGTCAGAGCCAGGCTCGTAGCCCGGGACGGAGTCTTGGCCTCCACCTCCTGGAGCCAGGAGACGAGTTCCTCGGCGGGCAGGATCTTCCGGGCCTGGGCCAGCAAGGTTCCGGCCTGGTCGCTGTCCTGCGTCCGGGCCAAGGCCTGGGCCAGCAGGTCGCGCGCCGTCTCGGGCCGGAGACGCGCCAAGGCGACGAGAACCGGGACCGGGGTGGTGGCGGCAGGAGTCATGTCCGCACAAAGCTGGCGGGCTTCCTCGGACAGGCCGGCCTCCAGGAAACCATCGACGGCAGCCAGCAGGCTCTCCGGATCGCCGGTCGCTGCAGCGTGCCGCGCGAAGGCCCGGGCCGCCTCGCTGGTGTGGCCTTGGGCCTGGGCCAGCATCCCCTCGATCGCCAGCCAGAACGTCGCCTCGGGCCAATCGGCCTTCCAGGTTTTGACCAAACTGGCAAGCGAGGCATTGCGCCCCACCTCGAGCAACAGGCGCGCCAGGGCCACTTTCAGCCGATGGTCGTTGGGACAGGCCCCGATCAGCAGGCGCAGGGACGCCTCCGCCTCGGCAGTCTTGCCCCGTTCGAGCTGAAGCCGGATCAGCAATTCGCGGGCGACCAGCAACTTGGGGTCGCGGATGCAGGCCTTTTCGAGATCGTCGACGGCGAGAGCCAGGGTCGCCTCGTCGGAGCCGGATCGGAGCCGGAGCCGGGCCCGGACAAGGAAGGCCGTGGCACAGCCGGGATCAAGGGTCAGGGCCCGGGCGCAGGCGGCATCTGCCCATTTCTCGTCCCCGCTGCGCAGAGCGAACTCGGCGGTCAGCACCTGGACCAGCGGATCGTCGGGAGCCCGGCGCTCAAGCGTGTCCAGGAGGGAACGTGCCGCAGGCAAGTCGCCGGACCAGATGGCGCATTCGATCCGACGGCGAAGCAGGTCGGCCTGGGAGTTCGCGCCGGAACAGGCGGCGTAGAGAGCACCGGCGGCTCCCCACTGGCCCGCGTCATAGAGCAGGTTCGCCAGCAGGAAACGAGCCGCGTCGGCCGTGCTGCCGCCGCTGGCGACCGCCCGTTCCAGCAGGCTCCGGGCTTCGTCGGTGGCCCCCATGTCGATCAGGAGCTTCGCCACCTCCAGGCAGGCGGGGTCGTTCCCCACGGCGGTCGCCTGGGCACTGACTTCGACCAGCACCTCGCGGGCCTCCCGCTGCTGGCCATGTTCGGCAAAGGTACGAGCGAGCTGGGCCAGGATTTCCAGGTCGCCGGGATTCTCCTGGAGCAGACGCTGGAGAGTCTGCATGGCCTGGCTGGCTTGGCGGGATTTCAACTGGAGCAGAGCCAATTGCAGCCGGTTTTCCCGATCCCAGGGTGCCTGCTGCTGACGGTTGCTGCGGAGTCGGGTGGCCGTAAGGTTGGTGCCGGACTCGGCCAGTTGGCCGAGGAGAAGGGCTTCGAGCCGGGGCTGGGCGGGGGAAGCAAGCCGGACCAAACGACGCAGATAGGTGAAGGCCTCCACGGGCTTGTGCCCCTCGAAACAGATGCCGACGATACCTTCGAGGGCGATCGGTTGGGAGGGATTGTCGGCCAGGCTGTCCTGGTAGCGAAGCATCGCCTCGGCGGTTCTTCCCCGAGCAAGAGCGAGGTCCCCCTGCAACGCATTGGCTTCCGAGAGGTGCGGATGCCGGGAGAGCAGCGCGCCAAGGGTTCGGGCGGCACTGGAGAACTCGCGGACCGCGAGGGAGAGCTTCGCTTCCCACAACTGGCGCTGCCACTCGGGGATCGTGGCGGGAAGGGAACCCAGGAACTGCCGGGCGCGCCCGGTCTGGCCAGTATCCAGCAAAAATGCCAGTTGGGCGGCAAGCAGGCCAGGATGGTCGGGACGGATGGCCAGTCCGGCGGCCAGGGCCTGCTCGCAGGCGGCACTGTCGTCAAGTCCCCAGTTAACCCAGAAGAGACCCAATTGCTGTTCGGCCGGATCGGCCTGGAAGGCGAGGCGGATGAGCGGATAGAGCTGGTCGCGGGGGCCAGCTTCGCGGGCGAGAGCCCGTTCCAGCAGAGCCGCCACGGGCGGCGAGGCATGGGACAGGATCAGGGAGCGGACTTCCTGTTCCTCCCGGTCCACCTCGCCCCGCAACTGCAGTGTCTGGCACCAGGCCATGATACCATCCACATTGCGCGGATGGCCGTGGCAGAAACTCTCCAGTTTGAGCAGGGACTCGTCCCCCTCTCCCAGCAGGGCCTCGGCCTGGGCGGCCAGGAGCAGGGCTTGCTCGTCGCCAGCGGTCGTCAACCGGAGCAGGATGGCATTGACCGTGGCCAGGCCTGCCGTGCGGGAGGCCTGGTCGGCATTCATCTGAAGCGTGGCATGGAGCGAGGCCTCGGCCCGGGCCAGGGCCAGGGGACCATCGCCGGGATGGCCCACGATCAGCTCGGCAATCTGCTTCGCGGCCTCGTCGGGGGGGCGGATCGAGAGGGACATGGCCGCGAGAGCCCGGGCCGCGACCAGACGATGCTCCGGCGTCGTGCCGGCAAGGTGCAGATAGAGATCGAGGCGCTCGGTCGCCGCACCGGTCTCGCCGACGGCGGCCAGTGCAACGCCCACGTAGTAGAACGCTTCCGGGAGAGCTCGCCCAGCCTGTTTGCAGGCCTCCTCCAGATCGCGGATCGCCTCCCGTTGCTGCCCGCGCAACAACCTGATCCGGCCCTGGGCGAGGAGCACATGGCCCGACTGCTTCCCCAGGTGGACGGTCGCCCGGTCCAGCGTCTGCTCCAGCCGGTCCAGTTCGCTGTCATCCACGGTCTGGGCGGCCTCGACGGCGGAGAGGTCCATGTCCATGATCTCCAGCATGGCCAGTCCGGAGGCGAGATCGCAGGTGAGCGCATTCAGGGTCGGCGACATCTCGACGCGGGGGTTGGCCGCCTGCTGGAAGTAGTTCCTGGCGGTCTGGTACTCCCCCAACTGACGGTAGAGCCGCCCCAGCGCCAACAGGGGGTCTGGCGTGCCGGGGCGGCGTTCGAGCAGAACGCCGGTTAGCCGCCGTACGTTGGCGACGGCCTGTCCCCCTTCGGGCGAGCCGGGGTCGAGGAAGCGGAGGTTCCGGATCTGGCAGTCCGTGGCCCGCAGGATATCCCGCCAGTTGGCCTCGACCGGACAATACCGGGCGAAGTCGTCCAGCAGTTGCTGGGCCGAGGGGTCGGCCGACAGGGCGGCCAACTCGGCCGCCCGGACCCGAGTGGCGATGCGGGTGACCTGAGCCGAGACGTTGGTCGGGTAGGTTGCCACGAACTGGTCGGCCAGGTTGATCGCCTCGCGTAGAGTATCCTGGCGGGGCAGCGGCCGGTCGGCCAGCAGATCATCCTCCTTGGCGATGGCCATCCCGACCGTCAGGCTGCGCAGGATCATCGGGTCGTCGGGGTGGAGCCTCCAGGCGCTGCGCAGCCATCCCAGAATGGGGGAGGCGGGAATGCGGACCAGATTCATGACATCCAGCTCGCGGGTCTTGAGGTTGTCCAGGGCCCGCAGTACATGCCCTGGCTCGGGCACGCCGCCGGTATCCTTGAGTTCCTGCCCCAGCATGCGTCCGCGCCGCCAGGCGGCGAAGGTGCCGATGGTGTCGCCCTCGGCCACGGATGCCTCCAGCAGCTCCCGTCCCGGATGGAGCATGTTGAAGCGCAGGGCCGCCTCTTCGCGCGAAACCCCCTGGGCGTTGATGCGTCTGAGCAACATCTTCTGCCAGCTCTGCGTGTGGCAGTTCGCCAACTGCAGTTTGAGCCGGTAGCGGTACAGCCGGGCGGCATCCGCCAAGGGCAGCGGGGGGGCGGAATCGAGCAGGTCCAACTCCTGGAAGATGATCGCGGACTGCTCTTCGAGGTCCTGGGAACTGCGCTCCAGGCCCTCGTCCAGAAAGCGGATGGCGAGGTCGGTATCGCGCTGTTGCAGCGCCAGACGCGCATTGTCGACCGACTCCGCGGCGCTGACAAACTCCTGGCGCCAGTCCAGGGAGAACTTCACCCCCCAGAAGAGCAGGAGGGCCACACCGAGCAGGGAGGCGACGTACCGTTTGCGGAGTGTCATGCGGAACTATCCAGGACAACGGGGGTGGAGAGGACGGCGGCGGTCGGGACTAAAGGGGAATATAGGGCTCGAAAACGAGTCGGTCGACCGGAAGGGAACCGTCGAGGTAGTTGGCGACATAGGTCAGGTTGTAGACGAAGGCGGAGTTGCCGCGCAGCAGGATCGGTTGGACGCAGGCGACGCCCACCCGGTTCCGGTTCACTTCCCGGCAGGGCCCGGAGCAGGGCGACCCGGGCATGGCCGTCTGACGCCGAGGGTCGGCCACGGCGGCCGTGCGGCAGGTGCGGCTGGCCGCCGCGCAGGTCCAGGGGGCATAGAGACTGAGCGCGACGCCCTGCGGCAACGCCTCGGGAGCCAGTCCCTGGGGGACGGGATCGAGATCGACCCGGGCCACCCCATGGCGGCGGAGCAGGTCGGCGTAGGCGGCAATGCCCAGATTGGTCTCGCGCAGGGCCGCGATCTGGCGCGACTGGATCTCCGCCAGCGGTGCCTGGATGCCCGTCCGGAGAACGGGGGGGCGCTCGGTCACGTACCGCGACAGGCGCGGCTGCTTGACGAGGAGCCGCCCCAGCACCGGGCGAAGCGAAGGGAAATCCCGGCCCAGCACCCGGAGCACGCCCCAGTCGTTCACGACAACCTCGGCGCTGGGACACTCGCTCGCCAGGGCGGCGAGATTCGCGACCGTGCGTTCCAGTCCCGCCGCCGTGACATAGCCGGTGGTGTAGGTGAACTCCCAGCCCATCTGGCAGGCCGTGAAAAAGGCCTGGACCACCTCCTCGGGAGTCGGGATGAGGAACTCGCAGAACTCCTGGCCGAAGTAGAGGCGGCCGAGTTCGAGGGGGATGGGGGATTCGCCCAGGAAAGTGGTGGCCATGCCGTTGGCGATGTACTCCTCCAGCCCGTACTGGCCGAGGGAAAGGACGCTGGAAATGAACCCCGGAATCCCGTCCATGGCCAACGGCTGGAGGGCCTCCTCCAGGTGCTCCAGTCCGGCCGGATCGGTGAGATAGACCGCTAGTTCCATGGCCGCTCCTCCGGCAGGGCATAGTAGCAGTTAGCGGGGTCCGCACAGAACCCATCGCTGCCCACGAGCGCCCGGCAGAAGTCGCGGTCGGGATCGGGCTGGTCGGCGACTTGGCGCAGGACGGCCACGTCCCGCAGTTTGCGCCAGGACTCGCCCCGGGCGGGGGACTTGAGCACCTGGACACCCGCCTGGCGCAGGGCCGGAATGGCACAGAGCCCGCAGTGCTGCCAATAGCTGCGCGCCAACTCGCGGTGCATGCCACCGCCCCGGTCCGCCGCCGCCGGGGCATCGAGCGGACAGGGGGGAAGCTCCACGGCGCGGACCAGTTGGTCGAGCTCGCTGTCCGGCGCGAACTGGTCCGTGGGATGGTCCAGAATGGCCGCGAACTGCTCCTTCCAGCCAGGAGAGAGGCGGCGAGACACGGCATAGCGGCTATGGACGAAGTCGGCGCAGAACATGCCCGCCATGCCGCTGTGCCAGGAAAAGCAGAACTCGTCGTTGAAGAAGCAGCGGTAGCCGGTGACCATGGCCTCGAATTCCAGATTCAGATCAGCCAGGTCGGCAACAAGCCGGGCCACCTCGCCGAGGGCAAGCTTGCGGGGCAGCACGACCCGGCGAAGCGGCATGAGCTCGGCGAGCCAGCGCACGTGTTCGGCGTTGTAGCAGGCCGCGCCGGTGCTGAGGTTGACCGGCCGGCGCACCCCCCAGGCGGCCAACTGCACGAGCAGAGCGGGGTCCGCCACGATGTAGCCCGCGGGATCGAGCGCTTCGCTGGCCGCCACCAGTTCCCCGAGCAGACGGAGCTGGCCGGGGCCGTAGGAATGGGCGTTGAGGGCGATGAAGACCGGGCAGCCGAGGTCCCGGGCGCAGGCGATCACCCCGCCCAACTCGTCGGGCGAGGTGTACTGATAGGCGCCGCCGAGACCCCGCCGGTTGGGGCTGATCTCCCAGCCATAGTGCTCGGACCAGCTTGGCGGCACCAGGCCCGCGAAGAACTCGTTGGCCCCCGCTTGGTGCAGGGCGGCAATGGTCTCGGGCGTGTCGGCGCGATCGATCCCGACCGTGATCCGCATGGCTCTCTCCGCCGCTAGATGGGAATGTACGGCTCGAACACAATCCGGGGCCGCGTACTCCATGTGGAAGGCGAACACCGAGTTGCCGCGCTGGATCAGAGTCTCGTCGCCGTGCAGCTTGATCATGCACTTGTTGAAGCGCTGGCAAGGGCGGGGGCAGGGACCGTCCACGACGACATACTCCCGCACCGGATCGAGGACGCTCGCCGTCAGGCAGTTCCGTCCGCCCGCCGCATAGCCCCAGGGGTAGTAGGCACTAGTGCCCAGGCCATCCGGCTGGGCCGGGAAGTTCAGGCCCTGCGGGGCCATGTCCACGTCCACCCGAACGAAGCCCAGGTCCCGCAGATCCTGGCGGTATTCGGGATCGGCCAGGCTGGTGTCGCGGACCGCCGCAAGCTGGTAGCGCCGGATGTCCTCTTCGGGAGTGGCCAGACCGTTCATGTTGACCGGCGGCGGGGACTTGTAGGTGGTGAAGCGCGACAGCCGCATCTGCTTGTGCAGCAGCCGCCCCTGAACCGGTATCAGCGAGGGGAAGTGGCGGCGGAGCAGATGCAACACCCCCCAGTCGTTGACCACCACCTCGATCTCGTCATCCTGTTCGGCCAGCGCCGCGAGGTTGCGCATCTGCCGCGCCAGGGCCTCGTCGGTGCAGGCACCGGTCGTGTAGGTGAACTGCCAGCCCAACTGGCGGGCCTGGTAGTAGGCTTGCAGCACCTCCTCGGGATCGGGAATGAGATGCTGGCAGAACTCCTGGCCGAAGTAGAGCCGCGAGAAGGCGACCCCGGTCGCCTCCGTGAAGCCCGCCAGCCACTTGAGGGCGATGAGGTTGCCGTAGTACTCGCGGGAGCTGGTGTCACCGCCGAAGATGATCGTGCTGACGTAACTGGGGATGTCGGAGGTGTCGACATCGCGCAGGGCCTCGTCGAGGTCGTCGAGCTGGGCACAGTTGGCGAAGTAGATGGCGAGTTCCACGGGTCAGCCCTCCTGCCCGTCCAAATGGTAGTAGCAGGCGTCGGGGGCGGAACAGAACCCGCGGCTGTTGATCAGGCTCCGGCAGAACTCCGGAGTGGGGTCGGGGCTCTCCAGGACGGCCCGGACCACCTCCAGGTAACGGCCCTTCTGCCACGGCGCGCCCCGGACCGGGACCTTGAGGGTATGCACCCCCATTGCCCGCAAGGCGGGGATGGCGCACAACCCGCAGTTGTTGAACATGGCCAGAGGCAACGGGGACTGTTCGCCCGCCTCGGCGGGCGGTGGCGCGGGCTTCTCCGTCGGCGTGTGCTGGGCGATGTAGCGGCAGAACTCGTCCAGCTTGCTGCCCTGGACGAACTGCTCGGCCGGCGCATCCATGGCCTCCTGGAGCACGTCCTTCCAGTTGCGGGGGAAACGGCCCCGCACCTGCTTCGGCATCTTCACGTAGTCGGTGCAGAAGTTGCCGCTGGAGCCGCAGTGCCAGGAGAAACAGAACTCGTCGTTGAACTGGCAGCGGTAGCCGATGACCATCACCTCGAACTCGAGGTTCAGATCCGCCGTGTTGTCCATCAGGACACGCATCTCCCGGAGCGTCATCTTGCGGGGGATGACCACCCGCCGCAGGCCGAAGCGCTCGTGGAAGAAGCGGATGGTCTCGCTGTTGAAGGCGCCCGCCCCCGTGCTGAGGTGGAAGAGCGTCTGCACTCCCCAGCGCCGGAGGTGTCCCATCAGGGCGGGATCGGCGACGATGTAGCCGTCGTGCCCCAGCCCTTCCAGGGTCTGGACGACATCGCGGACGAGGTCCAGGCGCTCGTGCCCGTAGTCGTGGGCATTGAGGGTGATGAGAATGCGCTTCCCCGCCGCATGCACGGCGGCGATGGCCTCCCGCATCTCGTCGATATCGGTGTACTGGGCAGCGCCGCCGAAGGTGCGTCGATTCAGCCCCACCTCCCAGCCGAAGCGCTCGGACCAGGGGCCGGGCACGAAGCCGGCGAAGAACTCGTCCACTCCCTGCCGGGCGTAGTTGGCGATGTCCGTTCGGTGGTCGGCACGATCAAGCCCCACAGTCAACTGCATCGGTCCGTCTCCTGCTAGGCTTTCGGTCTGCCGTGGCATTCGCGGAACGGCTTGCCGCTGCCGCAGAAGCACAGCCCCTCCAGACGCTTGCCGACCTTCTTCTGGGGAGCGGGCTCGGGCTGGGCGACCGCCCCCGCGCCGCCGGGAAGGCCGACCAGCGTGAACACGGGGTGCTCCTCGTTCAGGCACTCGCGGCGGAGGGAATGGATGCGGCGGATCACCGCCTGGGCCATCACCCGCCGGATCTGCCGCCACTTGTCGTACTTCTCGGTGAAATCGATCAGCCGGAAGAAACGCTCGACCCCGGCCCGCTCGGCGTAGACACTGAACATCTCGTCCTCCAGCGAGACGTAGAGCGTGGGTGGGGTCGGCGGGTCCAGATCGCGCTCGCAGAAGGCGCGGAGCTTGCCGTGCTGGTGGTTCATGAGCAGATGCTCAGCCAGGAAGAGGCTCATCCGGGGCCGTTCCTCGATGGGCTGGGTGAAGGTGGTGGGAAGACCCCGGAAGATGCCCACCCGCTTGCGCTCGCTTTTCATGCCGAGGAAGGTGCGCAGGTCGCGGGCCGTGGCCAGCAGCGTGGGCTCCTGGTCCCGCTGGCGCAACTGGCGGTAGAGATTCTGGCGCAGATCCTCGTCGCCCACCACAATCAGGCAGTCGCCGGGGGCCTTCAGGATGTCCCGGCAGAGGGCGCTCATCTTCTCGGCGGCGGTACGGAAGGCAAAGGCCCGGAACTCGCCCGTTCCCTTGCAGTGGAACCCGTGCGCGAAGACCGGGCCGTAGACCTTGCGCAGTTCGCGGATCACATGGCGGCTGGTATGGCTGAGCACGCCGTCGGTGCGCTCGAACTGGTCCAGCACGACCCGGAAATCCACGATGTTCGACTGGCCCTGCCAGGGAGGCGTCGCCAGCGAAGCGCGGTAGATGGCGGCCACGGCCTGGGGCTTGCCGCGCTCGTAGACGCCCAGCCGGGCATCGAACAGGGAGAGATCGGCTTCGCAGAGCAGGGCCACGGCCGGCTTGCGTTCCAGGAACTCCGGCTTCTCGCGGGCCACCTCGAAGAGCTGCATGGAGTCCGTGAGCACGATGTCCGCCTTCAACGCCTGCTTGAGGCGGGAGGTGGGCTGGCCGAAGATGATGCCGGCGGCGCGGGCGTTCAGCCCCAGGACCTCGTTCAGCAGATGGATCGCGTGACCGGCATAGCTGGGGGCCACCGGCATGGGCGAGACCACGAACGCCTGGCGGCCCTGGGCCGCCTGGGCCAGTGCCGCCAGCAGGCAGAGATCGAACTGGGGCAGCGAGCCAACCGTATACAAGCCGCCCGCGAGCAACCGCTGCAGGGCCTGCTGACGGGCCTTCGGTTCGCTGCGGGCGTAGTTGGCCAGCGCGGGTTCGCCAGCGGCGGCCAGTTCCTCGGCAAACTGCACGAACGCCTCGCGGTCGAATGCCGCGCCGGCTGGCGGCTTCAGCCGCTCCCAACTCTGTTTTGCGTCCATATCGGCCTTCAAGCTGTCGAACTTGCATGCCCCGCAGATGATCGGCTACCATACCGCAGTCGTCGGGCAACAACAAGACCGCTTCGGCAGAGGTCGTTTCCCCGCCGTCCGCAACCGCCATGAACTCGAATCACCGCCTCATTCTGCATGTGGACATGGACGCCTTCTTCGCGTCGGTCGAACAGCTCGACCACCCCGAGCTGCGCGGCAAGCCGATCATTGTCGGTGCCCGGCCCGAGGAACGGGGCGTGGTGGCCACCTGCTCCTACGAGGCGCGCCGCTACGGAGTGCGGTCGGCCATGCCGACGAGCCAAGCGATCCGGCTCTGTCCCCAGGCCATCATCATTCCCGTCCGGCACGAACGCTACAGCGAGGTCTCGGACCAGATCATGGCAATCTTCCGCGAGTTCACCCCGCTGGTGGAACCGGTCTCCGTAGACGAGGCCTTTCTGGACCTGACCGGGATCCCCGGCGCCCTGGAGAACCGGGTGGCCCCGGCCCGCGAGCTCAAGCGGCGCATCCGGGAACGGACCGGCCTCACCGCCTCGGTGGGGGTGGCCCCCAACAAGTTCCTCGCCAAGCTGGCCAGCGACCTGCAGAAGCCGGACGGTCTCAGCGTCATGCCCTTGGACCAAGCCGAGATCATTGCCTTCCTCGCCCCCTTGCCAGTCACCCGGATCTGGGGCGTGGGCGAACGCACCGCCCAGGAACTCGCCCGGCACGGCCTGCGCCACATCGGCCAGATTCAGCAGCTCACCCCGGCGGCCCTGGCCCGGCTCTGCGGAGCCACCTACGGCCCGCGCCTCTGGCAACTCGCCAACGGCCTCGACGACCGCCCCGTGGAGGCCGATCCCCGCGAGGAGAAGAGCATCTCCCACGAGGAGACCTTCGTCGAGGACATCGCCGACCGCGAGCGCCTGCGCCTGGAACTGCTCCATCTGGTCGAGAAGGTGGGGCGGCGGCTACGGCAGGCGGGCAAGCAGGGAAGGACCATCCAGATCAAGCTGCGCTTCGCCGACTTCCGCACCATCACCCGGCAACAGTCCCTCCCCCGGCCCACAGATAGCGACCGGGCCCTGGTCGCCGCCGCCTTCGCCCTCTTCGCCCGGCAGGAACTCCCCCAGCCCATCCGGCTGATCGGTTTCGGCGTCTCGGGGTTCGCGGAAGCACCATCAGGCTTGCGCCAGCCGTCCCTGTTCGACGAGGTGGACGACACGCCCGGTACGGAGCGCGAACAGGCCCTCGACCGCGCCGTCGACGAACTCCGGGCCCGCTACGGCAACGGCATCCTCCGCCGGGGGAAGTGGTAAGGCCGATCAGGAGATCGGCGTTCCGGGTTCCCACTCCATCGTTCCACCATTCCGCCCGGCAGGCCAAACGCCTGCGCTACCGGGGCGGCAGGCGGAGGGTGCCGAGGTAGAGGATGCCGCCGTCGCGCTTGGCGCTGGGCTGGAATTCGATCTTCTGGAGCGGTTTCTCGCCGGTGTAGCTCTCGCCGTCGGCTTTGAGTTCGGCGAAGGGAATGGCGAGGGTCTGCCAACCGGCACCCAGCTCGTAAGTGGCACTGTATTTTTTGCCCGAGGTGTCGTAGGCCTTGACCTCGAGCTTACCGGGCGGGTCGGCCTTGAGGTCGAGGCTGAAGGCGGTGCGGTCCTTGCAGTTGAGGCTGCCGAAGTAGAGGCCGAGACCGACCCAGGCGGGTTCGCCCACGTGCTTGTAGCTGATCTTGCGGACCTTCCGGCCGTCGATCTCGCCCGCCTCACTGGCAAACTCGCTGCCCTCGTTGCTGTAGTGGTAGGACTCCTTGCGCTCGCCGAAGTCGTAGAGGCGTTTGCCGAGCTTGGCATCGGCCTCGCGGACCTGTTGGGCGGCCACTTCCGCCGCTTGGGCGGCCGCGATCCAGGGCTTTTCGCCGGTGCCGTCGCCGGTGCCGAGGTACTGGGCGATGACCGCCATCTGAGGCCGATCCGCACCTTCCTTGGTGGGTTCGAGGGAGAGGGCATAGTTGCTCCACCAGGGACCCGCCGCCCAGTAGGTGCCACCGAGGTTCTGCTTCTTCATCTCGGCGAGGGTGTTGTCGAGCACGACCAGCCAGCGCGGGTCGTTGTTGGGCACGCCGAATTCGCCGATGAAGCCCTGGGCGTTGTTCTCCTTGAGCCATTGGACGAAGGGCTGGAGGCGTTCCACGCCCACGGTCGGAGTCGCGCCCTCCTCGTCGTAGGTCCGCTTGTAGCTGCCCGAGTTGTCGTGGTCGAAGTACTGGTGGGCCTCGTACACGAGATTGCCCGACGGGTCATTGAGCAGGAATTTGCCGTTGATCTTGGGCCAGGAGTGGGCACCGCTCCAGCCGTCGCCGCAGACCAGGATCGTATGGGTGGTATCCACTGTGCGGATGCCGTCCACGCAGGCCTGGGCGGCGGCGGGCCAGAGGCCGTTGGTGGCATGGGGTTCGTTCATGATGCCGTAGGCGAAGACCGCAGTCTCGTCCCGGAAATGACTGGCCAGCCGGGTCCAGACATCGGCGAAGGCGGCGTTGGGGACCTCCTCGGTGCCGATCACCTTGCCGTTGTAGCGGGCGTAGTTGTGCATGTCGAGCAGGAGCTTGAGGTCACGCTCGCGAGCCAGGGCCACAACGCCGTCCAGGCGGGCCAGTTCGGCCTCGGCCAGAGGCTGGTTGAGCCCGGGTTGGATGCGTTCCCATTTGAAGGGCAGGCGGATCACTTTCAGTCCTTTGGCCTGGCAGTAGTCGAACTGCTTGGCACCGGGATAGGTGTAGTCCTTGTTGTAGGTGCCAATGCCCCGGCCAAACTCGGCACCGGCTTCGTTCACGCCGATCATCTGGACCTCCGGAGGCAACGCGAGGGCGAGCAGGGGGAGAAAGAAGGCGAAGTATTTCAGCATCGTGGTTTCCTAGTTGAGCGCCGAGAACCTCGGAACATAGTCCGGGAACACGGGGCTTGTCCAGACGACAGCAGATGGCCGTACTTGACGGCAGGTGGGAAATGGCTACGTTCAGAACACGGTTCTAGCATTTCCTACCCAAGGAGTGTTCCTCTTGAAGTTACTCGCCCGTCGTCTCGTTCTCCTCTCTTCCGTCCTCTGCACGGCCCTGTCCTTTGCCCAACCGGAGGTGGCCCCGATGGTCAAGACTCAACCCCAACCGGGCGAAGTCGTCTTCAGGACCGACTTCAACTCGGCCGAATCCCGGGCCGGATGGTCGAAGCTGGACTGCGCCACCTGGGTCGAGGCGCCGGATCGCGGGACCTGTCTCAAAGTGGTCGTGCCGAAGGCCGAACCCGGCGAGAGCACGATGGTCGGCCTGCCGGTGGACCTCTCCCGCTACGGCAGTTGCCAGTTGCAGTTCCGCTGCCTGGCCAAGGCCGATGGGGTCAGCAAGCCCAGCAAGAACTACCTGGGGGTGAAGTACATGTTTCATGCGGTCTCTCCCACCAGCGGGCCGCAGTGGGTGAACGAGAACGGCGTGTTCGGCACCTTCGACTGGAAGGAGTTGAGCTTCACGGCCACCATTCCCGCCGATGTGGCCCAGGCCGATCTGTCCCTGGGCCTGCAGGACTGCGCCGGCACGGTCTATTTCGACGACTTGGAGATCACGGTGGTGAAGGTGATCCGCCCCCGGCCGAAGCCCGATCCCAACGCCCCGCCTCCCTTCACCGGCCATGCCGTGCCGCGCTTGCGGGGCTGCATGTCCCCCAACGAGTTCCGCGACGAGGATCTGAAGGTGCTCGGCCAGGACTGGAACGCCAACCTGATCCGCTGGCAGATGGTCACCAACTGGGGGGCCGGCTACAAGTACGACCAGGACTACAATCTGGACAAGTACAACGCTTGGCTCGACAGCGAACTGGACGATCTGGAAAAGGCCCTGGCCGCCTGCCAGAAGTACGGCATCCTGGCGGTGGTTGATCTCCACTCCCCGCCCGGCGGCCGCCTCCCGAACCGCGATCTGGTGCTGATCCACGAGCAGAGGTACCTCGATGCCTTCGTGGCCTGCTGGGAGAAGATCGCCCGGCGGTTCAAGGGCAATCCCGCCATCTGGGGCTACGATTTGGTGAACGAGCCCGTGCAGGAGAAGGCCCCGGGCGAGGGTGGCACCGACTACTGGCAGGCCCAGGTCCTCGCCGCCAAGGCGATCCGGGCCATTGACCCCGACACGCCCATCATCTTCGAAGTGGATCACTGGGACGATGCCGAGGGTTTCCGCTACATCGAACCGGTGGATGTCCCCCGCGTGATCTACCAGGTCCACATGTACTGGCCCGGCCAGTTC
>QKCY01000425.1 GCA_003245525.1 Victivallales bacterium | reverse complement strand
TGCGCCGGGAGGTGGCCGCGCTGCTCGACGGGGCGACCAATGCCGGGGTAGCCGAGAACGCCTTGGCTCCGGCGCGGATGGGTCTGGAGGAAGTGCCCACCGAACCACCCCCGTCCGGCGTGTTGGCCGAAGAGAAACTGGGCCGTTGGCTCGACGAATACACTGCGTTCCGCTGGGAACTGCAACTGGCCGTGCTGCTGTCCCGCATCTAAGGAGACACACCATGCTCCCCTCCCGCTGGCTATCCCTCGTCTGCGTTCTGTTCGCTGGCAGTCTCGCGGCCCAGGATGCGGCCGAACTGGAAGTGGACCACGCCCTCACCTTCAACTATCCCACCCCGCACACCGCCTGGGCACGGCCCTACGTGCAGGGACCGACGCGGGTCCTGTTCTTCACGGACGGGCGGGGCACCATGCCCCGGCACTGCGTCGAGCTGATGGAGCGCTTCGAGCTGGATGCCAAGGCCGTCTTCTGGGCGCGCATCGTGGACAGCACCAAGGAGGAGTGGCACGGCGGCGATGTGGGCAAGGCCCGGCTCATGGCCTTGCTCGAACAGCCCTGGGACTGCTATGTGTTCATCGGCATGTCGCCCACCCGTCTGTCGGCGGAGGCCCAGTGCCGTCTGCTCGAACCCGTGGTCAACGGCGCGGGCATTGTCCTGGTCGGGGCCGACGACAAGCGCGTCCTGAAGGAAGAGAACCGGGAGACCGTGCCCTGGCTGGCGGAGGTAAAGGACGCTATGAGCTGCCAGGTTGGGCAAGGCCGGGGCATCCGCCTTCCCAAGATTCCCACCATCGAGTATGCGGAGGGCTGGGAACTGGACTACGACACCTACGCCGAGGGCCTGGGCCGTGCCATTCTCTGGGCTGCCGGACACGAGCCCAAAGCGGCGGTCGAGGTGGCGGTCGCCCCGGCTAGTCCTCTGCCCTATGGCCTGCAGAACACCGAGGCCCAAGTGACCCTCGCCGGGACCGCGGCCGACACCACCGTGGCGGTGCAACTGCGGCGGCGGGGCGTGCGCGACTGGGATCTGGGCACGCTGCCCTTGCAGACGCCTGGTGCCCTGCGTATCCCCCTGCCCGAGGGTCTGGCGGCAGACACCTATCGGCTCGATGCCATCGCCCGGAACGGGTCGGGACAGGTCGTGGGCTGGGACACGCGCAGTTTCACCGTCCAGGCGACCCGGGAGATCGAGCCCATCCGGTTGGCCGAGGAATGGGGCGAAGTCGGCGGCACCGTCCAGGGCGAGATTGCCGTTGGCGGCACGAATCCCTATCCGCAGGAACGGGTGGAAGTGCGGCTGCTCGACCCGCAACGCCGGGTTCTGGTACGCCAGGACTTGGCCTCCGCCCCGACGGTCCCCTTCTCCTTCGCAATTGCCGATTGGATGCCGCAACTGCTAACCGTGGAGGCGTTGCTGCTCTCGGGGGACCGCGAGGTCTGCCGGGCCTACACCTACTTCCGGGTGACCACCCGCAACCGCTCCGGCTGGAACTTCCTCATCTGGGACGCCCCCAAGGGAACCCTCGCCCCCTACGCCGAAGCCAGTCTGGCCGAGCATGGCGTGACCCTGCAACTAAGCGGCGGCAATCCCCCGCTGATCGCGGCGGCCAACGACATCGCCTGGGTGCCCTACACCACCCGCATCCAGGCCAAGCGGGCACCGGACGGGGTGATGAAGCCCTTCTGCTGGAACGACCAGGAGGCCGTGGCCAAGCATGTCCAGGAACTGGCGGCCAAATACGCGCCGGCCCGCCAGCACGGGGTCTTCGTCTGGTCCCTAGGCGACGAGGTGGATACCAAGGGTTCCTGCCTCTCGCCCCATTGCCTGCAGGCCTACCGCGACTATCTGCGCCAGCAGTACGGCGACATCGCCGCACTGAACGCCTCCTGGGGCACCCAGTTCGCGACCTGGGACGAGGTGGCGCTGTCCGATCCCACGGACAACGAGGAAGCCGCGGCCCTGCGGGCGGGGAACTACCCCCGCTGGTTCGACCGGCAGGCGTTCCAGTCCTGGAACTTCGTCCAGTTCTGCCAGACCTACCGCCACGCCTACGAGGCCATCGATCCCCAGGCCAAAGTGGGCTTCGAGGGAGCGGGACGCTTCGACAAGGGCGACGACATTGACCTCATCGTGCGCAACAACACCTTCTGGAGTCCCTATCCCGGCACGACGGACGAGGTGATTCGCTCCATCGCCCCCCGCGAGTTCCCCCGCGCCAACTGGATGGGCTACACCAAGGACGCCGATTCCCTGCTGGCCAAGTACTGGCGCATGGTAACGCGCGGCATGGACAGCGTGTGGTGGTGGCGGTGGGACTGCATCGGTCGTTTCCATGGCTGGCTGGCCCCCGACCTCCGCCCCTTCCCCGCGGTGGCCGATATCCTGGACGACACCCGCATCGTGCGCGAAGGATTGGGCGATCTTCTGCTTCAATCGGAGATGCTCGACGACCGCGTGGCGGTGCTCTACTCCTTCCCCTCCTCCCTCGCCCAGAGCCTGGAGAACGGCCCAAGCTTCGGCAGCTACGAACGCAGCCATCTCGGAGCGCAGAGCGCGGTGCGCGACCTGGGCATGCAGTTCCGCTACGTCACCGATCGGATGCTCCGCAACGGCGAGTTCGACGCTTCCCGCTACCGGGTGCTTCTCCTGCCCCGCGCGGAGGCGATGAGCGATAAGACCGCGGCGGTCATCCGCCAGTTTGCCGAACAGGGCGGCACGGTCATCGCCGACGTGCGGCCCGCCGTCTTCGACGAGCATCTGAAGCCACGTCCGCACGGCGCGCTGGACGATCTCTTCGGCATCGCCCGAAACGGCCTGCCCGCGGCCAAGGTGGTGAAGGACACCGCCTGGGGCTCCCTGGCGAGCGACCCGGCCGTCACCCTCGCCGGGGGCACTGCCGGGCACGAGACCGAGGGCACGCCATTGCTGATCGCAGGCAAGGGCCACGCAATCCTGCTGAATGCGGACTGGGGCACACTGCCGAATCTCGGTCTGCCGGACACCGACGAATCCCTGGCCACGTGGTGGCTCGGGACCTTCGCCAAGGCCGGCATCGCCCCCACGCTCCACCTGACCGGAGCCAACGGCCAGCGCGCCAAGCAGATCGAGGTCATCCGCTGGCAGACCGGCGACATCGAACTGCTCGCCCTCTTCCGTACCGGCGGCCAGGCCGAAGAGGTCACCGTGCAGCTTCCTGCCGACCGGATGGTCAACGACCTGCGGACCGGCCAGAGCCTGGGCCGCCGCAGCGAGTTCAAGGTTCCGATCCGCCCCAACCGCCCCAGTTGGTTCGCTCTGTTGCCCAACCAGCCCGCCGCGCCGGAACTGGCCATCGATACGGCGGCAGTGCCTGCCGGGACAGTCTTACCCGTTCGCATCTCGGTGCCGAATGCCGCCGTGCACGCCTACCGGATCACGGTCTGGCATGACGGTCAGCAGTTCACCGGGTTCGCCCGCAACGTGGTGGTGGGGAAGGACCCGGTGAGCTTCGTTCTGCCCATGGCCCTGAACGATTCTCCGGGAACCTACGAGGTCCGGGCCGAGGACCGCTACACGGCGGCGACCACCACCCGCACCATCCAACTCCAGGCACCGGTTCGCCCGGTGTTGCCCTAGCCAGCGCAAGGAGACGACCATGCAACGGATCATCCTCACTCTGGCAATCCTGGCCGGCCTCGGGCTCCGGGCGGACGGTTTCGAGATCAAGGTCTACACGGCGGCAAGCACCAAGACGCCCATCGTGGTGGACGGCAAGCTGGACGAGTCGGCCTGGCAAGAGGCGGTGAGCGTGGGCGGTTTCACGCTCTACGGCAAACCGACCCCAAGCGAACCGCCCACCTTCTGGAAGGCCACCTATGACGACCGCTACCTATATGTGGGAGTGAACTGCGACGAGCCCTTGCTGGCCAAGCTGCAAGCGGTGCCCCAGGCGCGGGACGGCCACGGGGTCTTCGGTAGCGAGGCCATCGAGATCTTTCTTGATCCGGGGCACAGCCACAGCACCTACTACCAGTTCGGCCTCGATGCGGCGGGTAGCCTGTACGACTCCCGCGGCCAGGACCCCGTCTGGAATGCGGACGCCAAGGTGGCGAGCGCCCGCACCGATACGGGCTGGACGCTGGAGTTCGCCGTGCCCTGGGCCGACCTGAAGGCAACGCCGGCACCGGGTTTTCTGCTCGGCATCAATGTCTGCCGCGACCGCCAGATCGATGGCAAGCAGTGGACCAACTGGGCGCGGGTGATCGAGGGCTTCCACGATCCGGCCCGCTTCGGCCACCTCATCCTGTCGCCGCCAGCCGGATTACTGGAGACCCTCGGTCCCGAGTTGCGCAAGGGCGACCGGACCGGCCCTATCGTGATCTACAGCCAGGAGGGATTCCGCGACGCCACCTACCGGGGCCTGCTCCAGGCCGCGCTGGCCCGCGTGACCGAGCAATTGGCAGCGCTGGAGGCAATGGCGAAGGAGGAAACCAACGCCACTCTCCGGGAGGAACTCGCCAAGTCGGTCGCCGCCTACCAGCAGCAACTGGCCCCGGTGCAGACGGCGGTGGCTGGACTTGCAGCGGTAGGCGTGGAAGAGTATACCCGTCTCGATCTGACTCTGACCAAACTCGGCGGCGAACTCTCCCAGGCCGTCTGGGAGGCGCGGCTGAAGGCCCTGTTGCGAGCAATCTAGGGGAACGGCATATGGCGGGAATTCGGCCTGGAATCCTGGCATTGGTGATGGTAATGGCGAGTTCCCACGGCGCGGACTACACGGCGGATTTTGCCGCTGGCGCGCTCGATGGCCAGTGGCAGGTGAAGGGCGAGGCCCAGCCGGTCGCCGACCATGGTGGCTGCCTGCAAGTGGGACCGGGAGCGCGGGCCGTACGGCTATTCCGCGACCAGGATGGCGCAGGCGAGGTAAGCTTCCGCGTGCTCGACAATGGCGGGAAAGCGGCCAAGCCCCGCGACCGGATCAGCGGCGCTTCCTGGGGCGTCATCACGAAGGGCGGGCACGTGCTGGCGGTCGGCGCGCTCTACGCCCCGTATCTGAAGGGCGAGGAAAGCTACGCCCTCACCGACTACGCCCCCGGCGAAAC
>QKCY01000144.1 GCA_003245525.1 Victivallales bacterium | reverse complement strand
CTTCGCACGCCTGGCACGCGCCTTCCGGGCTCCGACCCCTTCGGCCCGGTTTCTGGCCCAGGCGGACTTGCTGGCCGTGCTCGCCCCCTTTGTCGAGTCTCTGGAAACGAAATCCACCGAGACCCCGGCGGAACGGCTCAAGGGACTGGTCGATGCCGAGCCCGGCAGCCGCGACACCTTCGCCCATCTGGCGGGCCGCTGCGGCTATTCGCCCGACCACCTGCGGCGGCTTTTCCTGGAACGCTACCACACCACGCCACGCGCCTACCGGCTGCACGCGCGGGCGGCCTTTGCCATGGACCTGCTGGCCCACACCGACGCCACGGTCGCGGAGGTGGCGGAACAGGCGGGGTACGATCACCCCGCCCATTTCGCGCGCGCTTTCCGGGCGGTGTACGGGCTCACCCCCCGCGACGCGATCCGCCGCTATCGGTTCGGCCTACCGGCTGAGCCAATGGTCGACTAGGTCTTCCAGACGCTCCGGCAGGATGCCGACCACACGGGCGAGATCGATCACGGTGAACCGCTCGCGGATCTCGTGGGCATGGCGGCAAGCGGCCAGATAGCGGGCGCGGTCGATGCCCAGATCGGTGTAGCGATGGGCGGCACCGGCTCGGCGGAGGCAATCCTTGATCCGGGCAGCGGGGCGGAGATGGGGGGCCAGCGTGGCGCGGATCTCGTCCCATAGCCCGGCGCGGTTGCGCAGTTCCTCGACGGCGGCGGCGACACGGGCCCTCTTCTTCACGTGGTAGCTCTCCACCGACGGAGCGAGGAAGCCCCAGAAAGCGGGATCGGAAGGGCTCTCGGGCACCCGGAACACCGGCTTCTCCAAGGCGATGATCGCCTCGTAGAGGGCCGCGCCGAGGATGGTCGAGACGCCCACCTGCCGACCGTGGAAGTCGTGGGGCACACCGTCCACCGAAGACATCATGTCGAGGGTGTGCGAGATGAGGTGCTCGCCGCCGGAGGCCGGGGAGGAGGTTCCCGCCATGGTCATGGAGATGCCGGTCAGGGTCAGGGCCTCGAAGAGGGCGGTGATGCCCGGCTCGTCGCCCCGGCCAATGGCCTCGGGGTTGTCCATGTAGATGGGCTCGATGTCGTCGATGGTCCCGGCCAGGAAGGGGCAGTAGTACTCGTCGAAGATGAGCCGGTTGAGCTGCCAGTCGGAGCCGCTGACCGGCTTGGCCAGCACGTCGCCGAGACCGGCGGCAGTCATCTCCAGGGGGGCGGCGGCGAGGATGGCGGGAGTGGAGACAATCGCCACAGGCTCGGAACCCCGGACCAGGCTCTTCACGCCCTTGAGGGTGGGAGCTACATTGGCCGAAGCATAGCCGTTCATGGAGGCGGCCGTGGCTACGCAGACATAGGGCTTGCCCGCCTCGCCCGCCAGCCACTTGGTGAGGTCGTTCACCACGCCCGAACCCACCGAGACGTAGATGTCCGCCGGGGGCAGCTTCGCCGCCAGGGCGTCATGGGTGACATCGTCGCAGACCGGAACATGGTCCGGCGCGGGATCGGAAACCAGCAGTTCGGCTACCTGGCAACCGGCCTTGGTGAGATGACCGACGACGGTCGCGCCGGCAATCTGGCGGGTCCGCACGTCGTGGATGACGCAGACCGATTTGCCGCCGAAACGGAGGCACAACTCGGGGACATCGCCCAGGGCGGCAGCGCCGAAACGCACCTCGCTCAGGCACGTCACGTGCCGCTTGCCGCACTTGTCGCAGACGAAATCGCCGCCCAGCAGGTCGTGCATCAGACTCATGGAAGCGCTCCCTCGGCCACGGGTTTCGACCGTTTGCCGCCGAGGCTGGCGAGCAGTTCGCGGGCGTGGTTGCGGGCTGTGGCGGAATCGGCTTCCGCTCCCAGCATCCGCATGATCTCGCGCTCTCGTTCCTCTCCAACCAACGACAGCATGGTGGTAATGGTTCGCTCGCCGTCAACCCGTTTGGCCACCTGGAAATGCTGGTGGCCGGCGGCGGCAATCTGGGGCAGGTGGGTGATACTCAACACTTGGTGGCGCTGGCCGATGGCGGCCAGTTCCTCGGCCACAGTGACGGCCACCCGGCCGCCGATGTTGGCATCCACCTCGTCGAAAATCAAAATGGGAATGTGGTCGGCCGCGCTGAGCACGGTCTTCACGGCCAGCATCACGCGGGCCATTTCGCCGCTGCTCGCGATCCGGCGCAGGGGCTGCATGGCCTCGCCAGGATTGGGGGCGAAACCGAATTCCACCCGGTCGGCTCCGGTCGGTCCCGGCTCGCCTTCCTCCACTTCGACCGCGAAGCGGGACTGGAGGAAACCTAGGCGGTGGAGTTTGTCCCGGATTGCTGCGGCCAAGCCGCCGGACGCCGCGCGCCGGGCCTTGGCCAGGGCCGCGCAGCGTTCCTGGTGGGCGCGGGCGGTGTCCCGCACGGTCTGTTCCCGCTCGGCCAGTCGCTCGGCGCGACTGTCGAAGGCATCGAGTTGCTCGCGCAACTCGTCGGCTGCCGCCAGAACGGCTTCGACACTGCCGCCGTGGCGGCGCTTGAGTTTCTGGATCAGATTCAGCCGCTCTTCCAGGATCTGGAGCTGTTCGGGATCGAGGTCGAGGCTATCGCCGTACTCGGCCAGCTCCACGCTCAGTTCCTGAAGGCTTTCCGTGATCGCGGCGAGTTGGGCCGCCAGGGGCTCGCCCCGTTCGGGATCGAGGGATTCCATCTCGTTCAGGAGGCGGACAAAGGGGCTGAACTGGTCGGCTAGGCACCCCTCGCATTCGGTCAGGCCCGAGCGGCATTGTTCGGTGATCTCGATCAGCCGCCGGGCATGGCTAACCACCCGGTGGCGTTCGATCAGCTCCTGTTCCTCGTCCACTGCCAGACTGGCCTGGTCGATCTCGCGCAGTTGCTGGCGGAGGAACTGGACCTGGTCCGGGTCGATGCCCTGAGCGCGTTCCGCGTCGAGATCGGCCACCGCCTGTTGCCAGGTGCGGTAGGCGGCCTCGCAGGCGGCCACGTCCTCGCCCAGACCGGCGAAAGCGTCGAGCAACTCCAACTGGCATTGGGGCCGCAGAAGGGATTGGTGTTCGTGCGGACCGTGAATGTCCAAGAGCAGCGCGCCCACATCGCGCAGGCAGGTCACCGTGGTGGGACTGCCGTTCACGAAAACCCGGCTCCCGGTGGCGGTGACCACCCGGCGCAGGAGCAGGCGGTTTTCCTCGCAGGGCGCGAGCCCGTTCGCTTCCAGCAGCTCGGCCAACGTGGCCCGCTGGCTGGCGAACTCGTCGCCCAGATAGACCACGGCGGCGATCTCGCACTGGCTCTCGCCGGTACGGATGAGGCCCGGATTGGCCCGGCCACCCACCAGCAACTGGACCGCGCCGAGGATCAGCGACTTGCCCGCGCCGGTTTCGCCCGTGACCGCGTTGAGCCCCGGCCCGAACTCGATATCGAGCTCGACCACGAGGGCCAGATTGCGGATGTGCAGGCTTTCGAGCATGGGCGAAGTTCTGTCCTTGACTCGGCGATAATAAGACCGCCCCCCGCCTTTTCGCCAGTCTCGCGAGCGGGAAAGG
>QKCY01000331.1 GCA_003245525.1 Victivallales bacterium | reverse complement strand
GTTCTGCCTGGCGGGCTGGTCGCCGAACGGTGTCCTGGCGCCGCAGTTCCCCGCGTACGAGAAGGCGGAACTGACCGCATCGGTGACCGCGACGGACTGCGACATCGACGAAGTAGCCCTGCGCGTGGTGGACCAAGATGGAAACAACCACCGCCTCCCGTTTCCCGTGAAGTGGCTGGCCGCGGACAATGACGGCCAGCACCGGACGACCATGGAACTGCCGACCGCCCTGCCTTCGCCCAAGCCGGGAGACAACCGGCAGTTCCCGCTGTTTTGCCTCCAGGGCCTGGAGTTCCGTTCGCCCAAGGGCATGGCCGGGACGATCCGGCTGGAGGATCTCTCGCTGCGGGCGACGATGCCCGTCGTGAACGCCCTGGCGATGGAGCTGGAGACGGACGGCGAGCCCAAGATCCTGCGCCCCGACGGCAACGGGCAGGTCAAGGCCATCCTGCGGAACACGCTCTCGGTCCCCGTGGCCGTCGAGGCGAACCTGCATCTGACCGACTACAACGACGAGCCGGAAGCCGCTGGCTGGTCGCTTCGCCAGACGCTCTCCTTCCAGCCCGGCGAAGCCAAGACCTTCCTCCTGCCGCGTCCCCAACGGCTCGGTGTCTGCTACGTGAACGCCGACCTTTCCCTGCCCGGCGAGACCACGGCGGCCTGCCGTCTCCAGCGGACCTTCGCCTACATGGTCCCCACCGGGACGAAGCGGCCGCTGGCCCCGCAGGACTTCCTGTTCGGCAGCGTCGCGCACCTCAATCCCTACTTTGGCGCCCGGCCCGAACTGGAGCGCATGGCCGACGCCATGGCCACCATCGGGTTGCGGGTCCTGCGGACGGACCTGCGGAAGAGCGGCGACGACTACCTGGAGTGGTACGACCAAGTGGTCGATATCTTCCGCGCACGGGGCATTGATTTCGACCTGATCCTCGGCTATGTGCTCGACCGCCAGGGGAAGGTCGACTACGCGGCCAGCAACGAGCGGTACGGGGAGTGGTTCCGGCGGTACCGCAGCAAGGTCCGCTTCTGGGAGATGCTCAACGAGCCCGACGGTGCCTGGGGACGCAAGAGCCCTCCCATGGCCGACGACTACGTGCGTCTGGCCCGGCAGACGCGCGAGCTGCTGACCGAGTGCGACCCCGACGCTGGCTACATGTCGGCCGGCTTCTGCCGTTTCGACGAGCCCATTCTGGGGCACTTTCACGCCGACACGATGCGCCAGATCCCGAACCTGTTCGACCTGCACTGCTTCCACGGGCACGGCCCGTTCACCCATTTCGCGCATGCCATGATCGACGGCAAGCTGCTTCCGATGCGCCAGGAACTGGGCGTGAAGATCCCCTGGTACGCGAACGAGACGGCACTGACCTCGTGCGGGGGAACCAGCGAGAAGGAGCAGGCCCAGGCCGTGTTCACCAAGTCGCTGTTCAGTTGGGCCCGCGGGAGTGTCGGCTATACCTGGTACAACCTGCGGGAGAAGGGGAAGAGCCCCACCAACGGCGAGCACAACTACGGCATGCTGTCCTTCGACCTCTACCCCAAGCCGGTCTACGCGGCCTACAACGCGCTCACGGCCCTCTACTCGGGCAAGCGCTTCGTCCGCCAGTTGTCCCTGCCCGCCCCCTTCTGGGGACTCGTGTTCCAGGACGACGCGGAAACCGCGCTGGCGCTCTGGTCGGAGGACGCCCGCTGCACCAGCCTGGCATTCCGCACCGATGCCCAAGCCGCAATCGCGGTCGACATCCTCGGCAACCAGGAATCCCTGGCGGTGACGGATGGATTGGTGGTGCTGACCGTGGGCCCCGATCCCCGGACCTTGCGGCTACCGGGGGCGACCACGGTGAGCAGGTTGCCGGACCCTGTGCAGGTGGCCCTCCCGCCGATGCTGCTGCCGGGCAAGGCATGCACCCTCGCCGTCAGGACGACGAACCCTCTCCCCACCCCCCAGCGTGCCATGATCGCCCTCAAGACGCCCGGATACATCGCGGCGGGCACCGCCCGGGCCGAGAAGACCCTCGCCCCGGGCGAGCAATGGTCGTGGGAGACGACGCTGACCCTCTCCCCCGAGCACCGGGCCGACTACGGGGCGGGCGAACCCATGGTCGTGGAGACCTCCCTCGGCGCTTTCCCGCCCCTGCGCACGCGGGAGGACGTCCCCGTGGCGCTCGCTTTCGCGCCGGGGCTGGACGGGCAACCCCTGTTTGTGCTCGACCGGCGCGAGCAGGTGGTCTCCCTCACGGTCGGCGATCCCCTCAAGGAGCATCGCGACTGGCAGGGCCCCGACGATCTCAGCGCGCGCGCCTGGATTGACCTGACGGCAGACGCGCTCGTCTTCAAGGCCGAAGTGACCGACGACAAGCACTGTCAACCCCATTCGGAGCCCGCCGATTGCTGGCAGGGCGATAGTCTCCAAGTCTTCGTGACCACGGACAGGATGACGACGCCCTGCGAGTTCGATTTCTACCTGGGCGACGACGGCCAGCCCCGTGTCCTCTACCGCCAGTCAGCACCCGAGACCGCAATCCGCGACCTCCCGGCCGCCGGGAAGCTCCTGCGGCTCGTCGCCACCCGCGACGGCACGGTCACCCGCTACCGCGCCGAGATTCCCTACGCCGCCCTGGGCGTTGGCCGCGAGGGTCTGATGCGGGGATTCCGCTTCAACTTCATGGCCAACGAGAACGACGGGGAGGGTCGGGACGGCTGGATTCGCCCCGCCCCCGGCGTGGGCAACGGGGTCGACTGCGCCAAGCACCCGCTGCTCCTGCCCGCGAAGTGACACCACGCGGCCTTGCCTACGGCATCAGCTCGAATAGGGCGGTGTCGGGGGTGGCAAAGGCGTAGGTGAACTGACCGTTGGTGACAGGCACCACGCGGTCGGTGTACAGTTCGCGCACTTCGCGGCAGGGGACGGGGAGGGTGATCGTCCTCTCGCCGCCGGTGGCCGTGTGGATGGCCACCAGGCGCTCGTTGGCGAAGACGGGGACCTCCTCGGCGCAGTACAGGGTCACCCCGGCCTGGGCGGCGGCCTGTTTCAGCACCTGCGGCGTCAGATCCGCATAGCTTCCGGCGTAGACCGCCGTCCAGCCGTCGCGGGCTACGGTCGTTGCGCCCGGTGTGCCGAAGGCGGTACCGGTCCATTCCCTGACCCGCGCCGGATCGAGGCTGGTGCCGTCGCTGATGCCCGGCGCGTAGGCAAAGACCACGGTCCGGCCATCCCGGCAGACGAAATCCCGGAGCACCGCGGCCTTGGCGGGCGTGATCTCGAAGAGACCGGGGAAGACCAGCATCTTGTAGGCGCTCAGATCGGCCCGCGCCAGATCGCTGAAGGAGAAGACCTCGAAGGGAGCCCCCAGCCGGTTCAGCCTATTCCGCGTGTCCTGGTAGATCGCTTTGACCAGAGGGTTCTGGTCGTTGACCAACCGGGCACTCTGCGGATCGACCACGAGCGCCACCTCCGCCATGCTCTTGGCGGGCAACGATCCGAACTCGTCCCAGATCCGCTTGGCCCTGGCGACCAACCGCATGGTCTCGGGGGTCTGGAAGACGCCGCCCCACATGTCGAAGCACCACAGCGAG
>QKCY01000024.1 GCA_003245525.1 Victivallales bacterium | reverse complement strand
GGGCGGCGTCCCCCCAATGCCTTCGGCTTGTATAACATGCACGGGAATGTCTGGGAGTGGTGCCTCGATTGGTACACCCGCTATCCCGACGACCCGACCCCCATCACCGAGGACGAGCAGCGCATGCGCTGCCTGCGCGGGGGCAACTGGTATGTCCGTGCCCCCGACTGCCGCTCCGCCGAGCGCGGTCGGCTTGCCCCCACCTCCCACGGCAACATGCTGGGATTCCGCGTGCTCCGCACCATCCCGGAGCTGGCGGGGAGCCAGGTTCCCATCCCCAATGTGATCCCCGAAGCTCCGGAGCTTCCCTTCGACTAGTTCTGGTGCGCTGCCAGGGCGAGAGGCCCGGGGAGGACCGGCAACCATGAGGAGCAGGCTATGAGGTGCAGCGGTTCGATCCTGGTCGCGGTCTTCCTGGCGTTCGCTGCGGTCGCTGTGGCGCAACCCGACCAACGGTCCGTCCTGGTGGTCAACGAGGACAACAGCCACTTCTTCGGTAGCCGGACTGCGGAGCAGATGAACCTGGCGGGCCTGCACCAGTTCGTGGACCAGTACGCGAACTCGGCGGTGACCCATCTCTTCCTCTGCCCGAATGCCATGCGGGCGAACTTCGCCAGCAAGGTGCGGGACCCGATCTGGAAACCGGTGGACGGGGTGCCGCCGCCCGGTCGCTGGCCGGCGAATGCCAAGCTGCTGGACGAACAGGGGATCGATCCCTACGCCGTCTGGATTGCGCGCTGTCGCGAGCAGGGGATCTCGCCCTGGTTGAGCATGCGTATGAACGACCTGCACAACGTCAACCAGACCGACAACTACATGCACGACACGTTCTGGCGGCAGCACCCGGAGTTCTGGCGGGTGCCCAACGAGACCCGCGGCAACTGGACCGACCGCGCGCTGAACTACGCCCATCGGGAAGTCTGGGACTACGAGATGGCATTCCTGGAGGAGCTGCTGGAACGCTACGATCCGGACGGCATCGAACTCGATTGGATGCGCTTCGGCTATCACCTGACTCCGGGCAAGGAACGGGAGGAGGCCCCGATCCTCAGCGAGTTCGTGCTGAGGGCGAGGGCGTTGACGGATTTCTGGAGCAGCAAGCGCAACCGCCGCATCCTCCTGGCCGTGCGCGTCCCGGCCCATCCCGATGCGGCTGTCGGGCTGGGCATGGACGGCGCGGCGTGGGCAAGGGGCGGGCATGTGGACTGGTTGGTGCCGTGTCCCTTCTGGAGTAGTACGGATTTCGACATTCCCGTGGAACTGTGGAAGGAACGGGTCGGCAACCCCAGAATTCGGATCACCCCCGGGGTCGAGTTCAACGCCCGTCCCTGGCCCGGTGGCAAGCCCGTGGCCAATGATCTCGCCTCCCTCGCCGGCTTCGCGGCCTCGGCCTGGGAACGGGGGGCGGATGGCATCTACCTCTTCAACTGGATGGACAGCGGCACCCGCCCGGTTCCGGCCTCGGACTACCAGCGACTGGTGGCGCAGGGGTTGGGCCGCGCGACCGTTCTGGCCGCGCCGTGCCGCTATCCCGTGTGCTACCGGGATACCGTGCCGAAGGGATTCCCCAACGACGCCCAGTTGCCGATCACCGGCGAGGGCACGTGCCAAGTCCACACGGGTGCTTTGCCGACCACGGGGACAGGGTGGGCGATCATTGGTCTGGCAGCGAACGAATCGCTGACTACGGCGGCCTTCCAGGTAACCGTGAACGGGACCGAGGCAACCCCAGCCGAGGACTGGCCGGAACTGGGCAAGCTGGGTGGCGACAGCAAGCGGGCCCTGCGTTTCGCCGTTCCCTTGGCGGCGCTCAAGGCTGGGGCCAACACCATTCATCTACGGGCCCAACCCGGTAGCGAGAAGCAGAAGGTCGTTTGGGCGGAAATACGGATCGAGCCATAGGTCTTGTCCTACCATTTCCCCGTTGGCCGGATACGGTACCGGACCCGGCTCTGTCAACCCCTGCGGAAAGGTTCCCTTGCCATGCAGCCTCTGACCAGCATCGAGCGCATCGACAATATCCTGCACCGTCGCCCGGTGGATCGCATCGGCCTGTTCGAGCACTTCTGGGGCGACACCCTCAAGAAGTGGCAGGAGGATGGCAAGATCCAACCCGGCCAGGACCTGCCCACCCATTTCGGCTTCGACATCGCCACGAGCTGGGTCTTCAATTGCACAGCGAACCTCGACTTCGTCCCCGTCACCCTCGAAGAGGACGAGGAAACCAAGCTGGTCAAGAACGGCAACTACGCCACCATGCGCAACCATAAGCTCCACGCCTCCACGCCGGAGCACGTGGCTTTCGATGTCATGGAGCGCTCGCAGTGGGAGGAACTGATCAAACCGGTCCTCAAGCCCGAGCCCCGGCGGATCAACTTCGAGGCCTATCGGAACGCCAAGGCCGCCGCCGCCGCGAAGCAGCGCTTCTTCTGCTGGGCCGGGGTGAACGTCTTCGAGCAGATGCACCCCGTCTGCGGCCATGAGTACATGCTCATGGGCATGGCCATGGACCCCGACTGGGTCAAGGACATGGTGAACACCTATGCCGACCTCACCATCTCCCTGATGGAGATGCTCTTCGCCCAGGAAGGCAAGCCGGACGGCATCTGGTTCTACGAGGACATGGGCTTCAAGTTCCGGCCCTTCATGAGCCCGGCCATGTACCGCGACATCGTCATGCCCGGCCACAAGAAGACCATGGACTACTGCCACTCGCTGGGGCTCAAGGTCATCATGCACTCCTGCGGCTTCGTGGAGCCCCTCCTGCCCGGCATGATCGAGGCCGGAATCGACTGCCTCCAGGTGATGGAGGTGAAGGCGGGCATGGACCCCATCCGCATCAAGCGCGAGCACGGCGACAAGATCGTTCTCTTCGGCGGCATGGACGCCCAGAACCTGGTGGCCAACGACATCGACGCCATCCGCAAGGAACTGGCGGAGAAGATCCCGGTGCTCAAAGCGAACTCCGGCTACATCCTCCACTCCGACCACTCCATCCCCACCACCACCGAGTACGAGACCTATCGCTTCTTCGTGGACGAAGGCCTCCGCCTCGGCACCTACGCCTAGTTACACCGGGAGCGCCGGCTTCCAGCCGGCTCTTCCTGGTTCCGCGTCACCCCCCGCGCGTGGGACAGAGAGAGGATGCTGGAGAAGCGGCGGGCCTCCGCCGCGAGGGCATTCCGTGGCCGGAGCCGCTGGCTCCGGGGTGTTCCGGAACGGGACGTTCCGGCCACGAAGGGTATCTCGCGCCCGAGGCCGGGCGCTCCTCCAGCGCGTGGGACAGAGAGAGGACGCTGGAGAAGCGGCGGGCCTCCGCCGCGACTGGTCCCGGTGTTCCTCCAGTGATTGCCCTGTCTGCCATGCGCCCCGCGCCCGGGGCCGGGCGCTCCTCCAGCGCGTGGGATGGAGCCTCTCCCCGAGGACACCGGGGCCGAGGAGCAGGGGCGCTTCTCTAGCGCGTGGGATAGAGAGAGGATGCTGGAGAAGCGGCGGGCCTCCGCCGCGAGGGCATTCCGTGGCCGGAGCCGCTGGCTCCGGGGTGTTCCGGAACGGGACGTTCCGGCCACGAAGGGTATCTCGTGCCCGAGGCCGGGC
>QKCY01000456.1 GCA_003245525.1 Victivallales bacterium | reverse complement strand
GTTCTCGTCGATGGTGACGGTGGTGGGCATGCCCAGATGCAGCCGGTCCTCCGGATCGGTCAGGAAGATGCGGACCTCGTAGACGAGCTGGGTCCGGAGATCGGTGGTCTGCACCGACTTTGGCGTGAACTCGGCCACCGACGAGACGTAGCCCACCCAGCCGGGGAACCGCCGCCCGGGGAACGAATCGGCGGTCACCCAGGCAGCGGCACCGACCCGGATGCGCCCCAAATCGGGTTCGGGCACATAGGCCCGGACCCATTTCGGCTCGGTGATGGCGAGGGTGTAGACGGCCCGCCCCCGCGTGGCGAAGTCGCCGGGTTCCAGCAGACGGCTCTGGATGATCCCGGCGGTCGGGGTGTGCAGCGTGGTGTCCTCGATCCGGTTGTCCAGGAGGCGCACCTGGGCGCGGTTTCCTTCCAACCGGGCCTTGGCTTCCTCGATATCCTCCTGGCGGGGGCCTTCCAGCGCCAGGGACAGGGCTTGCTTGGCTTCGTTCACGGCGTCCTGCTCCACATTGTATTGCGCCTGGGCGTCGTCGAGCTTCTGCTGGCTTGAGGCGCCGCTGGCCGTGGTCTGGGTGAAGCGCTTGAGCGTCTGTTCGGCGTTGGCGAGACGGGCTTCTGCCGAGGCGACGCGGGCGCGGAATTGCTCGACCTCTTGGGCGCGGGTCCCGGCCTCCAGTCTGCGCACGACGGCCTCCTGGGCAGCAACCTGGGCCTTGGCCGCGTCGCGCTCGGCTTCGAGCCGCGAGGAGTCCAGCGTGGCCAGCACGTCGCTGGCCTTGACCCTGGCCCCTTCCTCCACCCGCATGGCAGTCACCAACCCCTCGCCATCGAAGGCGAGCTGGACCGTGCGGATATCGATGTTGCCGTACAGCGTAAGGGACGTGGACTGCCCTTCCTGTTCCCGGTTGCGCCACCACCAGGTGGTGCCGGCCGCCGCCAGCCCGGCGAAGAGAAGGAATACAACCGGACGTTTGCTCATGGCTTGGTCTCCACATCGGGGATGGCAGTGGGCAGTTTCTCCCAGCCACCGCCGAGAGCTCGGTATAGATGCACAGTCTCGACCAGAGCGTCGCGCCGGGCCACGAGGCTGCGGTCTTGCAGATCCACAAGATACCGCTGGGCATCGACGAGATCGTTGAGGCCGGTCAAGCCCGCTCGGTAGAGCTGGTCGGCCAGAGTCACTGCCCGTCGGGCCGCTGTGACGGCGTTCTCGAGCTCCTGCCTCTGTTCCTCGCTACGAACCACGCCGACGGCCGCGTTCTCCACTTCCCCGATGGCCTCAAGCAGGGTCCGATCCACGGCGAGTCGGCATTGCTCCGCTTCGGCGACGCGCTCCTGGACAGCGGCATCCAGCCGTCCGGCATCGAAGAGGGGAACCCGGAGACTGGGGCCAAGGCTGTAGGTGTAGGCCTGGCTGTCGAGCAGGTGGGAGGGGTTGGTGGTCTGTAGGTTGAGGGTGCCGGACAGGGTTACCGTCGGGTACTTCGCCGCCCTGGCAGCACCGACCCGTTCCACCGCCGCCCGGTAGGCAGCAATGGCCCGGCGCACATCCGCCCGGTGTTCCAGCAACTCCGCAGGCAGCCCCAGCCCGAGGACGGGCGGCATTTGCGGGATCTTGCCGGGGGCGACCAGATTGTCGCTGGGACGTCGGCCCAGGAGAAGGGCAAGACGATTCTCGGATCGTGCCAGGGCGTCCCGGAGGGGAGGTTTGAGGGCCTGGGTCTGGGCCAGTTGGCGCTGGGCCTGGGCGACGGCGAATTCGGTCCCGGTTCCCGCCTCCTGCTGGCTGGTGGCAAGGGCCAGAGTCTGCCGTTGAAGGTCCAGATTGCGGTCCAGCACGTCCAGGCGTTCCTGAAGGGTACGGATGTCCAGATAGGCGATGGCAAGATCGGCAGCGAGCGACACGGCGGCGTCACGGTAGTCCTCGACTGCCGCCGCGACCGTGGCGTCCGCCACTTGGTTGAGGTGCTGGATGCGTCCCCAGAGGTCCAGTTCCCAACTGGCCGCGAAGCCCGCCGAATAGAGCTCCATGTCCTGGCCGGGTTGCGGTCCCTGCGGATTGACTGCCTTCTCCCCGGTGGCGGCGTGGACGGTAGTGCCCGTGCCGTCGAGGCGGGGCAGGCGGTCGGCTGCCGCGCCTCGACGGACTGCCTGCATGGCCAGGACCCGCTGGCGCGCCTCCGCCAGGGTCAGGTTCTGGCGGACCAACCCATCAATCAGGCGGACCAACTCTTCGTCGTCGAACTGCCGCCACCAATCCGTTACGGCGCTGGCCTGGGGAGCGAGGCCGAGAGTGGCGGCCCGCCAGGGCGGAGCAGTGACCGGGGACAGGTCGGGCGGTTGGTACACGGGGCCTACCCGGCAACCCGCCTCCAGACACGCCAAGGCTCCGGCTATGGCCCAGAACAAGAGGCGGATGGAGTTGGCTGGTGTCACCATGACGGAGTTCCGGCTCGCTGGCGTTTATCTTATACAAATGTATAATATGGTTGGCTGCCGTTGAAGTCAAACCTTTGTGTGACATAGGTAGACACCGGGAAACATGCCAAGTAACAAACCCAAGCGAAAAGATGCGATCCAAACCCGGGCAGCCCTGTTGGCGGCGGCGGGCCAGGCCTTTGCGCAGTACGGATTCCAGAACGCCAACGTGCGCAGGATCTGTGCGGATGCCGGCGTGAACCTGGGGGCGATCAGCCACTATTTCGGGACCAAGGAAGCGCTCTACCGAGAGGTCCTGGTCCTGGCTCACCAGGAATTGCTGGCGATGGAGCCGGTGCCGCGCATGGAACCGGGCGACGACCCGGTTGCCGCCTTCCGCCGGGCAGTCGGCTACATGCTGCGCTTCACGTTGGTGCGGCGAACCAACCACCCCCATGCCGGGCGGATCATCGCGCGCGAAATCCGCGAACCGACGGCGGCCCTGGACGAGCTGATTTCCCGCGTGATGCAGCCGGTTCGCCAGGAAATGGTGCGGATCGTCGGTGCCCTGCTGAGCCCCAGCGATGGGCTCGCGTTGCGCGAGCAATGCACCAACTTCGTGATCGGCCTCTGTGTGTTTCCGGAATTGGGCGGGGAGGTGCTCAAGCGCTTCGGCCAGCCCGTTCCCCGTACCGAGGAGGAGGTGGCGGCATTCGCGGGAATTGTGGCGGAATTCGCCCTGGGGGGAATCCGGCAGTTGGCCGCGCTCAACGCCTGAAGGCAAGCACGAAGACTCCACCCGCCACCATGGCGATACCCAGCCATTCCCGCGGTGCCGGGCGTTCGCCCAGGAACACGAAGGCGAAGAGGGCGACCAGCACCACGCTCAGCTTGTCCACGGGCGCGACCTTCGCGGCCTCCCCGATCTGGAGAGCCCGGAAATAGCACACCCAGGAAGCGCCGGTCGCCAAGGCGGACAGGGTCAGGAAAAGCCAGGTCTTGCCGGGCAGCGCGAAGGGGTTGCTCCATTTGCCCGTGGCCCAGACGAAGCTGGCGAGGACCAGGATGATGATCGACGTGCGGACCAGCGTGGCCAGGTCGGAATCGACCCCCCGGATGCCCACCTTGGCGAAAACGGCGGTGAGGGCGGCGAAGACGGCGGAGAAGAGAGCCCA
>QKCY01000285.1 GCA_003245525.1 Victivallales bacterium | reverse complement strand
GAGCCTGCCGTCGCCACGAAGCAGGTCATCGACGACATCAACCAGGCCGCAAACGGCGCATTCACCTGCCGTCTTGAGAAGCTGATGCGGATCTACAGCTTCCGGGACTGTATGGTCTCCGTTCAGAACAAGACGACCACGACCTTCGACCTCGGACAGGGGTTGGTCCGGGACTACGCCGCCGGCTGGGCCTGCTACCGGCTCGCCATGGCAGGTGAGAAACCGGACGCGATCGCCGCCGAACGCATCCCGATCCACGATCCCACCAAGCCGAGCGACTTCAACGCCATCGGGTTCGACAAGGCCATCTTCCGGGGAAGCCACCTGGGCCTGTCCGACCTGACCGCCGGGGCCCTAGTTGCTGCGGGCGACAACGGGACCTTCCGGATCACTACCGATCCGAACGAAGCGATCATGGTCGCCCTGGACGGCCAGTTCGTGCAAGCCTGCTCCGCCGCCGGTGCGAAGTAGTCGTTTCATTTCGCATTCAGGATGATTGGCTCTGCTGACCGAATCCTCTACTGCACTTGGGCATATCCCGGCCATGGAGCGGTCGCGGCCCCGCGACCACGGCGCACAGCGCCGGGACCGCGTCGTCCGTCCCGGAACGCATGCCATGCACGAACCAACCCGTCCCGCAGTTCCTGTTGGGCCGGGTCTGATACCAATTGGACAACAGTCATGGAGTATTGGGGAAATCCCGTGGGGTTCGGGCAGTTGTCTGCCTGGGCTTGGGAACCGATGCCAGCTTGTGGTCACGCGGGGAGCGGTCGCGTCCCCGCGACCACGGCGCGCAGCGCCGGAACCGCGTTGCGCGTCCCGGAACGGTTGTGCGCGAACCAACCCGCTCCCAGGCCACTGCTGGGCTGAATTCGGGAGAGGTGGTCGCGGGGCCGCGACCGCTCCCCACCGGGGATGTGCAGGGGTTCCGGCTGGAGATCCCCGACCATGGATCAATTGCCGAGGGAACGTGGGGGGGAGTGCCCAATCCTCTTCGTATGACGGCAGATTGGTATGAGAGAGTGGTCGCGAAGCCGCGACCGCTCCACATTCGCGGTATGCAGTGGTTCCGGCCAGGAACTCCCGACCCATAGGCAGCGGGGCGCAGGGCCGGGAACGATGACACCCGACCCTCTCCCGATGACATCAGATTGCCATGAATGCAGGAGGGCGGAGTGCCCGCCCGTCAGCGCGCGGCCGGGTGCTCTTCCGTGTACAGCGCGCCCACGCCGGGTTTCTGGTACAGCCGAATCCAGTCGATCCAGTACTGCATCGGAAAGACCGAGCGTTCGTCCACTTCGGAGCCGACCGGCTTCCACGGGCTTTGCTCGGTGAAGATGTGGTTGTTGAAGATGACGTACAGGGGGTCGTGGAAGCCCTGCATGCTGCCGCCCTTATCGAAGTCGGCCGACAGGTCGTAGGTACAGTACGTCTCGCCGTCGATGGACATCGTCATTTCCTGGGGCGTCCACTCGAAGCCGTAGGTGTGGTACTCGTCGCGCAGGTTGGCGGCATCGGCAAAGACGTAGCGCTTGGGGCAGCCGCTCTGGGTGTGCTTCTTGCCGCCATACCATTTGTGGAGGTTGGGGACGGCGGTATTGGGGTTCGAGAACACCTCGAAGATGTCCACCTCCACCATGTAGTCCGGGAACCGGGGCGGGGAGATCTTGCCCGGCATGGCCTTCATCCAGAAGGACGGCCACGCGCCCTGGCCGTAGGGAACCTTGGCCCGCATTTCGAGGTAGCCGTACTGGAAGTGCATCTTGTCGCAGGTCGTGACGGATAGGCAGGTCGTGTAGGGCAGTTTGCCGCCACCTTCCTCGTTCCGGACCGCGTTCAGCCGCAGTTGCCCATCGGAGACGCCGACCACGTCGGGGCGTTCCTCGCCCGCCAGGGACAGAACAGCCGTCGGACCCATGTCCCGGCGCAAGGTCCACTTGGTGGAGTCCAGCGCCGAGCCGTCGAACTCGTCGCTCCAGACCTTCTCGTAGCCAGCCGGGACGTGCGAGTATGTATCCATCGTGCCATTCACTCCTATGGTCGAGCAGCCGGCCACCAATAGGGCCAGCAGGATTCCAGTTCCAACGGTCGCGGCGCGCCATGCGCGCCCAGTCGTTCTCCACTCGTCTCGTTTCATTCGGCGTTCTCCGGGGTTGGGTGGTCGGGAGATTCCCGCCAGATCGCGAAGCCTTTCGCAGGGAGGAGCCAACCATACCCGCCACCGACCGGCCTGGCCACCGCTCCGGAAGCCGTCAGAAGGGGATCGCCGACCTGCGTTCCCTCGATGGCGACCTCGATCTGCTGGTCGGAAAGATTCGCCACGAGGCACAGATCGCCGGTTGCCAGCTTGCGCCGGAAGGCGTAGACGGATTCGGGTTGGGAGGTCTCCAGCCACTCCAGAGGGCCTTCCATGAGCTCGGGGTTCTCGTGCCGCAGTTGCGTGAGTTGCCGGATGAACTCCAGGCGTTGCTGGCCGACGACCGTCAGGGCGCGCGACCAATTGACGAACATCCGCCCGTGGTCCCGATTGGCATAGATGCTGTGCGGCAGGTTGTCGGCGATCTCCTGGCCGTTGTAGACCATGGGCACGCCATTGAGCAGGAAGATGGTGGCCAGCATGGTGTCGCAGACCGCCGACCCGTGGCGCGCTTCGTGGCGGCCGCCGGACATGCTGGTGTCCATCGCGTAGTCGTGGTTGTCGAAGCACCGCATCCAACGGAAACCGCGCGGGTAGTCCACCTGTTCCTGACTCCAGGCGACCCGTAGCTCGGAGGCGGGCTTCTCGCCCTTCAGCATGGCCCGGATGGCCCACTGCGTGTAGAAGCCGTAGGAGAAATCGAAGGCCTCGTGCTGGTCGTCGCCGCGCAACCCCTCGCAGAGCATGATGCCGTCGGGCTTGATCGCCTCCATGCGCCGCCGGCCCTCTTCCCAGAAATCGACCGGCAGGCAATCCGCCACGTCGCCGCGAAACCCGTCCACATCGTATTCCGTGAGCAGGTAATCCATGTTGCCGTAGAGATACTCGCGCACGTTCGGGTTATCGAGATCAAGCTTCGGGAACCGCCAACTGCCTAGATCCCATTCGCCATTCGCATCGTGCACCACGAACTCGGGGTGCTCCTCTAGGAAGACCGCCCCCGGGCCGCAGTGGAAGTACACCAGGTCAAAGATCACCCGCATACCCAGCCCATGGGCGGCCTGGACAAACTGCCGCAGGTCCTCGGCCGTGCCGTATTCGGGGTCGATCCCGAAGAAGTCCTTGACCCGGTAGGGATTGCGCGGATTCCCCAGCTTGCTGGCGACCTGCCGACCGCTCCAGAATTCCTCGCGCGGATCGTCGTCGGCCACGGTGACGGGGCACAGGTAGACCACATCGATCCCAAGCGAAGCCACATGCGGCAGCAATGCCGCCGCCGCCTTCAGAGTCCCCTCCGGCGTGAATGGTCGCAGGAAGATCTGGTACATCACCGCCGTCCGCAGGAATTCCGGCGCCGGACGCGCCTGGTCTTCCTCCGGAGCCCGAACCGAGGGGAACGTGGGATGGTAGCGCGATGCCATGGTCAGGGGACCCTCTCCATCAAGTCCGGAATCTGAATGGAACACA
>QKCY01000499.1 GCA_003245525.1 Victivallales bacterium | reverse complement strand
GTAGTGGGCCCAGCCGGCGGCGGCGGTCGACGCTCCCTTGTCGTACTGCCAATAGATGGTGCTGCCGAGGGCGAGGACGATGCAGGCGACCAGGGTCAGCATGCTCCAGCGAGCCATGCGGGGAATGGCCACTTGGCCGAGGTCCGCCATTTTCAGGGCCTGGACGGCGAAGGGCATCGGGGCCCAGCCCGGGCCGGCGAGGATTACGGCCGAGATCAGAACCATGGTGGCCAACGCGGTGGGGCCGACGGCCTGGGCACCCAGGAAGCCCCAGAGCACCGCACCCGGCAGAATCCACGTGCCCACATAGAAACCGCCTGCTTCCGCCACGGCCCGGCTCACGACCGTGAAGACGATGATGGCGAGGATGGTGTAGTAGAACGCCACCAGCCAGTCGAGTCCCGCCTGGCAGAGAAGCAGGTAGAAGCAGGCGCTGCCGCCGAGGAACAGGCGCATGGACCACGCCAGCCAGGGCTCGGCCTGCTCCCGGGACGGTAGACAGAGGCTTTGGCGGAAGAGGTTCCAGTAGAAGTAGCGGCCCGTGTAGAGGGCCATGAGGAAGACGCCGGTGTAGCCGCCGGTGTAGAGGAAGACCTTGGTGTTGTGGAACAGGCTGAAGCCCCGCGTCACCTGGAGTCCATAGCCGGTGAGCACCCCCATCAGGTAGCACATGAAGTAGGGAAAGAGGGACAGGGAGAGGGAGACGTCCGAGGCGAAGAAGTAGGCGATGCCGATTACCGCGAACATGATTCGGGGCCGGAACAGGTTCCCCCCGTCGCCATAGATGATCTGGGGGGCCAGCTTGGTCAGGGCCGAGAAATCGAGCCGCAGCCGGATGGGAATGAGATAGTCCGGCCACCAGGCCTGGGCGTAGTTCAGCATGTGGATGGTGAACACGATCCCGGCGGCAATCAGGAAGGCTCGTTCGCGGATCACACTGCCGGGATGGTCGGGAAACAGGGAGTGGGCGAAACGGGATATGGGATAGGGCAACTGCTCGTGGCGGGACCATTGTCGGTGGACCACCACCGCCAGGCCGAACATGGCCAGCGAGATGCTGAAGACCAAGGGCAGCCAGAAGAGGAGCAGCGGCCGGGCCCACGCCCGCCACGGGACCTCGCGCGGGTTCACGTGATGGTCGCCCTGGCCCATGCCGGTGACGTAGTTGGTGAGCGCATTGCCGTCGTCGACCTCGGGGTCGGCCAGAATCCGCTTGGGCACGCAGTCCAGGATCTTCTCCCGTTGCCAGCCCAGGTCCAGACGTTCGAAATGGTAGGGCATCATCAGGGCCGACGGCCAGCAGTGGACCAGCCCGTAGAAGGGCACCGAGCAGGAGACCAGCGACAGGCCCACGATCACCGCCAGTTCGCTGCCCTTGAGGGGGCGGAAACGCAGCCTGCGCAGCAGGGGGTTCAGGAGCAGCACTGCCAGCACCAGCGTGCCGTAGACGATGTGGGGCATCAGATGCGGCACCAGCCGGATATAGGCGTTGGGGTTCATCACGCAGTCGTGGAAATAGCAGAACCCGCTGATGAACAGGGCGAGGAAGAGGCCGACAATCAGGGATCGGATGGTCAAGGGGCGTACTCCGGTCTGGCAAGTGGCTCCGCATGCAGGTCTTCCAGCATGGAGCGCGGGACGATGCACTGCAAGTCCATCCGCATCTTCTTGCAGGGATGGGCCGCATTGGGCCCGGTTCTGGAGCCCCCGGACAAGGAAAAGCCCGCTGTCCCATGGGGGGCAGCGGGCTTGGGGAGGTCGTCTAGCGGTCGACTACTTGTTGTAGTCGTACCACTTGTACTGCTCCGACGTGGTCTCGTAGGTGTTGGTGCCGGTGTAGACGGCGGCTTGCTTCCGCCACTCCACGTGTCCGTCGAGCAGGGTGATGTTCGGGCCGCCGTTGTGGATGTCCTCGGGGTGCCAGGCGGTCTCGTACCAGGAGATCACGAAGCCATTCGAATCCCCGCAGTCGATGGTGGCCGATGGCTTGGTGATCTGGCCGAGGGTGCGGGAGTAGTTGCGGCTCGCGTTGTTGAGTTCCCGCCAGTTCCAGCCGTAATGGCTTCCCACGGTGGGGACGCTGGACTGGGCATAGCTCAACCCCCGAGTGTTGCTGTCGCAGCGGAACATCATTTTGTCACCCGCGTACGGCAGCAGACAGTCCGTCCAATGCCAGGTGGTCGCCTCGTCGCGGTAGTTCGGGAGGTATTCCTTGTTGTCGTCGGCATACATGAAAATGGCCAGACCGAGCTGCTTGAGGTTGCCGGTGCATTTGATGGACCGGGCCTTGGCACGCGCCTGCTGGAGTGCTGGCAGCAACATGGAAGCCAGAATCGCGATGATGGCAATCACCACCAGTAACTCGATCAGCGTGAACGGTTTCGATTTCGCGCGGGCCATGCTCGATCTCCTTCGTGTTGTGACACTTGCTTGCAGCGACTGGACGACGAATTCTCCGGCACTTGGTTGTCTCGATCATCTCCCTCTCGTCTTCCTTTTGTTCATATTACAACCGGAGTCGCGACTCGGCAAGTGTCCAATGGGGTGTCGTGGATCTGGCTTGGTTCCAGGCGGATATATTGGGCAGGAAAACAGCACGAGCGCGGGTTGCCCGTTTTTGCCACGACCCCATTTCGGAACCCTTTTCCCGGTGCTGGCGGTGTGCCGCCCGCCGCCGATTGCAGAGGGGGTCCCAGTCAGCCCGAGCCGCCTCTACCAGCACAGGGTCCCGTCGGGCACGACGGCGGGCGGTTCGGCGAAGGGTTTCCGTTCCCCGGCGGCCACCGGGTACAGGCTGGCGTGGACCTGGGCACACAGGGCGGCCCATTCGGGATAGGCCCGGCCAGTGATATCGTGCAGGCCGATCTGCATGTTCTCGCCGTCGTTGCGGCCCATGACGTGCTGGTCGTTCCACTAGAAGTAGTGCGCGCCGACCAGGCCGGGGATCGCGGCGGCGTTCTCGACGTAGTAGCGGTAGGCGTTGACGCTTTCGGCCAGCGTGCGGGTGTTACGGATGCCGCCCGAGGGCAGGCCCCGGTCCAGCGAGCCGATGTGGTACTCGCCGATGACCACCGGCTTGCCGGTCTTCGCCACCAAGCTGGCGATCATGGCGGGATCGGGGCGCAACTGGTAGCAGTTGATAGAGAAGGCGTCGAGGTACTCGTGCCCGGCCAGTTGGTAGTCGCTGTGAATCCAGGCCCACCGGAGACCCAGATTGAGGTGATTCGGGTCCACTTCACGGCAGGCTTGAGCAGGCAGGGAAACGAAGCGTTCGACGGCGCGCCGGGTGAATGCCTCGGTGTCGGTCGCGGCGCGCGCCAGCACCGCAACCGGGACGGCTTGGCGCAGATCGTCCCACTCCGCGAAGCGGGCCTCCCAGGCGGCATTCAGGGCGGCGATGGTGCCGTACTTCGCCCGCAGGTCGGCGAGAAGGACATCCCGGCTGGCGCTGGGCTGGTCGCCCCGCAGGATTTGGTTGCCCAAGTCAAGTCCGTTCACAAAGGCCCACTTGGGCTCGTTGGTCATGAAATAGCCGATCACGCACCGGTCCGCGCGAATCTCCGCCAGTTGGGCGGCGAAGCGGCGCGAGTTCTCCGCGAACTCCGGGCTGAAGACATCGGGGAAGTCGCGGAAAAGGGCGGTCTTGGCGCTTGGGAAGCCGGCCATGGTGAACACGTAGGGGATTCCCGCCCGGCGCTGCAATTCGCGGTCGGACCAGTTGCCGATGGTGTTGAACCGGTACTGGCGGAGCCGTCGCCGGGAGAGGTCGAGCCATTGGCCGCGCCAGTCGTCACCCAAGGCCCGTTGCAGGTTGTGCTGGCCCGCGTCAAAGTGCCGTTCCGAACCGCTGCATTGCCAGAGTCCGGGTTGCTCGCCCGCATCTGGTAGCGGGGGGGAGAAGACCTCCTCAATGCCGGTGACGTTGACCGGAACGCTGCTGCGGACGCAGTCCACGCCCATGCTCCAGAAGGCGCAGCCCTCGGGGTCCACCAGCCACCAGCGGTGGTCGTCATGCTCGGCGCGGAAATAGCCGGTGGCAGCGAAGGTCTTCGCCCGCCAGCCGCCATAGCGGGACCAGTCGGCGGGGAATTGGGGTTCCGGTCCGGCCAGTTCCGTTTGCAGGCTGGCCTGCACGTCCGCCAGGTTCCGGGCCTTGCCGGGCCAGTCGCGGGTCCGCCACTGGTGCAGTTCGTCCACCAGGGGTTCAGCGGGCAGAGGGTAGTCGGCCGGCCAGTCGTGCCGGACCTCGGCGGTACCGAACACGACCATGTCTTCCGCTCCCTTGGTGGGAACGACCCGCACCGCGCGCAGGTCGGCGAAGGCCAGGTTGGCCCCCTGGACCACGGCCTTGAACCGGCCCGGGGTCCGGGGCAGGAAGAGGGTACCGCCGGAGGCCGCCTGCAGGGGCAGGGCCAGCCGGGTCGGCCACCCTGGGAAGATGCCCACCCGCACGTGGACCTCGCTGGCCTCGCCGACAAACGCCACGTCGAGATTCACCATCACCGCAGCGGTGTTCGTCGCCTGGAAGACCACCACATCGGCAGGCTGCCATTCCGGGGTGCGGGCAAGGTGCAGGAAGGGGGTGCTCATGGCTGGCTCCTCGTGCTGGATGCCGCCAAGATGTACCCCCCTTCCCGAGATGCCAAGTCGGACAGGGCGACAACTACTTGTCGTAGTCGTACCAGGTGTACTGCTCGGTGGTGGTGGCGCTGTCGCCGTTGGCGGAGTCGCTGCCCGTGTAGACGGCCACCCGCCGCTTCCACTCCACGTGACCGTCGATGAAGGTCAGGTTCGGCCCCTCGTTGTGGATGTCCTCGGGATGGTAGGCGTACTCGTACCAGGAGACGACGTAGCTGTTGCTGTCCGCATAGCCGATGGTCTCCGAGGGTTTGGTCACTTGCCCGAGGGTGCGGACGGTGGCGGGTGTCGCCGCGTTGAGCTCGCGCCAGTTCCAGCCGTAGTGGGTCGTCGTGTTGGTCGACGCGCCGACGTAGGTGGCGGTCCGGGTGTTGGAGGGGCAGATGAAGACCTTGTCGCTACTGCCTACGTAGGAGAGCAGCAGGTCCGCCCAGGAAAAGGTGCTGGAGGAGTCTCGGTATTGGTGGACGCATTCCTTGTTGTCGTCCGCGTACATGAAGAGGGCCAGGCCAAGCTGCTTCATGTTGCCGGTGCACTGGATCTGTCTCGCCTTGGCCCGCGCCTGCGCCAGGGCTGGCAGCAGCATCGAGGCCAGGATCGCGATGATGGCGATGACCACGAGCAGTTCGATGAGGGTGAAGGGGCGGCGGGCGGGACGGGTCTTCATGGTTGCACCTGATAGGTTGGGGACCCCTGGCCGATGGCGCTGCCTCAGCAAAGGCGGCGTCGCGGGCTACGCATGGTGATGCAGTGGGGTAGAGCAGACCCTATGCCAGCGGCCCGGTCCTGCCTGGAGCCGACGGTGCTGGGCAAGCCTTGCCCAGCGGCGGGTGCGCAGTGCGCAATTCGTGTCGGTGGAACTGGTTGTGCAGGAGAGGAGTCGGGCGCGGGTGCCGGTCAGATGCGGCTCCGGCGGCGGCGGGTATGTCAGGGGGATCGCCCGGGAAAACAGGAAACCCCCGTCCGTGCTGGACGGGGGTTTCGGAACAGAAGCAAGCGAGCCGGAGGCAGGCTACTTGTTGTACTGGTACCACTTGGCCTGGGCGACCGTGGTGTCGGTGCCGCCCAGCAGCCAGATCGCGCTGCGCCGCATCCACTCGACGTGACCATCGACGAGCGTGACGTTGGAGCCATCGTTGTGGACGTTGCTGGGCGTGTGGTCGCTGGTGTTCCAGCGCACGACGTAGCTGTTGATGCTGTCCGCGTAGGCGATGGTGGCGGAGGGCTGGGTCACTTCCCCGAAGGAGCGGACCCAGGTGTCCGAGCCCAGGTTCTGCCAGTTCCAGCCGTAGTGGGTGCCCACGTTGGTGGCGCCTGCAGCCTTGCTGAGAGCACGGGTCTCAGAGGGGCACTTGAAGATCTCTTCGCTATTGCCCACGTAGGAGACCAGGCGGTCGGGCCAGTACCAGGTGCTGGCCGAGTCGCGCATCTGATGGAACTTCTCCTTGTTGTCATCGGCATACATGAAGAGGGCGAGGCCGATCTGCTTCGCGTTGCCGGTACACTTAATCTGGCGGGCCTTGGCGCGGGCCTGCTGGAGGGCGGGAAGGAGCATGGACGCCAGGATGGCGATGATGGCGATGACGACGAGCAACTCGATGAGCGTGAAGGTGCGGTGTCCCGTGCGGTTCTTCATACATGGCCTTTCGATGGTTTGCGTGACTAGGACCAGCAGAAGAGAGAACGGTTCTCCCGGACCCTGCGGGCTACCTAAAAGGGGTCAAATATGACGTCACTTTTTCGATATTCTAATCGCCAATTTCGATTAGTTGCAACGAGATACGCAAGAGTTGCCCCGGCGGGGCGGGGAAAGAAAAACCGTCATCCAGAGGCTGGATGACGGCTTGAGGGTAAGCCAGGGAGGCTACTTGTTGTAGATCCAGAGCTTGGCTTCGGGCGCGGCGGTGGTGGTGTCGGCGCCGTTGGCGGTGTCCGTGCCATTGTAGATCGCGACTTGGCGCGACCAGTCCACATGGCCGTCGAGGAAGGTGAGGTTGCCGCCGTCGTTATGCATCTTGCCGGGGCGCTGGGTATAGTCGAACCAGCAGGAGACGTAGTTCGGCACGCTGCTGTCCGAGTAGCCGATGGTGGCCGAAGGCTGGGTGATCTGGCCGACCGTGCGGGTGGTGGTGGTACTCCCGTTGTTCAACTGGCGGTAGTTCCAGCCGTAGTGGGTGCCCACGTAGGCGGTGGTCTTGCGGCTCAGCGTGCCGGTGTTCGAGTCGCACTTGAACACGTCCTCACTGCTGCCCACGTAGGCCAGGAGCAGGTCGGGCCAGCGCCAGGTGTCGGTGTCGTCGCGGAACTGGTGCATCATGTCACGGTTGTCGTCGGTATACATGAAGAGGGCCAGGCCGATCTGCTTCAGGTTGCCGGTGCAGCGGATCTGCCGGGCTTTGGCCCGGGCTTGCTGCAGGGCGGGGAGAAGCATGGAGGCCAGGATGGCGATGATAGCGATCACCACCAGGAGTTCGATCAGGGTGAAGGCGCGATGTCCCGGACGGTTCTTCATACTTGGCCTTTCGGTTTGGCGGCTCGGTCCGCAGCCGAAGGAACACCCTCCGACATATGCGGGCCAATCAGACAAACGACGCCAAAACAAAGCTATTATATGTGTATACAAATTTTTCTTGTTGAGTTGGTTGTCTAGTCTCGGGCGGATAGGGCTGCGGTCTTCCTGGGGCAGATGAGAAAGCCGCCATCCAGAGACTGGATGGCGGCTTCGCGGGGAGGGAGGAGTTTACTTGTTGTAGACGTACCAGAGGGCCTGTTCCGTGGTGGTGGAACTGTCGCCGTCGGCGCTGTCGCTACCGGTGTAGACCGCCAGCCGCCGCTTCCATTCCACATGGCCGTCGATGAAGGTCAGATTCGGGCCTTCGTTGTGGATGTCCTCCGGGTGGTAGGCATACTCGTACCAGGAGATCACATAGCTATTGCTGTCGCCATAGGCGATAGTGGCCGAAGGCTGGGTGATCTCGCCGAGCGAGCGGCAGGTGGTGGTGCTCGCGGCGTTGAGCTGCCGCCAGTTCCAGCCGTAGTCGGTACCCACGTAGGAGGTGGACGTCTGGCTCAGAGTCCGGGTGTTGGACGGGCAGACGAAGACCTGCTCGCTGCTGCCGACATAGGAGAGGAGCAGGTCGGGCCAGCGCCAGGTGTTGGTGCTGTCGGTGTACTGGTGCAGCGTCTCCTTGTTGTCGTCGGCATACATGAAGAGGGCGAGGCCGAGCTGCTTCAGGTTGCCGGCGCACTGGATCTGGCGGGCCTTGGCCCGGGCCTGGGACAGGGCGGGCAAGAGCATGGAGGCCAGGATGGCGATGATGGCGATTACCACCAGGAGTTCGATGAGGGTGAAGGGGCGGCGGGTGCGGTTCTTCATGGTTGTACCCTTGTTTGCGGGGGCCGTTTGTTGCCAGCGGCCCATCCTGGGCCTTCTGGACTGCTCAATTGCCCCAAAGCACTACCCATGCCAGCTTTATTCCGTGCTCGGCATCCCCTGCTCGGATGCAGGGATTGCACAGTTGGCCCGGAACGGGTGCGCAAACCGCCGCAGCGGGAGGTAGACCTTGCGCAGGCATCTCCGCTTGATCCTCGGGCTTGGCTGTCTAGCTTCTTGATGCCAGACCCAACCTGCTAGGAGCGCATCTCATGACCCCACTCGCTGTCATCACCGGCGGAGCCCAGGGCATCGGCCGGGGCTTGGTCCGCCACTTCCTGTCCCAGGACTGGCGCGTGGCGGCGCTGGACATCGATACCGAAGCTCTGGCCGAACTGGCTGCCGACGGCAACGGCTCGCTTCTGACTCTCCGCGCCGATGTGGGCAAGGAGACCGAGGTGGCGGCGGCCTTCGCCCGCCTGGCCGAGTGGCAGGCGGACGAGCCGCCGGGGCTGGATCTACTGGTGAACAACGCGGGCATCGCCAGCGCGAACTCCGGCCCCATCGAGCAGCTCGCCCTGGCCGACTGGCAACGTTGGCTGGACAGCCACCTCACCGGCACCTTCCTCTGCACCCGCGCCGCCGTCCCCGGCCTGCGCCTGCGCTGCGGGAGCATCGTGAACATCGCCAGCACCCGCGCCCTCCAGTCCGAGCCGAACGGCGAGGCCTACGCCGCCGCCAAGGGCGGCATCCTCTCCCTGACCCACGCCCTGGCGGTCAGCCTGGGACCGGATATCCGGGTGAACGCCATCTGCCCCGGCTGGATCGAGACCGGCGACATGCAGAAGGCCTCCCGCCGCCGTCCGGTCGTACACAGCGACGCCGACCGCGCGCAACACCCCGTGGGCCGCGTCGGCACCCCCGCCGATATCGCGGCCACCGTCGCCTTCCTCGCCAGCCCCGCCGCCGGTTTCATCACCGGCCAGTTCCTAGCCGTGGATGGCGGCATGACCAAAAAGATGATCTACGTGCCGTAGAGAGGGTAATCGCTCAATCAAACGGCGGGTGCTGGCGGGCGGCGAGGATCATCTGGGTCTTGCGCTGGTGCAGGCCGGGTTCGAGACCGACCGGGTACTCGTGGGGGTTCACGAAGCGCTTGATGCCCTCGTAGAACAGGCCGAGCTGCGCTTGCAGGCGCTGGCGGGCGGCGTGGACGTCCGGGGGAAGGTTGACGAGTTTCCCGGCACGGAAGACCGGTTCGAGCAGGGGCACGATCTCCGTGTCGGCGGGGACGTGCTTGTGGCGGGTGGCGTCCATGGGGTCCACGATGAGCCGGGGGTTCTCGACGGGATACAGCTCGTCCACGATGGCGTCGGCGACGGCTTCGCCACGGCGCAGGTGGCGGTGGACCTGGAGGATGCCGGGGTTGGTGACCTTGATGGCGTGTTCGGAGAGTTTGATGCGGGGATGCCAGGTACCGGCTTCGTCGCGGATGGCGGAGAGTTTGTAGACGCCGCCGAGGGCGGGTTGGTCGTAGGCGGTGGCAAGCCGGGTACCGACGCCCCAGACGGTGATGGTGGCCCCCTCGCGCTTGAGGCTGCTGATGATGTTCTCGTCGAGGTCGTTGGAGGCGCAGACAAAGGCGTTGGGGAAGCCGCCCTCGTCGAGGATGCGGCGGGCCTCCTTGCTCAACCAGGCGAGGTCGCCGGAGTCGAGCCGGACGCCGGCCATCTCGTGCCCGCGTTCGCGCAGGCGTTTGCCCACCTCCACCGCGTGCCGGACGCCCTGGATGCTGTCGTAGGTGTCCACCAGGAAGACGCAGTTGTTGGGCATGGCTTCGGCGTAGCGCTCGAAGGCTTCCAGTTCGGTGTCGAAACACATCACCCAACTGTGGGCGTGGGTGCCCTTCACCGGAATGCCGTAGAGCCGTCCGGCCAGGACGTTCGAGGTGCCCGCGCAGCCGCCGATATAGGCGGAGCGGCTGGCCGTGATGCCGCCATCCACGCCCTGGGCGCGGCGCAGGCCGAACTCGAGGACCGGCTCGCCCTGGGCTGCCAGGCAGACGCGGGCCGCCTTGGTGGCGACCAGCGACGAGTAGTTGAGGAAGGTCAGGAGCGGGGTTTCGATGATCTGGGCCAGGGCGATGGGGGCCTTGATCCGGAGCAGGGGCTCGTGCGGGAAGACGATGGTCCCCTCGGGAGCCGCGTCGAGATCGCCGGTGAACCGCAGTTCTGCCAGCCAGGCGAGGAAGCCCTCCTGGAAGAGGGGTTGCCCGTCGGCCCCCTGCAGACTGCGCAGGTGGTCGATATCCTCGTCGGCGAAGCGGAACGCCGCGAGGAACTCCGCGATGCGCTCCAGTCCGCAGCAGACCGTGAAGCCGCCGTTGAAGGGGTTGCTGCGGAACGTCAGGTAGAAGGCGGCCTCCCGCTCGTGCATGCCGTGGACCCAGTAGCCGTGGGCCATGGTCAACTCGTAGAGATCGGTCAACGCGGCGAGCGAAGGACGGTAAAGCTCAGCCAGGGCACTCATGGAGGATACCGTTTCTCTGGATGGAGGACTCCCCCACGTTAGAAGCCCGCGAGCGGATGTCAAGGCTGGGGGAGTGGGGTATATTGCCCGTTTTCAGGTCACCATATCAGCCAAGGAACAGTGCCCATGCGGTATGTGGAATACGGTCGGACTGGCAAGCGGGTCTCGGTGGTGGGTTTCGGCGGCATGCGGTTCGACTTGGCGAAGGGCCAGGAGGCCAATGCCGACCTGGTGCGCTATGCCTGCGCCCAGGGCATCAACTACTTCGACACCGCGCCGGGCTACTGCAACGACTCCAGCGAAGCCATCTTCGGCGAAGCCTTCAAGAACATGCCGAACGACTTCTTCGTGTCGACCAAGGGCATGCCCACCAGCTTCGATACGGCGGAGAAGGCCCGCGAGGCGGTGCTGCGTTCCCTCGATCGCATGGGCGTGCCGAAGATCCACTTCTACCACGTCTGGTGCCTGCGCAAGATGGAGCACTACGAGCTGGCCATGCAGTCCGGTGGCCAGTACGAGGGTCTGCTCCGCTGTCAGCAGGAGGGGCTGATCGACCACATCGTCTGCTCCAGCCACCAGCCCGGCAGCGAGATTGCCCAGATTCTCGGCAAGAACGAGTTCGAGGGCGTGCTGCTCGGGGCCAACATCCTGAACTTCCCCTACCGCTGGGACGGGGTCCTGGCGGCGAACAAGCTGGGTTGTGGGGTGGTGGCCATGAACCCCCTGGCCGGCGGGGCCATTCCCAAGCACGAGAAGGAGTTCGCCTTCCTGGCGGACGAGGGCGAGACGCCCACCGAGGCGGCCCTGCGCTTCCTCATCGCGGCACCCCAGATCACGGTGACCCTGAACGGCTTCACCACCCGCGAGCATGTGGACACCGCCTGCCGCGTGGCCGACCGGGCCGAGCCCATGACCGATGCCGACCTGGAACGCATCCGCGTCCATCTGGGCCGGAACATGAACGAGGTCTGCACCGGTTGCGGCTACTGCAAGGACTGCCCGCAGAACATCCCGATCCCGGCCTACATGCAGGTCTACAACGACAAGGTGATGTTCAAGCAGGACGACCAGGCCATGATCGGGGCCATGAAGCACCATCACAGTTGGGGCAATCTGGTCATGCGCCAGGCCGACGCCAAGGAATGCGTCGAGTGCGGCCTGTGCGAGGAAGCCTGCACCCAGCACCTGCCCATCACCGCCCGGCTGAAGGATATCGCCCGCTGGGAAGCGAAGCTGTAGAAATGCAGAAGTAGGAATGCAGAATGCAGAATGCAGAATGGCGTGGCATGGGGCCGCGCCTTCTGTACCTGATGATATTCAACAGAGTGACTGCCCGTCAAGAGAAGCGTCCCCGTTCGTAGTCCAGGCTTTAGCCTGTGCATTTCCCTGCCCGATCCATAGGACAACAGGCCAAAGCCTGGACTACGAACAGATCGCCTCCACGCCAAGCCGTTTCGTTGATCATCCTAGGGGCTTGGCCAAACCCCGTCGTTGAGAAGAGGCTTGTCATGCACTCGCGTACGAACCACATCGATCTCTCTTCCCTGAAACTGACCGACGGCGGGGAGATCGTCTCCCGTGAGCCCTTCGTGCTCGACTGCCGGGAGTGCGAGCAGCGGCTGGAGATTCCCGATACGGGCGAGGGCTTCCGTTGGCGGGAGACCCACTACATCATCCTCGATTGCATGGCCGAGGCCGACTCCAAGGTCCGTATCTTCTACCGCTGGCACACGGGCGAGGATGTCCTGGTCACCGACTACAGCATCATCCCCAACCGCCGGGTCAAGATGTGCATCCGCCTGGACGAGCTGGAGTCGAAGCGCTGGTTTCTGGTCACCCGCCCCGGCACCATGAAGGGTCATGTCGGCGGGCGTCCCACCCACATCGACAAGGTGGACAAGGTCGAGATGCTGGTGGAGAAGGGGCGGAACCTGAAGAAGCTCACCATCTTCGATCTCTACCTCGCCGAGGAACTACCCGATCTGACCGTTCACGGTGCCACCATGGTGGACCCCCTTGGCCAGTGGAAGGACATGGAGTGGAGCAACAAGATCCATTCCGAGGACGAGCTCGTGGCCTACCTGCGGGCGGAGCACGAACGCTGCCTGCAAAGCCCCGGCTATCGCAACCCCGCGTGGTCGCAGTATGGCGGCTGGACCGGCAAGCGGTTTGAAGCGAAGGGGCACTTCTACAAGATCCACGACGGCCGCCGCTGGTGGCTGGTCGATCCCGATGGCTGCGCCTTCTTCTCCAACGGGGTCTGCTATGGCTCGCGCATGGGCGTCCATGGTTTCGTGGACGGCATGACCGAGATGTTCGACTTCCTGCCGCCCACCGACGACCCCGTGTTCCGCGACGCCTGGACCACGGCGGACCAGATTCCCGAGTTCGTGAAGCGCAACGGCATCGAGGCCGGGCAGGGCCGCTATATGTACAACTTCGCCCGCTCCAACCTGATCCGCGCCTTTGGTGACGACTGGTGGAATGCCTGGCTGACGATCAACACCGCCCGGATGAAGGAATGGGGGTTCAACACCATCAGCGTGTGCGTGAACAACTACTTCGACGAGCGGGTGGAGGATTTCCTCAACCAGGCCAAGATCCCCTTCGCTTGGACCCTGAAATCCTTCCCGAAGACCAACCCGCAGATATTCCGCGACTTCCCGGACGTGTTCTCCGAGGAGTACGAGAGCCTGTGCCGCTCCTTCGCCGAGCAGGTCCGGGCCTTCGCGGGCAACCCGTACTTCATCGGCTACTTCATCAACAACGAGCCGGAGTGGCTCGTGCAGCGTTCCACCAACATTGCCGAACGGTTGCTGGGTACCGAGAACACTTGCGCCAGCAAGGGCGTGCTCATCGACTTCCTGCGGGAGCGCTACGGAGACGATATCGCCGCCCTCAACGCAGCCTGGAAGCTCGCTCTGGAT
>QKCY01000155.1 GCA_003245525.1 Victivallales bacterium | reverse complement strand
GACCTCGACCTGCCGGGCGAACGGGAGATCCGGTTGGTGGTCACCGATCTGGCTCCTGGTTTCTGGGGAGAGGCAGATGGCAAGCAAACGGAAGCCACCGCCGATGGCCGCGCCATCTGTTTGCGGTTGTCGCCGGGCCACCATCGTTTGGTCCGGGCCGAGCAGCGTTCGCAGCCCGAACCCGCGACCGATGGGCTGGTGCCGCCCTCCGCTGACGATTTTGCGCCGGAAGTGATCGACGGGAACCGGCCCTTGCGGCTCTCGGGCGTCCTGCGCGAGACCGGCGCGGGTCCGCTCGTGGCCCTGCAACCGGTGGCGGCAGCATTGGGCGCAACCGTGACCCATAACGCAGCCTGGACCGTGACCTGCGGCGGCTCGTCTGTGATCCTTGATCGGAAGCAACAGGCCGCCTGCAATGGTACCGACATTCCGTTGGGACAGCAGCCCGAGTTGGCCGACGGGCAGCTCTGGGTGGGCCTGGATGCGCTCTCCCTGGCTGTGCGGCGGCCCTGTTCCTGGGATCCGGCTGGCGGCGTGGTCGTGGTGGGTGCGTTGGCCCCCAACCAGCTCTTCGTCCAGCAGGCTACGGCCAGCCATACGGAGAAATCGGGGGCCGAGAAATGGGCCATCGACGGCAATCCCCGCACCTACTGGGCCGCCCAGGAGGACGGGGCGTGGCTCCAGCTCGATCTGGGCATTGTCCAGACCGTGGGTGCGGTGGGGATCGACTGGCTGCACAGCGAGCAGCGGAGCACGAAGTTCGAGCTCCTTGCCTCGGCCGATGGCCAGGAATGGCAGCAGATCTTCGCGGGCCAGAGCGACGGGAAGACGGTTGGCATGGAACGGGTGCCCGTGCCCGCCACCCGCGCCCGCTATCTGCGCATTGTCGGGCACGGCAACACCTTGAACCCCTGGAATTCCATCGCGGAAGCAACCGTCTGGACCTCGCGGTAGAATGGAGCAGCCGATGACCTCCAAAGAACGGTTTGTCGCCGCCCTCGAACGGCGTCCCATCGTGGGACGGGTTCCCCATTTCGAGCTGGTGTTCTTCCTGACCATGGAGGCCTTCGGGCGGGTACACCCCTCCCAGCGCGCCTACCGGCAGTGGGACCAGATGGAGGAGAAGGAGCGCCAGCTTCACCGGCGCGACATGGCCGATCTCTACATCAAGACCGCCGAGCGCTTCGAGCACGACGCCATCTTCCTCCACCCCAATCCCGCCAGCGAGGAAGAGACCTTCCGGCTGATCGACGCCATCCGCGAACTCTCGGGCGACCGCTATTTCCTGATGCTGCACGGCGATGCCACCTACGGGGTGCCGAACGGCGACCGCATGGTGGAGTTCGCCGTCCAGATGGCCGAGCAGGCCGGGCAACTCAAGGACCAGGCCGCCCGCAACGTGGATGCCGCCCTGGCTCGCGGCGAGCGCCTGCGCGCCCATGGGGGACTGGATGGCTTCGCGCTCTGTTCCGACTATTGCTTCAACGAGCAGCCCTTCATGTCGCCGACCCAGTTCGGCGAGTTCGTGACGCCCTATCTGACCCGGCTCATCGCGGGGTATCGGGAGATGGGGTTCTATGTCATCAAGCATACCGACGGCAACATCATGCCGATCCTCGACCAGTTGGTCGCCGCCAATCCCCACGCCCTCCACTCCCTCGATCCCCAGGGCCACGTGGACATCGCCGAGGTCAAACGCCGCTACGGCGACCGGGTGTGCCTGATCGGCAACGTGAACTGCGGGCTGCTCGACACCGGCACGCTGGACGAGGTGGCCGAGTCGGTCCGCTACTGCCTGCGGCACGGCATGCCCGGCGGGGGCTACATCTTCTCCACCAGCAACTGCGTCTACACCGGCATGCGCCTGGAGCGCTACGAGTTCATGCTCGACCTCTGGCGCCGCGAGGGGAACTACCCGGGATAGCCTGGTTCCCACGCACGGTTTTCACACAAGACATGACCTGCCGTGGCTTGTTCGTCGGCAACAGCGAACGATATTTCCGGCTCGCGTGCCGAGTGGGGTTGCGGATTGTTGTACCCAGGAGACAGGCCATGAGAACCGATCGTCGTTCGTGCTTCACACTGATTGAACTGCTGGTGGTCATCGCGATCATCGCCATCCTCGCCTCGATGCTGCTGCCGGCCCTGCAACAGGCCCGGATGAAGGCCCAGAACGCGACCTGCCAGAGCAATCTGAAACAGATCGGCACGGCCTGCTTCATGTACCTGCAGGACAATGACGAGAGGTACACCACCACCGCGCTGAGCGGCGGCTGGTACTGGGGCGACCATATCCGTTTCTACTGCGGCAGTGCGCTGGGCGTCTTCCGCTGTCCGGTCGACGACGACACGCCGGCGGTCAATCCGGGTACCGATCCCGAGCGGATGTACACCAACTACCAGTACGCGGGAGCGCCTTCCACCAACGAGTACTGCTACGGCATCAACGCCTGGGCTTGCAGCGGCTATGCCTACGGTCCGGCGGGCTCTGCCGGGTCGGTGGTCAAGAAGACCTCGGAAGTGATCTATGCGGCCGACGGTGGCAGCCCGAGCCCCGACGTCATCAACGCCGACTCGTGGAGCCTCGGCGCCATCCGGGGCCAGGTGGACTACACCCGCCACAATGCGGGGAACCGCTTCAACGCCGTTTATTGCGACGGCCATGTGGAGTTCCAGAACATCGACGCCACCTACGCGGACAGCAGCGACAACCCCTGGAACGCCCAGCGGTAGGTCGACTCCCGCCGGAATCTCCGGGTTCCGGCGGATTTGGCCCCTTCGAGGGAGTATCTTGCGGTAATCGGCAGGTCGGTCTCGGTCCCATGTCCCGCAGGAGTCGCTGATGAAACCCTTGTTGCTGTGCGCCTTGCTTCCCGTCGCCCTCTGGGCGCAACCGAGTCTCGTGCTGCTCGATTTCGAACAGGGGCCGGATCTGGCGAAGATCGAGCAGCGGTCGGTGACCGCGAGCTACGAAACGGTGGGGGATGGCCGGGCGTTGCGGATCGCGACCACCACCAAGGACCAGTGGCCGGGACTCACGCTGTTGCCGCCGGACGGCAAGTGGGACGCCTCGGCGTTCACCGCCATCGAGATGGATGTGACCAATCTCGGGACGACTCCCGTGCAGGTGGCGTTGCGGGTGGACAATCCGGGGGCGGACGGGGTGAAGAACTGCGTGACCGGACACCTCGACCTGGCTGCCGGGGCGAGCGGTACGCTGCGCCAGGAACTAACCCGCAAGTCGGCGGCGGTTGCCCCCATCGAGTTCTACGGCATGCGCGGCAACCCATTCGGTGCGGGCAACAAGGTCCGGACGGTGGATGTCGCGAACCTGACCGCCTTGCTGGTCTTCGTTCCCAAGCCCAAGGAGGATCATCTCTTCCGGGTGGACAACATCCGCCTGACCGGAACCTACGTGCCGCAACCGGTCGAGGCGCAGGCCTGGACCAAGGAGACGTTCCTGCCCTTCATCGACACCTTCGGCCAGTACATCCACCGGGATTGGCCGGGCAAGACGCACTCGCTGGACGAACTGCACGCCCGGCGCGATGCCGAAGCTGCGGAGTTGGCCGCCGCCCCCGTGCCGCCGAGTTGGGACGCCTACGGCGGCTGGGCCGCCGGCCCCCAACTGGAAGCCACCGGGGCCTTCCGCACCCAGCAGTACGAGGGCAAGTGGTGGCTGGTTGATCCGGATGGACGGTTGTTCTTCAGCCACGGCGTGGACTGCGTCCGGGCGGGCGACTACACGCCCATCGACGACCGCGACGGCTGGTTCCAGGATCTGCCCAGCAGCCCCGAGTTCGCGCCCTTCTACGGCAAGCAGGGCCATGTGGTCAACGGCCACTACCAGGGCAAGCAGCCCCGCTGCTTCAACTTCCCGCCCGCCAATCTCCTGCGCAAGTACGAGGGGTCGGACTGGCCCGACCGGTTCGCCGAAACCACCCACCGCCGCCTGCGGTCGTGGGGCATCAACACCATCGCCAACTGGTCGGATTCGCGCATATACCTGAAACGGCAGACTCCGTACGTGGTTTCGATCAACTTCAGTAGCAAGCCTCTGGCGGGTAGCCAGGGCTATTGGGGCCAGTTCCGCGATGTGTTCGATCCCGAGTTCAGGCCCCGGATCGAGGCGGCCATGCAGCGGCAGGTGGAAACCACCGTCACCGATCCTTGGTGCATCGGCTATTTCGTGGACAACGAGATCTCCTGGGGCAGCGACACCTCCCTGGCCGAGGCGGCCCTGGCCTCGCCCCCGGAACAGGTGGCCAAGCAGGTCTTCGTGGCCGATCTGAAGGCCAAGTACGAGACCATCGAGAAGCTCAATCAAGCCTGGGGGACGGAACACGCCTCCTGGGACGCGCTCCTGGCTAGCCGCACGGCCCCGGACCGCAAACTCGCCCGCGAGGATCTCGTCGCTTTCTACCACAAGACGGCGGAGACCTATTTCCGTACCATCCGCGACGCGGTGAAGGCAGTCGCGCCGCAGCGGCTCTATCTCGGTTGCCGTTTCGCCTGGGTGAACGACGTGGCAGCCAAGGTGGCGGCGGAGTACTGCGATGTGGTCAGCTACAACCTCTACCGCGACGATGTGTCCGGGTTCCGGTTCCCCGGTGGTGGCGGGGTACCGCTGATCATCGGCGAGTTCCATTTCGGGGCGCTGGACCGGGGCATGTTCCACACCGGCCTGCGGGCGGCGAAGGACCAGAACGAACGCGCCGCGAAGTACGAAAACTACGTGCGCGGGGTCCTGCGCCATCCCCAATTCGTGGGCTGCCACTGGTTCAAGTACATGGATGAACCCACCAGCGGGCGCGCCCTGGATGGCGAGAACTACCAGATCGGTTTTGTCGATATCGTCGATACTCCTTACCCAGAGATCATTGATGCCGTCCGCAAAGTGGGGTACGATATGTATGACTACCGCCTGACCGCCAAGGAATAGCTGTCGGTCGGAGATTGCCCGGCCCGGTCACTCGCCAGCAAGCCTGGGGGCCGGGTTCATGTTTCGTACGGGGGACTGCCAGGTCCCCCGATCTTGGGGTTGTCGGACGAGGAGAGTCCTATGCATCGCAGGTTGACTGCCGTCGTGATCGGATCGTTGGTTGCGGGTTGGGTTGCTGCCGCGCGCGAGCCGGTCCAGCTTGCCTGGCAAGTTCCCGCCGCCAGTTGCCGCCAAGTGGTCGAAGTGAGTTCCCCCATTCCCCGGCAAGACACGGTGGCAGTGTTCCGGGTGGGTGCCCCCGCCGACGCGACGCTCCGGGTGGTGGACCCGGCCTCTGCCGATACGGCCCTGCCCATCTTCCGGGCGGGCGATCTGGTGACCGTGCAGGTGCCCGGCGAACTGGCTGCCCCCCGCCGGTTGGCGGTCTACTGGTCCGACCAGGGCAACGTCGAGGGTAGCCCCTTGCTCCCGACCGCCCCGGTGGGCGGCGACGATTACGCCACCGCGACCTACGGCGATGCCTGGGACTTCGACGAAGGGGACCAGGACGGCATCCGCTCCTGGGGCGACCGGCCCGACCACTACGGCGAGATCACGGTCAAGGACGGCCTGCTGACCGTGCCGATCACCGGCAAGGACCCCTATTGCATCTGGGGCGTCATGTTCGGCGAACCCGGCGACACTCCCACCGAGCACATCGATTCCGCCCGCTACACCCGCTTGCGCATGCGGCTCCGCCAGAGCTGCCAGAATGCCAAATGGGCGTTCTTCTTCACCGACGAGAAGGGCCGCTACCAGACGTGCGAGTTCACGGTCAAGGGCACGGAGTTCCAGACCCTTGAATTCGATTTGCCCGCCGTCTTTCCCCAGTTCTGGGATGGACGGACCATGCGGGCGCTCCGGCTCGACACCACCAATGACCGGGCTGGCGCGACCGTGCAGATCGACTGGGTGCGCCTCGAAGCCGCCGACCCCGCCGTGGCCGTCGGCCCGGTTCTGGACCGGGGCAACGTGGCGGCGCGCGCCAACCTCAAGCGCTTCGACCTGCTCTCCCCCTCCACCTGCCGTGCGGGGGAGACGCCGCGTTTCGCGGTCGGCAACCTGACGGGCACCAAGACGCTGGTCGGCGACAGCCGGGTCGCCTTTGTCGGTGAACTGCGCGCCGAGGACGGGACGCTGGTGTCCCAGGCCGCGGACTGGGCCGGGGGAATGAAGAACCGTTCCGCCGAACTCACCCCGTCGGCAGGCGAAGCCGTGCAGGCCCTGCGCTGGACCGTGGGCGTGCAGGACGACCTCGGCCACCCCATGCCGCCGCTCAAGGAGGGCAAGCTGGCCGTTGGCCCCGCCGCTCTCGATCACTACGTGCTGACCCCGGCCACCCGCTTTGTGCCGGTGAGTGGCGACCGCCAGGTCCGCATCCAGGTGGCCGGTGCCGACCGCTTCGGCAATCCCCTGCCGGTCAAGACCAAGCAGCCGGTCGCCACGATTTCGGCCGGGGGCGAGGTCGCCGTGGCTGGCAGCGAACTGCTCGCCACCTGTGTTGCCCAGCCGCTCACCACCCATGCGGTTACGTTCACCGACGAGGCTGGCATTGCAGGGAGCTGCACCATGGAAACCATCGGCTACCGCCAGACGGAAATCGGGATCACCCCCACGGGCTATCTGACCCTGGACGGCAAGCTCTTCCTGCCCCTCGGCGGTTTCTACGCCAACTGGCCTGCGGGCCTGCCCAACGCCGAGGGCAAGATCAGCCGGTCGGTGGACCTCTTCCCCTGCGGGCCGCAGCCCTATCCCCATGGCTTCCCCTGGCCGCAGGACGTGGAGGAGAAGGTCGTCGCCTACCTCGACCTCTGCCAGCAGAACGGGGTGACCGCCCTGCGCCTGATGCTGCGCAACATGGATATCGTGGGCCGGGTCGATCCGGTCCAGCTCCAGGCCACGCTGCATCTCTTCGATCTGGCGCGGCCCCGGGGCATCTACTTCAACGTGGCGCTGTTCGAGGACTACGTGAAGCCGCCCTACGTCACTCTCGACATCGTCGACAAGATCTGCCTGCCCCACTACACCCCGGAAGAGCTTGCTGCCCTGCCGCCGCACCGGGCGCGTTTCCTGGTGGAGAAGCGGCTGGTCGGCTCCGCCGCCGCCCGCTATCTCGATCCCGACGCCATCCGTTGCCAGAAGGACTATCTCGACGAGCTGATCCCCGTGCTCGCGGGGCGCGAGGAAGTGCTCTGCTACGAGTTCGAGAACGAGATGGTGAACCCGCCCATGTCCTGGTGCCGAGAGATCGCCGACTATCTCCGGAGCATCGATCCCCACACGCCGGTGCTGGGCAATCCCGGTCCCCACAACTGGCCCGAGCCCTGGCGCTGGCGCGATTCGGGCGTCGACCTCTTCAGCTACCACCCCTACAACGACGGCATGAAGGGGGCCGACCACGGGGCCATCGTCTACGCCCGCAGCAAGTGGGCCGCCGCCGCCGGGTTCCCCTTCTACACCGGCGAAGGCGGGGTCAACCAGAACCGTTGGCAGCCGGAGCTCAAGAAGATGGCCAACGATTTCTCCACCCGGGTCATCCGCGACGAGATCTGGCTGTCCATGGCCTGCGGGGCCACCGGTTCCCTGATGTGGACGGCGGACTGCGTGGGGGAGATGGCCGAGTTCGGCAAGGTCTATCCTGCCCTGGGTGCGGTCGGCATTGACCTGCCTGCCCTGGAGAGGCGCAAGCCCCGCGTGGTGGTGACCATGCCCGACAGCAGCAAGGCCAACGGCCCCGCCTGCGAGCTCGCCTACAACCTGCTGAGTCGCGGCATCGACTACGATGTGCGGCCCGTCACGGACGCCGACGGCTACGCGGTCCGTCTCGACGGGGCGAACCCCGAGGTCCCGGCGGATCTGATGCCCGAGTTCTTCGCGCCAAGCGAAGGTTGGCAACTGGCCAGCCTGGTCTCCATCAAGGGGGATCAGGCCCTGGTCTACCTGCGCAATGCGGCGGGTGGCATCCAGAACTTCGGCGGAGCCAAACGGGCCTGCTGGCTGCGCCAGCCCGAGGCGGCCCCGGCCATCATCCGCATCCTCGGCGGCGACTGGGAAATCGTCCAGGCCTACGATCTCGACGAGGCCAAAACCGTGCCGGTGGAACGGAAGGGCGCGGACGTGGTGTTGCCAGGAGCCACATTCCATGACATGGTAATTGGATTCGTCCGCCGAAAGGAGTTTTGATGAAACTCACTGTCTGGGGTGCTCGTGGTTCGACTCCGGTTTCCGGACCGGAGTACCTCGTGTATGGCGGCGACACGACCTGCCTGGAAGTCCGCACGGGGACCAACGAGGTAATCATTCTGGACGCCGGCACGGGCATTCGCGCGCTCGGCAAGCAGTTGCTGGCCGAGAACTTCCGCGATTTCCACATGCTCCTGACCCACGCCCACTGGGACCACCAGCTTGGGTTCCCCTTCTTCAAGCCGCTGTACCGCAAGGACTGCAAGATGGACATCCGGGGCTGCGTCTCGGCCCAGGAGTCGGTGGAGTATCTCCTTAGCCAAGCCATGCGGGCGCCCTTCTTTCCGGTCCACCTGGAAGATGTGGGTGCCTCGCTGCATTTCGAGCACACCTGCCCGAACCAGTTCCAGGTAGCAGGCGTGGATGTGCGCTGCTTCCCCATGTCCCACCCCAATGGCGGGTGCGGCTTCCTGATGACCGAAGGCGGCAAGAAGGTCGCCTTCTTCCCCGACAACGAGCCCAAGTTCCCCCACGAGGGAGCCCCTCCCTACGAGGACTTGGTCGAGTTCGTGCGCGGGGCCGACGTCCTGTTCCACGACGGCGAGTACCTGCGCAAGGAGTACGACGCCTTCTCCCGGGGCTGGGGCCACAATGTCTTCGAGGACACGGTGAAGCTGGCGATCGAGGCGGAGGCGAAGCACCTCGTGCTCTGGCACCTCAACCAGGACCGCACCGACGAGGGGTTGGACCAGATGCAGGAGCAGGCTCGCGCCCTGGTCGCCGAGCTCGGCTCGAACATGCGCTGCGACGTGGCCCGCACCGGCCTGGTCATCGAGATCTAGGACACCACGTTCTGCGGCTTCCCGGCCAGGAAGGCCTTGACGTTGGCCACGGCGGTGCCCAGCAGACGGGAACGGGCTTCCTGGGTGGCCCAGGCCAGATGCGGCGTCACCAGGCAGTTCCGGGCCGCCAACAGGGGATCGGTTGCGGGCGGCGGCTCGGTGTCGAGCACGTCCACCCCGGCTCCCGCCAACCGCCCGGCATTCAGCGCTTCCGCCAAGGCCTGCGCATCCACTACCGGCCCCCGGCTGGTGTTGATCAGATGGGCGGTCGGCTTCATCAGGGCCAGCCGTTCGGCGTTGACCAGATGCTTGGTCTCGGGGGTAAGGGGGCAGTGCAGGCTGAGGAAGTCCGCTTGCCGGAACACCTCGTCGAGGGGCAGGAACTCGATCCCCCGCACCTCCTTCGGCGTGCGCACGGCGGCCACCACGCGCATCCCGAAGGCCTGCCCCAGCCGCGCCACCGCCTGGCCGATGGCCCCGAGCCCCACCAGGCCCAGCGTCTTGCCCGCTAGCTCCACCAAAGGGGTCTTCCAGTAGGCAAAATCGATGCTGCGGGTCCAGTCTCCCGCCCGGACCGAGGCGGCGTGCAACGCCACTTGCTGGCAGAATTCGAGGATGAAGGCGAACACGGTCTGCGCCACCGAGGCGGTGCTGTAGGCCGGGACATTCGTCACCACGATCCCCGCCGCCCGAGCCGCCGGGAGATCGACGACATTGTAGCCCGTCGCCAGGACCCCGATGTAGCGCAACTCTGGCAAGGCGGCGATCTCCGCCGCCCCCAGCACCGTCTTGTTGGTCAAAGCCACGGTGGCACCGGCGGCGCGCCCGACCGTCAGTTCGCGCGGCGTGCGGTCATGGATCACGCACTCGCCCAGCGCCGTGAGTCCGCCCCAGTCGAGATCGCCGGGATTCATCGCGTAGCCATCAAGCACCACAAGCTTCATCGGGTCGTTCCAGTAGGGAGTTCGGTCGTGGAGAACACCTCACCATAGCGGCGCGCCAGGACCCCGCCAAACAGCAGGTCGATATCCGCCCATAGCCGTCGCCGCAAGGTGCCGTAGCGCGGACGGCCAGGAGGCGCGGCGCATGGGAACCGAACGCGGCCGCCCATTGCTCGTAGCCGGGGGGCGAAGATCCAGCCGAGCCACCACAGGACGCCCCCGGTGACCACGCTCGGAAACAGGAGGGTGAGCCGGGGGAAGAAGAACAGGAAAAAGATCAACCAGAAACCGTGAACGTCCCAGAAGTTGGTCGCAGCCATCGCGGGTTCCTCCCTTGGCGGGGACTCTCCTACTCCGGTTTGACCCCCACTTCCGCTTCCCGTTCGACCGTGAAGGTCTTGCCGCCCAGACGCACCTGCGCGGGGCCGAAGCCATGATAGATGCGGACCCGTGCGGAGTCCGCCAGCGGTCTGCCGTCCAGGCTACGGGCGGTGAACAGAGCGCTGCGCTCGTAGTCCACGCCGTTGTAGCGGTTCGCGTGGAAGGCGACGAAGGTGGGGCTCTCGACCAGGAACCCGTAGGCCGGGAGGATCGTACCGCCCTGCTCGTAGGACTCGGGGCCGTAGTTCACCACGACCTGCACGTCGCCGAAGGCGCTACGCTCCACCCGGTGGTCCGGGGTGACGAAGGCGTGGTCGGTCATCGGGATGTCGGCGGTGAGACGGTTGAGGTAGGAGAGCACCTCGTAGGTGTTCTTGATGGAGCGGTCCTGGGAGCAGAGCGCTTCGCCCCAGCCCGCGTCGGCGCGGGAGAAACAGGCGGTGTCCGCATCGGGCTCGGACGGGGTGAAGACCGGTCCCTCGGGCGTCGTGCGAATGGTGCCGAGCGAGTAGCGCCCCTGCTGGCCGGGAAGCGTGCCGAGCATCTGCCGGCCCTGCTTGCCGCTGAGCCCGATGAGGATCTGGCTCTCGCCCTGGTATTGGGTGGGGATCGTCACGGCATGGGGGCCGACCTCGACGATAGTACCGGGTTGCCAGGTGCTGCTGGGAGGAGTCAGAGCGTGGTCGTCCTGGTAGGCGATGTTCTCGGGACGGTCGGAACGGGGATGGGAGAAATGGACGAAGGCGCGCAGGTCCTCGCCGATCTTCCCCAGCACCTTCCAGCGGTAGGTGATCTCGAAGGTGAGCTCACCGGTGGCTTTCACCTTGGGCGGCAGCGGTTCCAGGGGCAGGCCCTGGGCGGCAGGGGTCTGCCAGTAGAGATGGCTGCCGAACTGGTAGACGGGCATTTCGGCGTAAAGCACATGGTCGAGCATGGGCTTGGCGGAACCGGGGCCGAGGCGGTCGCTCTGGTGGGTGTAGAGGTTGACGCAATCGCCGTAGACCAACTCGAAGAGAGGGATCACGTTGTCCCGCTTGGACGCCTCGCGCTTCTGGCCGAGGAGGCCTTCCAGATAGTCGGCGTGGGGCACGGCCCACTCGCGGCCTTCCTCGCTGCCGAAGAGGCCGAAATGCTCCTTGGCCAGATCGCACAGCTTGGACTTCCAGACCATGTCGTCGTAGCGGCTCATGGGATGGGCCGGGTCCTCGCAGGTGACCAGGGGCCAGGCGAAAACCGTGTCGATGAAGTAGATGCTGGGACCAAAGAGATCGCGGACGGCGGGCAGGTTCTGGGGCCGTTTGGCCAGAGCCACCTGCTCGATGGCGCAGACCTGATAGGCCTGGCCGCCCGCCCAGCAGCCGCCCTGCTTGATCTCGCCCCGCGCGTTCTTGTTGATGTAGGACTCGTTCCAGGAGGGGGCGTCGCGGTACATGTCCTGGTAGTTGTCGTGGAGTCCGAAGAGGAAGCCCTGGGCCCTGATCTGCCGGGCCGCCTCGGTCAGCGCCTCGTTGCCGCCGCATTCCGGGGCAGCGGGAAGGATGTCGGGGTGCTGGTTGTCGTAGCCGCGGTGAATCCAGCCTGCAAGCACGACCATGGCCCGGTCGATGCCGAGGTCCTCGTGCCAGTGCCGGGCGCATGCCGCCGTTTCGGCAAAGGTGAAGCCGAGATGGGTCGATTCGGGCCCCTCGTGGCGCTTGCTGGGGATCGTGCGGGTGAAGACGAAGGGCTTGAAGTCCGCCGCGCCCGCCATCTGGGCGGCGCTGGGGAACTGCTCGCGCTTCTCGGCCCAGGTCTGGAGCCAGCCGTTGCGCTTGGCCACCGCGCGGTAGGCCTTGGCGATCTGCACGTAGCCGCCGGAACCGGTGGGATGAATGGTCAGTTCGTGCGCCGCACCGTAGAGGGTGATGGCGGCGCTGCCCATGCGGGTGCCGGGGACAAGTTCGTTCTCGGGCCAATCGATCTTCATGGTCACACTGGTCTCGGGATGGGGCCACGCAAGCAGCAGCCCGCTATCCTGTTTCACCAACCCGTACATGGCCATGGTGATGCTGGAATAGGTCTGCAAGGGGCGCGACCGGGGCAGGGCCTTGGCTACCGGAATCAGCATGCCCAGCCGGTACGGCTCCACCAGATAGCCGTCGTCCGCATCGGTGGTGCCGAAGCTGTTCTCCAGCACCTGTACGGACTCCACCTTCCATTCGCCCGTCTCACGGGCCGCATAGCGCAGGCGCAGGCCCGCCGGATCGGCTACGGGCTCCAGCGCAAAGGCGATATCGACGCCGGTGTCCGTGCCCTCCGGCGTGCGGAGCCGGGTCACCATGGTCAAACGGTTCTTCTGGCTGCCCAGGCGGTCGAGGGTGCGCACCTGCACGCCCAGCTTGCCCGTCGGCCCGGTGAGGTTGACCGTGGCGAAATGGGTATCGTAGGGGTTCGAGGACCAGCGCACGCCGGTAGCGCGATCCACCAGATCGAAGGCCAGGGTCTGGCGGTCGATCCGGAACACGAAGGCATTGGTGGCCAGTTCGGCCGGGTCCTGGATGCGATCAGCCAGCAACGCCCGCCGCCGGGCCACTTCCGCCGCAGTCAGCGGATCGGGACCTTTGATCGATTCGGCCGGGGCCTTCGGCGAGACCTTGAACTCGCCCACATACTGGTCGAGCAGCCGAGGGCCACCCGCCAGTTTCGGCGCGTAGACGCCCACATGGACGAAGTAGGTGGTGTCCTCCGTACCCACCGGGGCCGTGAAGACATGGGGACCGTCGGCCACAACCTGTCCCGGCTGCCAGGCGCTGGTGGGAACGGTGGGCAGATGGTCGAGGTTGCCCACCAGGCACTCGCAGCTCTGCCGCGGGCTCTCCAGATGGACGAACACCCGGTAGTCGTCCCGGGCCGGTTTGGTGCCGTCGTTGCGAAACCGGTAGGTCACTGCCACTTCCGCGTCCGGCCGCACATAGCGCGAGGAGAAGTCCACCGCAACCAACGTAGGCTTGAACGTCGGGTCCGACTCCGGCTTGAGTTGGTCCTTTTCCTGGGCGGAAAGCCCCAACGACAGCAGCAGAACGGGCAGCAGGATACGGTGCATAGTACACATTCCCAATCAGACGGTTTGATGGCGGGGTAGTGTACTGCAACACCGGCACTCCGCGCAAGCCG
>QKCY01000503.1 GCA_003245525.1 Victivallales bacterium | reverse complement strand
GCGAGGCAGGCCATGCCCATGGTGATGGCAACCGCCAGGAAGGCGATGCCGCGGCCTTCGCTCATCAGCACGGCTCCCGCGTCGCCGGTGGGCTGGACCGCCTGTTCCGGAGTCGCCGCCACATGCTCCTGAGCATGCACGGCGGCGGCAAAGACGAACATACCGAGCAGGGCGATACTCAAGAGGGCGAAGTTACGGACATTACGCATCGTTCTCATGATTCACGTTCTCCTGGTTGGCTGGGACGATTGGCATCCATTTCGCGAAGCTCGAAGGGGCGGTACGGCAGGCCGCCGCCCGAGAAATACTTGCTGAACAGCTCGTAGTACTGGAGTCGGACGCCCTGGATCATCGCCACCATGCCTTCCAGCACGATGACCAGCAGGTTGCCCAGGATCAGCACGAGGACCACCCAGAACCCGCCCGCAGGCATCGTCTTCATGATGTCCGCCACGGAGAAGATCGCCAGACAGAGGGCCGCATGGCTCAGGGCGAAGGCACCCACACGGACAAAGCTCACCGTGTTGCCCAGGAAGGTGGTCACCGTCTCCAGGGTCTCGACACAGGCCTCCAGCACAAAGGTGAAGGGGTCCTCGTGCAGGAGTTTGCGACGGTGCAGCAGGTTGTGCAGCGGCTCGCGGATGAAGAGCAGGGCCAGGGGGACCACGATGACCAGCACGATATGCTTGGCATCCAACTGCCCGGCCCGTGCAGCCTTCAGCCCCAGACCGATCGCCCCCCAGTAGAAGACGATGCCGATGATCCCGAACTTGTCGAACACGCTCTCGAAGTAGCGCCGGGAACGGAACTTGTTGTAGATGTTGACGAGAATGGCCAAGCTGATGCAGACGATACCCAGCATCACCGCCGCTCCCAGGATGCGCGATTCGTCGTGCATGGGCCGGAGCCAGATTGGCGGCAGCAGCTCCTCGTAGCCGAACACGCTGCCGTACAGGAAGCCGAAGACCACCGAACACACCCCGCAGACCAGCAGCAACATGCCGCCGTCCCGCAGGCTAGCCAGCGCCGGTCGGCGACTGTACCGCAGGTAGAGTCCCAACAGGGCGACCAGGGCCCCCTGCCCCACGTCGCCGAACATGATGCCGAACATCAGCACGAAGCTGATCGCCACGAAGGGGGAAGGGTCCAGCTCCCCGTAGCGGGGCCAGCCATAGCTGGTGACCATGTTCTGAAAGGGCTGGAGCACCCGGTTTGGCCTTAGTTGGACGGGAATCTCGTCGATCTCCCCGTGTTCCGGATCGTCGTCGGCCGGCCGGATCTCCACGATGCCGGTACCGCCGGTGGCCTGTTCCACTACCCGGCGCACCCTCTCCTCGTCATGTTGGGGCAGCCAGCCCGCGATGCAGACCAAGTGTTCGGACTGGCTGAAATGGTCCTGCGCCCGCGCCACGGCCAGGGAACGGACCAGTTGGCGGCGGGCCGCCTTGAGTTCGGGTCCCCGCATCAAGGCCAGTTTCTGGCTTTCGGTGCGGCCGGACACGATGTGCAGGCGGATTTCCTCCAGCCGGTTTTCGGCCTCGGCCATGGCCTTGGAGGCGGTCGTCTCCACGTCCTCGGGCAGTTCCTCGGACTCGAATCCGAGTTCCTTCAAGTCCGACTCCACCGCCCAGCGACCGCGCCGGGTAGTGACGACCAGTACTTCGTCCCGGCGCTCGGGCACGCTCGCGTCGTGGAGCACCAGTCCCCGTTCGCCCACGGCGGCCTGCATGACCGCCACCAGAGAGGGATCAATCCGCCCCGCCACCAAGTAGAGATGCCCGAGCGAGCGAAGCGTCGACAACGGAACGTCCTCAACCGGCAGACGGCGCAGGCGGGTCGTGCGCTGCACCAGCAGGCCCGACTCGCGCACCAGATCTTCCAGTTCCTTCTCCGTCTTGTCCAACTCGCCCTCGATCGCGGCGAAGGAACCGACCAGATCCTGGACACTGCGCGTCGGGATGGCGACCGCAGGCAGCACGTGCTCATCCACGCCCAACCGCTCGAGCAGAGCGTCGCAACGAATGAGCAACGCCTCCAGTTGGCTGATTTCGGCATGGGCATCCAGATCGGCCAGCCCCTTCTCCTCGGCATCCACCAGATGGACCCCGCCGAACTCGCCCAGAGCCGCCGTCACTTCCGCCAGGTAGCGTTGGAGGATCAGCACCCGCAGCTTGGCCATGGACACCGGCTTAAACATGGCTCCCCTCTCCGATCAGCAGTTGCGACAGTTCCGCTGGCAGCAAGCCGAAGCGCATGCCCTCGCAGAGCCGGACCATGTTCTGGACCTCGGTCCATTTCAGATAGGGATAGGCGATGCCGGAACAGGCTGGCCGGGTGTAGTCGCCGAACCCCTTCCGCGCCAACCGGTGCAAAGCCTCGCGCAGATCGCTCTCGATCCGGGAGAGTTCGTTCAACTGGCGGTCACGCAGGCAATTGGCCATACGGTTCGGCACCAACGCCGCCGCCTCGCCGGGAGTCCGCACCACGGCCAGTTTGGCCAGGACATCCCGGCGCGAACCGGGTCCCCCCGGCAGGCATAGGGCCAGCACCTCTTCCGGCGGCAACTGGTAGGTCTTGCGGTTGCGCAACAGCGTCACCAGATTGCCCGAATCGATCTCGAATCCCACCAGTTGGCAGGCGAACTCCTGGCTCTCGGGCGGACAGGCTTGGGCGGCCTGCCGGAGGCATTCGTAGAACCGTCGATCAATGGCGGTATCCGCCAGGGGGATGTTGCCGTTGGCCGCCAACTCGTCCACAATGGCGGCCACCGCCCGCTCGCTGCTCGGGAGTTGCTTGATGAACTCCTCGCCATTCCGGGCGGCCAGCAGGGCCGCCACCGGGAGCGGCGGCAGCATGGGCAGTTCCACCAGGATTTCCTCGGCAGGCAGCTCCTTCATCCCCAACGCCCGGGCGTGGAGAATCGTCTTCAGATCCTCGTGCCAGAAACGCCGCAGGAACGCCTCGCCGAAGGCCGTGCCAGCCGGATCGAGCATGGCCATGACCCGCACCAGGTCCGCGCCCAGATGACGGATCAGCGCGCGTCGGGCCTCGGGCAGGGCCGCGATCTGGATGCCCCGATTGCCCAGTGCCCGCAAGAGCAGATCGGGCGAAGCCGCCTGCACGATCCGCCGCAATTCGTCTCCACGCAGGAACGCCGACCACCTGCCATGCAGGTTGGCAAAAGCAAACTCCTGTCCCGGATCAATCCGTGTCGTGACGCTCACTGCCGAATCCGACCTCTGTAGATAGGGCGGGGAATGGCAAAACCTCTACTATGCCATCACTCCCCTATACAACCAACTTGCCGCTGCGCCAACCTGTCCGGGGGTCTCTGCCCATGATTTTGCCACCTCATCGTCTGGTTGGCTTTCGGCAGTCCTGCCGTTGGCGCCCTGCCGATCCCAGAAACGAAACGGCGAGCGAGGCACCATCCAGTCCCTGGTAGTCTACTTTTGCGGTCATTGGTAACCGCGATGCACAATTGGCTGGCTGGGGTGGGAACTCGCTCGCCGCTCTCGCCGGATGGCAAGAGATTCAACACTTATGTTGACCATGCCTGCCCTGGAGGGTTCCCGCAATAATCGGGAAAAACGTGCCACTGTTTGAGGATGCCGCCTTCGCGGCC
>QKCY01000053.1 GCA_003245525.1 Victivallales bacterium | reverse complement strand
GCTGCCGCCGCCCCCGACGGGCGGAACCGGAGGAGGCAGGCTGGGACGCTTCTTCAGCGTCAGGGGCTCGTCTCGGAGCCCGATCGGAGGGCCATCGGGCTCGGAGTGGACCCGTCGACTACAGGTCGGACAACCCCCGTCCTCCCAGCAGGTATCGTGTACCGTCTGGCCACAAGTCTGGCAGTTATGCACATCCTGGCCAAAGAAGATGCCCTGGCCGCACTTCGGGCAGGTGCGCCCGTCCACCAGCCGGTTGGCCTTCATGGACTCGGGCAGCTTCGGTGTCTCCTCGGCGGCGGCGGGGGGCGGAGCGCCCTCCCCTTCCTCGTCGTCGGGCAGGACCAGTTCGAACTCCACGCCACAGGATGGGCAGGAGAGAACCTGCCCGATATGCTCGTCCTCGTAGGAGAGGCTCGTCCCGCATTTCGGGCACTCGATTACCTTGCTGTCCATCGTTGACCCTCCTAGCCTCGTGCTCGTTCCTGATACCGCAGGACGGTATCTCCCAGGGCGATGACGTCCCCAGGCTGGAGAACATGCTTGTCCATCCGCCTGCCATTGACGCTGGTGCCGTTGGGGCTGCCGCCATCGCTAAGCAAATAGCGGCTCCCGTTCTTCGAGACCGTCGCGTGCTTGGGATCGATGGCGGGATCCTTGAACAGGTACACGTCGCACTTCGGGGCCGAGCCCAGGACCATCGGCGACTTGAAGATGACGAACTGCTTCCCGGCCAGGGGCCCCTGGAGCATCACGAACCAGGCATCCTTGCTGATGTTCTCGAACAGGCCGACGAACAGGCCTACCAGGATGCCGATCGCGGTGATCCCGATGCCCCGGCTAAGGGCACCGTCGTCGGCCGTGCTGCACAGGAAGCGGGACACCGGATCAAACAGGAGTCCGCCCAACAGACCGCCCACCATGCTGCCAGCCAGGCCGTTGAGGATGAGCTTCTTCGACTTGAGCGCAACCCCCAGCCCGAGCCCCGCCCCCATGCTTACCAGGCACCAGGCCAGTCCACGCCCGCACATGAGGATGAAGAAGGCGACGCCCCGGAACGGGAATCCCTCGTCCGGGATCTGACCCGCGCCGCCCTGGATTCCTGCGGCCAGATTGAGGGTTATCGAGAACACAATGTCGGCAACGACCGTGGAGATCACGGTCGCCCCCAGGCCAACCCCCAAGCCAATGATGCCGCAGATCGCAGCCTGCCCGAAGTTCCGGTTCACGACCCCGTACACCACCCCCGCCGCCAGGCCCAGGCCAGCCGCCACCGGCCCGAACAGCAGGTAGTCCGAGACGAAGGGGATGGGAATCCCCTCGCTGTTGTCGTCGATGAACGGCTCCAGCCCCAGCCAGACCAACAGGACCCCGAGGAACGAGGCGAGCGCGTAGTAGAAGACCGGATTGAGGTAGAAGGGCGTCGGGACGTCGTCGACGAATCGAGCGTCCGAACGGGAAAGGGACCGTTCGAGATTCACGATCTCGTCGATGTGGGCGTTGTTGAGCTCGGCACTGGTGATGACAATGTCCGGCATCTACTCCTTCTCCTTCTTCGTTCCCTCGGCAGGGGGCGCCTTCTGGGGAGCCGGCGAGGGATAGAGGAACTCAAGCCAATCCGGGAACTGCACGCGGAGCATCTCCTTGGCGGCTGGCTCGATGTGCAGGGCGGTGCCCAGGATCTCGCGGAAGTCTGCCGCATCCTGGGGCGGGAGGTCGGCCGGTCTCCGCACGTTGGCGCGGTTGAGCACATCCGCTGCCCGCATGATGAAGATGTTCGCGACGTAGAGCCGGAGATCGCGGGCCTCGCGGTTCGCCGCATCCACCTGCTCGGCCAGGGTCTGCCGCGTCCGGCCCAACTGGCTGACGCGCTTCCGGAAGCTCTCGCGGTCCCGGTCGAGATAGTCCTTCTCGTAGACGGCGAGGAGATGTTCGATCGCCTGCATCTGCTTGCTCTCCTCGCTCCTGCCCGCCTTCTCCAGGTCCTGGCGGACCTTGGCCACCTGGCCCTGCACCGCGTGCATGTCCTCGGCGGCGGCGCTGTTGATGCCGGTGAACTCCATCAGCGCGTAGAACTCCGTCTGCAGCGCCTGGAACAAGGCCCGCCGCGTCAGGCTGTAGCCCCAGAAGACACCCAGGAGGACACAGAGCACCGCCATCAGAATCAGGCTCTTGACGCCCATTGGGGGGGGCGGTTCCGGGGGAGCCTGCGGAGCCGAAGCGGCCGAGGATGCCTGCATCCGCGAGCCGTCGGGCGCAGCCATCCGTTCCTCGAAGGGCTCGGCCTCGCCGGTCGCCAACCGCACTTCCCGGTCTCCCACCCAGTAGCGTTGCAGGGGGGTGATCCTGCCATCGACCCACCCGAAGCAGCCTTCCTGCTTGGCCTTCGTCTCCAGGACAATGGCCACCTGGTACGGCGCGTTGAAGAAGTTCTCCTGGATGAAGGTGTCCATGCCGGAGAGGAACACGCCGAACCCGGGATGGGTATGGAACCAGCCCACGATCTGGGCCTTGGGATAGTCCTGCTCGCGGACCCGGTGGATGTGGTCCCAGGTCTGCTGGGTGAAGGTCACCTGGGTGCCATAGGTGTTGGCCCCCTCGCCTTCGATGGCCCCGGTGATGCTGAGGTAGATGCCTTGGTCGTCCTGGCAGACATCGCCCACCAGGACGCCGCACAGCTCGACCTCGTCGCTGGTCGCCGCGTGGGCCTTCATCCGCTCGTAGGCATCGGGAGCGATGTGTACCCGGTACTCGTCCGAAATCCTGGCCGGAAACGGGCGCGAGGCGATCCGTTCCTTGGGCGTATCGCGGTAATCGATACCCGCGCTGCTGCCGGTCTCCGCCTCGCCCTTGGTTCCGTTCTTCTTCGCCATGGCCTACTCCTCTCCATCCAATGGGGAATCCGACAGCGAAAGGGTCGCTGGCAAGGAACCAAGAACCGCCGGAGCGTCGCCGTCGAACACATAGGAGACGGTCTGCTCGCCGCTGCGGGCCGTGACGATGTCGAAGGGAGGGACTCCCAGTTCCGCGAAGCTCAATGCGTCAAGACTGTCGTCATAGCCCAGCGTCGACAGGGTGACGGGCACCCGGGTCTTGCCACAGCCCGGACAGACGGCATCCGCCTCCGTGACCTTGCCCAGCGACCGGAACACCTTCTCCTCGCTGAAACAGACCGGGCAACTGAGACTGGAGATGACGTCCCGGGACAGGCCGATCACCGCCGCTTCGCTCCGCAGATCCGCCCTGGCCCGCGCCAGGAGTTCGCCGGCGGTGATGTCCGCGACTCCGCAGCCCAGCAACACCAGGCGCTGGTAGGTCTCGTGACCGTAGCAGTCCTCCTTCCGCTGGTAGACCACGGGATACGAGTCGGAACTCAGGCCGCTATAGACGAGCGCGCGCCCGGCCATCGGTTCCAGGCCATGGATGATCTTGATCGCTTCCTGCATCTCGATGCCGGCCACGATGCTTGCCGTCGTCGGGGTCGTGGGCACCTTGCCGGCCAGCATCTGCTCCCGGGTCAGCAGGGCGCATGACCGGCGGCTCTCCAGCAGCTTCCAGTCGGTCTCGCTCATGGTGCATTCGTAGCAGGGCCCGTCGTTGGCCGGGCTGAACACCCGGGCCACGCCATCCAGCACCTCGATGGCACCATCGATCCACGGTTTGCGGGCGAAGAAGGCCCCGCTGTTCATGGCCACGCGGGCCTCGCGGTTGTCCAGCCCACCGATGATCACGTCGGCCCAGAGATAGACCCCCAGGCCCAGATCATGGACGATGTTCCCGGTGAAGGGATGCAGGTTCATGTCGGGGTAGATGTCCTTCGCCCCCCGACAGGCGGTTTCCGCCTTGGACGCGCCGCTGTCCGTCGCCCGGAAGAGGACCGAACGGGTCAGGTTCGAGATCTCGATGTCATCCATGTCGGCAACCAGCACGTTGCCGATGCCCAGCAGGGCGCAGTTCTTCAGGATCTCGTTGCCCAGGGCACCGGCACCGATGACCAGGATCTTGGCCTGGCGCATACGCTCCTGGTCCCACCACGAGATCAGTTCGAACCGGCTGAACCGGCCCTGGTCCTCCAAGGCCGCGGCCGTAATCACCACCCCCTCCGGAGCCGATTGGGGAACCGGGTCTACGTGCGACGCCGGGCTCACGCATGCGCTCCGGCAGTGATCTCGGGCTGCACGCGGAGCACGTCCCCGTCGCGCACCCCTGCCTGCCTCAGCGTCTGCTCGTCAAGCAACTGCCGCCCCGTGGCCTTGTGGTGGAACTTGTAGCTCATCAACTGCCCGTCGGGGCTGTTCCGCGGCAGGTTCATCTTCTCGACCAGCAGTACCAGAATGCGGTTCACCGGGGAATGGCACGGCAGCGCGGCGACAATCTTCTTGTTCCCCGTCGCATCCCAGATCTCCACATTGACGCTCTCTTCGCTAACCGGCATACCACTGTCTCCCGTTTGTTTCGGTGCGACCGTCCTGTCCCGCTATAGCTGCTCCGCCGCCAAGTCCCAGGTACCGACCAGTTCCGGTTCCAGCATGAAATAGCGGCCATTATGGAAGATCACCGTCTTGGTGATGGTCAGATCGTGTTTCTTCTGCAGCAGCAAAACGAGAATAGCTACGAAGAGACCAAGAACGAAGATACCGATGAGGGCGAGGCTCGGATAGTTGGTCACCCGGAGGTCCACCTGCACGGCGTACAGGCCGGGGGCAAGCTCGCGGGGCTCGTGTACCTTGCGGATGGCGATGCCGCGGCTCTGGAGAGAGGGTCCGCGCCGGATGTACTGCCGCCAGTACTTCCGGAAACCGCCGAGGCTGTCGATAGGGGGGACCTCGGCATGTTGCGGGATCGCCCCGAGATCCACCTCATGCATCGTGGTGGGAACACGGTTCGTGGGCACCGTCGCCACATAGGCCCGCTGTTCCCGCCCGCTCAACGCCGCCTTCATGAAGCGCCGCACGAATGTTTTTGGCTTGCGGACCTTGGCCAGCCCCATCGAGCCGAGATCGCGGGACAGGTACACCAGGGTGCAGATGGAGCAGAAGATCCCGCCAACCACGCCGAGCACGGCGATGCCCTCGGCATCGTCGCCGTTCTGCATCCCCGCCATCACGGCTGCCACGAAACAGCCCAGCGTGACGATCCCCCAGGCGATGGATCCGCCGCTGAGCACCGAAGAGCCTGCGGCCACCTCCTGCTGGTAGGCGCCGAACTTCATGTAATCGTCCAGCCCTGCGCGGATGCTCTGGGCCGAGTCGGTCACCTCGTCCGGACGCATCCGCCAGGCCAGATCAGCCCCGCACAACGGACACGCCACGACCCCAACGGGAATCTGCTCCGCACATTCCGGGCATTCCTGCCTCTCCTCACCCATCATCGGAAACCTCCTGCCTCGTCAAACACCAAGTCGTTCCGGGCGGATGCGGAGTCCAGTATCCGGATCGAGAACAGCCCGGAAAAGCAGTCGCAACACATTCCGTTGCAGGGGATTTCCCGGTCAGCCAAGGGATCAGATAGGTACCCCACGTCCGACGGAATATAGAACCACCCCACGCCGCCGCAACTTATGTCCACCGGTTGCGTTGCTCTTTTTACACTCTCCATACAACCCCCCGCGTAGCTGCTGGCACCGTCCCGTCCGGAAAGTATATTGCCGCCCATCTTGTCATTATCCTTGGACCAAAACCCTAGCGGAACGGATATCCCATGGCCATGAAAGAGCGCGCCCAGCAGTTCCTTGAGAAGCACAAGCTCACCGCCGACGCCATCGACGTCGATGCCGTGATCCACGAGTTCATCTCCGAGATGGATCTGGGCCTGGCGGCCAAGGACAGTTCGCTGAAAATGATCCCCACCTATGTGACCATCGACCGGCCCGTCCCCGCTGGCAAGCCGGTGATTGTCATGGATGCGGGCGGCACGAATCTGCGGGTGGCCACCCTCACCTTTGCGGCGGATGGCTCCTACACGGTGGCCAACTTCCACAAGGCGCCCATGCCGGGCACCAAGGAAGTGGTCAAGACCAAGGAGGAGTTCTTCGATCGCCTGGCCGACTTCCTGGAGCCCGTGATCGACGACTCCGACCGCATCGGTTTCTGCTTCAGCTATCCGGCCACGATCACGCCCGACTGCGATGGCGTGCTCATCGAGTGGACCAAGGGCATCCAGGCCAAGGACGTGGAAGGCCAGTCCATCGGCAAGGGGCTGGTCGATGCGCTGACCAAGCGCGGCAAAGCCGGCAAGAAGGTCGTCATCCTGAACGACACCATCGCCACGCTCCTGGCCGGCAAGAGCATTGGCGGTCCCCGCCAGTATGACTCCTACCTGGGGGTGATCGAGGGTACCGGCTCCAACACGGCCTACGTGGAGCAGAACCAGAACGTGCCCAAGCTCCCCGACATGAATACCGGTGCCATGGCCATCAACCTCGAATCCGGCGGCTTCGGCAAGTGCCCGCGCACGGACATCGACGCCGCCTTCGACGCCACCACCGGGTCCGAGGGCAAGCAGAAGTTCGAGAAGATGATCTCCGGCGGCTATCTCGGCGGCGTCGGTCTCTATGCCCTCAAGGCGGCGGCGGCCGAAGGTCTCTTCTCCGCCAGCGCCAGCGCCCAGGTCAACGCCTGGACCAAGCTCGAAACCAAGGACATGGACGATTTCCTCTGGAATCCCTATCGCGAGAGCATCTTCAACACCGCCGACTTCAGCGACGAGGACCGCGAACTGGTGATGAGCATCGCCGCCGCCGTCATCCGGCGCGCCGCCGTGTGCCTCGCCATCAACGTGGCCGCGCCCATCATCAAGTCCGGCAAGGGCACCAGCCCTCTCCATCCCGTCTGCGTGGTCATGGACGGTTCCACCTACTACAAGACGAACAACCTGAAGAGCCAGACCGAGGAGTTCCTGCGCGGCATCCTCTGCCAGCGCGGCATCTTCTTCGACACCATCCAGGTCCAGGAGCAGGCCGTCGCGTACGTGAGTGCGGCGGGCGAAAAGAAGAGCGACATGGTCGGCGCTCCGGTGATCGGCGCCGCCGTGGCCGGTCTGACCGTCTAGACAACCTTCTTCCCTTCGCGGCGGGCTTCCGTACTCCACGGGGCCCGCCGTTCTGTTTCCGGGAAGAACGCCCTACCCCAGAAACCCGGCAAGGAGGGCGGCGACCACCAGCAAGGGGGCGGGAACCTTCCGGGAGGCGAGCAGGACGACGGTGACCGCCGTCACCGCCAGATTGTCCCAGCGCAGACCGGTCGCCTCCATCAGAACCACGGCGGCAATCGCGATCAGCCCGCCAGCCACGGCATTGATGCCCCGGAGCGAGAGGCGCACGGCCCGGATACGTTTGAGTTCCTCCCACACCGGATAGACGAAGTAGATCAGCAGCAGACCAGGCAGGAAAATGCCGATGCCGCCGGCCATCGCCCCCAGAACCTGGGATAGTGTCGATCCGCCCCGGGCGGCAAGCCCTCCCGCGTAGGCCGCGAAGCTGAACATGGGGCCCGGCAGCCCCTGGACCAGCCCGTAGCCGGTGAGGAACTCCCCGTTGGTCATATACCCGCGCATCTCGACCAGTTCGCTGTGCATGACCGGCACCACGACCTGGCCCCCGCCGAAGACCAGATAGCCGTAGCGGTAGAAACTCTCGAAGATATGGACCAGACGGTTGTCGGTGAACTCCGCCGCCGCAATCCCTCCCAGAGCCAACAGGGCAAAGAGGACCAGATAGCGCCAGGGCGGAGAGATGCTGACCCGGTTCCAGATGCCCTTCTCCCGTGTGGTCAGAATGCCTACCGTGCCGCCGATCAGCAGCACCACCGGGAAGATCCAGGGAGCGCGGATGAAGTAGGTGGTTGCCGCCCCGAAGACCAGGAGGAGTACCGTCGTGGTGTCGGTGACCACCTTGCGCCCGATGCGGAACGCCGCCAGGATGATGAACCCCACCGCCATCGGCCCCACATAGCGAAGCACGTCCGCCGAAATCCCCTGCCCGGCCAGAAACCGATAGAGGAAGGAAAGCAGCGTCATGGCCACCAGCACCGGCAAGGCCCAGACCAGCATAGTCAGCAAAGCCAGCAGCGGCCCGCCGGTCCGGTAGCCGATGGAGACGATGGTCTGGGTGCTGGTGGGCCCCGGCAGGATGCTGCACAGAGCCGCCAGCTCGATCAGCTCGGTCTCGTCGAGGTAGTTGCCGCGAACCACCATCTGTTCGGTGAACACCCCGAGATGCGCCTCGGGGCCGCCATAGGCCCCGAGGGAGCAGATGAACACGTCCCGGAGAAAGCGGCCCCAAGCGACACGCCGTTCCGGTTCGGCAGGTTGGCTGGAGGCATCGGTCAGTGCCATAGTCGTTCGTTTGTCCTGGAGGAGTTATGCCAGCAAGGCGGGAGCCCTGTTCTCCGAACACCATACCAGCAAAAACCGGCCTCTCACCCTCGGCGAGCTGTTTTCCCGCAACTGGCCGGGGAGATCCGGACCGTTCCGGGCCGGTTGCCGAATCCCGTTCGCGAGGCGATGGTATGCGATTGCCGATTCCGTTCCGTGCAGGGGACGGGAGCGGAGCGTTCCCCGTTCAACCCCATGAGGACCCTGCACATGGATCTCCGTCCCTATCTCGAAGACCTGGAACGCCGGATCGACCCGGCCGCCGAGGACGCCCTCCTACAGGAGTGGCGCACCTTCTGCGGCGGCCAGTTCCAGGGCGATCTGTTCAGCCCCCGCCGGCCGGCTCCCAGCGCCCCCGGCTTGGCTTGGCCTGCCGTCCGGGTGAACGAGGCCCTCGACGACTACGACCGCATGCTGCTCCAGCAGTTGGCCGGTTGTTCGGGCACCCTCAAGTCGGGCGGCGGCGCCGTGCTCAACGTGCGCTGCAACTATGGATCGAGCATTCTCCCTTCGCTCTTCGGGGTGAAGCTGTTCGTGATGGACGACGTCTACAACACCCTCCCCACCTCCGAACCCATCGAAGGGGGCACGGACAGCATCCGGGCGCTGGTGGACCGGGGCATTCCCGACCTCGCCGTCGGCTACGGCGCCCAGGTCATGGAAATGGGCCGCCGCTTCCGCGACACCCTCGCCGACTACCCCAAACTGTCCCGCTACGTCAAGGTCTACCATCCCGACATGCAGGGCCCGATGGACGTCTGCGAAGTGCTGTGGGGCAGTGGCATCTTCGTCGAGCTCTTCGACAACGCGCCGCTGGTCCATCAGCTCCTCGATCTGGTCTGCGAAACCTACGTCGCCTTCCGCCGCCAGTGGCTGGAGATCGTGCCCACCGAGGGGGACTACGACACCCATTGGGGCATGGTGCACCGCGGCCATATCATGTTGCGGGACGACTCCGCCATGAACCTCTCGCCCGCCATGTTCGGCGAGTTCATCGCCCCCTACAACCAACGGCTGCTCGCCGCATTCGGCGGCGGGGCGGACCACTTCTGCGGCCGCGGCGACCACTATCTGGAACAACTCACCGCCCTGGATGGTCTCCACGCCATCAATATGTCCCAGCCCGAGTACAACGACATGGAAACCATCTACCGCCACACGGTGGACAAGGGGATTCCGATCATCGGGCTCAACCGGACCGAAGCCGAGCGCGCCCTCGCCGCCGGACGCGATCTGCGCGGCCTCGTCCATTCCGCCTAGCCCAAGGAGCCATAGTGCCCGACGAAACGACGATTGTCTATGGGGTCAACCCCGCCTTCGAGGTCCTGCGCGCCGGTCGCCGCACCGTCCGCGAGGCGTACCTCAACCGGAGCAGCGCGGACAGCCCCCGCCTGCGCAAGCTGGCCGCCCTGCTCCAGGCCCGCAACATTCCCCATCGGTTGGTCGAGAAGGGCCAACTCATCGACTTGACGGGCAGCCGGGACCACCAGGGCGTGGCGCTCGTCACCGATCCCTATCCCTACGTGCCCTTCGCCGAACTGCTGGGCCAGCCCCGTCTGGTTCTGCTGGACAACATCGAGGACCCGCACAACGTGGGTGCCGTCATCCGTTCCGCCGAGGTGCTCGGTTTCAATGGCCTGCTGCTGCCTCGCCGGGGCTCGCCGGGCATCCTGCCCTCGGTGCTCAAGGCCAGTGCTGGCGCCTGCGAATTCCTTTCCATCGCCATCAATTGCGCAGCCAACCAGTACGTCAAGATCGCCAAGGAGGAAGGCTACCATATCGCCGCCCTCGATGGCAAGGGCCAGACGAGCCTGGAAGAGCTCCAACGCCGCCTGCCCCGCAAGCTCCTGCTGGTGGTCGGTGGCGAAGACAAGGGCGTTGGCCAGTTCATCCTGAACGAGGCGGACGACGTGATCTCGATCCCCCGCCGGGGCCAAGTGAGTTCGCTCAACGCCTCGGTGGCGGCGGGCATCGCCCTCGCCGCCCTGGCGGCCGAGGACTAACCTGGCTCCAACCCCGACCGGGGTTGCGTCCTCTAGCCCAGGGTTGGCCCGCAGAGCGGGACTACCCTGGGTTCAAACGTCCTCCCGATTCCCAACCCCAACGGGGTTGCGTCGATCCCCCCGAATCCCGCCCTTACCCGACGCAACCCATCCATCCCAGGTAGGCCCGCAATGGGCGGCCCAACCCAGGGCTAGGGGATGATGCCCCCCTTGGGGCAGATTCCCGGCGAGGACTAGCCCAGGAAGGGCAGTGCCAGCATGCCGCACACGGCGCAGCCCGAGATCACCAGGATCGGGTTCAGCTTGTAGCGCAGCAACCCCAACAGCGCCAGGGCGAAGATGCCGACAGCCCAGGGGTTGAGTGCCCGGATCCCGTCCTGGCCCCATTGCGCCCCGCTGGCCAGGAAGGCCTGGGTCGCCACGGTCACGGCCGCCACGGCCAACAGGCCGGTGACCACGGGGCGCACAAAGTGGAAGGTGACGATCTTCCCCGGATGGTTCCGGTAGCGGAAGAAGGCGGCGGAAACGGCCAGCATCAGGGTCAGCGACGGCAGCGCCACCCCCAACGTCGCCAGGGCGGCCCCGCCAATCCCGGCCCATACCGAACCGCCGCTGGAGGCCACGTTGTAGCCTACAAAGGTCGCGGCGTTCACCGCCAGCGGACCGGGGGTCATCTCCGAGATCCCGAGGATGTCCACGAACTCCGCCGAGCTCAGCCAGCCGTGGGACGTGAGTTCCCGCTGAATCAGCGGGATCATCGCATAGCCCCCGCCGATGGTGAAGAAGCCGACCTTGGTGAAGCTCGCCAGCAGTTGCCAGAGGTTCATGCTTCCTGCCCCTCCAGCCGCAGAATCCGTTTGGTCGCCCAGCGCGATCCCAGGAACAAGCCATAGCCCAGGACGGCTGCGCCGCCGATCAGGAAGGCCGGATGGACTGGGCTGAAGAGCATCAGGACCACGGTCAGCGCCGCCACGCCCCAGGTGATGGCGTCCAGCAGCGACTTCTTGCCCAGTTGGATCGACGCCCGCAGAATCAGCGCCGCCACTGCGGGCCGGATTCCCATGAGCGCCGCCTGCACCAAGCGGTATTCCTTGAACCGGGGCAGGACCACCGCCACGAAGAGGATCACCAGATAGGCGGGCAACATCACGCCGAAGGCCGCCGCGATCCCCCCGATCCGCCCGCCGACCCGGTAGCCCAACAGAGTGGCCGTGTTGATGGCGATCACGCCGGGAACCGACTGCCCCACGGCGTAGACATCGAGGATCTCCTCGTGCTTGATCCACCCCCGGCGTTCCGCCAGTTCCGCTTCGTACAGAGGCAGAATGGCATAGCCGCCGCCAAAGGCGAACCAGCCGACTTTGAAGAAGGAAAGGAAGAGTTGTAGGCTGATCGGCATTGGGCGAAAATCCCGGAAACGTCCAGAAAGAAGCCCAATGTAGCGGTCTTCGCCTACTCCGCCACCGGCTCGCAGTCATCGGCCTTTGCCGCCACCCGCCGCCGGACAAAGCTGCTGGCCAGGAACAGGAGATGCGAACCAGTCTCCATGGTCTCCTCGAACGCGATATGCAGATGCCTCTCGCCGGGAAGCCCCTTGAACACCCGCCGCTGCACGAGAATCGCCAGCGCATAGCTGGCGACCGTGACCGCCAGAGCCGTGACCAGCCCCCAATCTACCTTGGGCAATCTCGCCTCCCAGTCCGTGCGCCAGGCCAGCCGCACCATCAGAAGGCCAATGATGGCCGTCGCCACATACACCCCCTCGCCCGTCCCCCTGAAGTGGATCTCGCGCATCATGAAGGCCAGGACTTGCGCGGCCACCAGCGCAATGAACACGCTGCGTTCGCGCGCCGCCCGCATGACCCAGAGCACGAAGGCGATCCCCAGGATAGGCACGGCGATCTGCTCGTGGACCGACTTGGCAACGAGCCAATCGGCCCCCGTCGCATCGGCCACTGGCACCGTGAGCGCGGGCAGCAGGATCAGCGCCAGCCAGCGCCAGGAAATCCTCCGGAAGGCCATCCGGACGACCGGACGGAAGCGTCGGAGCGCCTCCGAGAAGAACGATCGGGAAACGGTACTATGCGTCTGCTCAGCAGGTTGGACCATGGAAACACCCCGTCTTGACAGTAGCGGCACATGGACCCGATCCATGTTGCCGAACCCCTGTTTGTTAGAGCCCCGTTCTCGGCATCTTACCATACAGCGAAACGTTCGGCCAGCCAATCTGTTTGCCACCTGCCACGGCGACCTGCAAGCGGGGCAAGCGGGCCGGTAACGGGGGTCGCATTTCGCCCGCCGCCGGGCTAGATTTCCAGCCAACTTCCATCCGGCTTTCGTGGTTCCGACATGTCAGTTCCCCAGCATCAATCCTATGACACAATCATCATCGGGGCCGGCCTCTCCGGGCTTGCCGCCGGCATCCGCCTGGCCCATTACGGGCAGCGCGTCGCCATCCTCGAGCGCCACCAGTTTCCGGGCGGGCTGAACTCCTTCTACCACCGGGGCAACGAGTGGATCAGCGTCGGCCTGCACGCGGTGACCAACTTCGCCCTGCCCGACAACCGCCGTGCCCCCCTCAGCCGCTTGTTGCGCCAGTTGCGCCTGCGGTTGGAGGACCTCGACCTCTGCCCGCAGAGCTTCTCCGAGATCCGCACGCCGGACGCCGTCCTGCGCTTCACCAACGACCTCGCGGACTTCACCGCCGAAGTGGCGCGGGTATTCCCGGCGGAGACGGCGGGTCTCACCCGACTCGTGGAGCACATCCGCAGCTACGATTCCATCAACCTCGCCGCCGAACACGAGTCCGCCCGCGCCGTCCTCGCCCGCTATCTCGCCTCGCCCGATCTGGTGGACGCGCTCTTCCAGCCGATCATGTACTACGGCAACGCCTGCGAGCACGACATGGACTTCGGCCAGTTCTGCATCATGTTCCAGAGCCTCTTCCTGGAAGGGCTCTCCCGCCCGCGCCGGGGCATGCGGCCCGTCATCAAGACGCTCATCGACCGTTTCCGCTCCTCGGGGGGCGAACTCCGGCTCCGTTGCGGAGTCCGTTCGCTGACGGTGGAGGGCGACCGGATCTCCGGCCTCGTGCTCGACGACGGCACTTGCTTGACCGCCCGGCGCATCCTGTCCAGTGCGGGCTATCTGGAGACCTTGGCTCTCTGCCAGC
>QKCY01000589.1 GCA_003245525.1 Victivallales bacterium | reverse complement strand
GGCGCGTTCCCCGGTGGCTCCCGTCAGTACCGGCGTCCGGCCACTCCGTGCGCCGGAGGGATTGCCGTAGTACAGGCAACCGGGAATCACGATCCGCTTCCCGGCAGGCGGGGCGAGGAAACGGGCCGCAAGGGTGGTCCGGGCGGCCGGTTCGCTGCCCGTCCAACGCCAGGTGCGCACGCAGTGCCAGACAGCCCCCCCTCTCTCGGATCGCCAGGCATCCTGGACCATCCAGTCGCCCTGCGGCGTTCGCACCGTGCCGCCGAGAAGCGTCCAAGGGCCGGATTGGGAAACGGTCTCGGGAGAGCCGTGATGGAAGTCCGCAGGCCACCCATCCTGCCAGTCCATGGCCACCGACCAGAGCCCTTCGGCGGGACTTGCCAGCAGTTCGCGGCCTTCATGCAGGATGCGTACCCCCTTGAGATCCGTGAGAAAGTCCATGCCGCACCTTCGTGAACTCGTTCCAATGGCCACCATGCCGTGTAGGACGCAACGTAGCCGCGAGCGTGCCGCTGGGCGAGCTTCTGCTGTTCATGTCGCGCGCAAACGATGGCGGAATGTGCGTGGAATCTGGCGGGGGACCGTTGCCGAATGGCGAATGTGGGAGAGATTGCTGGGACTCGCCGTTCCGGCAGTCCGCGAGGCCTGGCGTGAGCGACAAAGAGAGCAGACCGGTCGCCGAGGTGTGCATGGTGGAAGAACAAGTCCCGATGCTTGCCGAGAAACGAAGGGCCGAATGGCTGGCCACCCTGTCCGCCTGCTGCGGCGCAACCGGTGACGTGACGCTGACCGACAGCGCCATGATCATCCTCTTTGCCGCCACCATGGGCGCGAGCGACATGTTCTCGATGTTGACCACGTCCCTGCTGCCGCTCTTCAACGGGCTGTGCATCATCCCGATGGCGTGGCTGGCCATCCGTCTCGGGAACAAGCGGATCATCGTTGTGCTCTCCGCCCTGTCGGTGGTTGCCTACCTGCTGATCGTGCTGTCGCCGCAGTTCGGCAGAGGCGCGGCACCGGTGCTGATCCTGATGATGATCCTGTTCGCCCTGTTCCATGCCGGGTATGTGGCGGGCTGGTTTCCCTTGCTGGACTCCTTCCTCGCGCCCGAACGGCGGAGCGCGTACCTGAGCAGGATGCGCTTCTCCTGGCAGATCTCCTCGGCCGCGTTCCTGTTCGTGGTCGGGGCGCTGATCGGGAAGAACCCGCCGCTCTGGAAGCTGCAACTGGCATTGTTCGCAGGCGCGCTGGCCTTCTGCGGTCGGGCGCTGGCCATCTCGCGCATTCCGACCTTCCCGACGGAGCGGGAGGGACACCCCCGGTTCCGGGAGGGCCTGCTGGCCGCCCTGGCCAACAAGCCGCTGGCCGGGTATTCGGTCTACATGTTCGTGCTGAACCTCGCGGCCTACGGAACCCTCCCGCTGGTGACGCTGCATCTGAAACGGGCCCTGCACGCGCCCGACAACGTCACCGTGATCATCTCGGCCGTCACCCTGGTGGGGATGCTGATCGGCTCGCTCTGCGCGGGGCGAATCATCAACCGATGGGGCATCAAGGCCACGCTGCTCGCGGCCCATGCCATGTACGCGGTCATCAATCTCGGGCTGTTCCTCATCGGTACGGGAACGCCGGTCACCTACCTGCTGGTCGGTGTGCTGGTGTTCCTCTACAGCTTCGTGTTCGCCAGTTCGAGCATCGCCTCCACCAGCGAGATGATGGCCCTAGCCACGCCCGGCAACAAGACGATGGCCATGGCGTTCTTCGGCACCTTCTACTACACGGGATCGGGCCTGTCGCGCTTGATGTCCTCCATCGTTCTGGGATCGGGCATCCTCGCGTCGGAGTGGCGGATTGGCTCGGTGACCTTCTGCCACTTCCAGAGCCTGTTCCTGATCTACGCGGTGGCCGTCGCCTTCGCGGCGATGCTCCTGGTGGTCGTGCCTGCCGTCTTCCCCAAGGGGGAGTACCTGTACGACGGGCACTAGGGCGCAAGGGCGGGTACTGAGGAAAGGACCGGGGATTGAAGATCCGAATCTACGACCAGAACATCTGGGGCAACATGGGGGCGGACCAGGCGATCGCGAACCGCAACGACCTGATCCGAGATCTGATCTTCGCCTGCGCCCCGGATGTCTGCTGCTTCCAGGAATGCAACCCGCGCACCAGCCGCGTCGGCACGACCGCGATCCAGGATCTGCTGGCCAGCCGGTATGTCGAGGTGGAGACGCCAGCCGGGGCGCAGAACTACACGCCTCTCTTCTTCCTGAGGGACAAGTACCGCCTGCGGGATAGCGGCTGGCACCTCTACACCGGGGGGCCCGAGCGCAACGACTGCAACTCCAAGTCGATCACCTGGGCGGTGTTCGAGGATGTGGCAACCGGCATCGCCTTCGGGGTCTGCTCCACCCATTTCTGGTGGAAGAGCGACACCGCGCTCGACAACCAGCAGCGGATCCAGAACGCAACCGAACTGTGCGAGATCATCCGGGCAATGGAGGACAAGCACGACGTCCCTGTGCTTGCCACGGGCGACCTGAACTGCGGCACCGGGTCCGCCCAGGGCTCGGAACCCTACCGCTTCCTGCTGGAAAAGGGACTGCTCGACGCCCGCGCCGTGGCCGCCGTCACCACGGCCGCCTTCACCCACCACGCCTACCCCGTCCTGAACGACAGGGGCGTCTACGGGAATGGCGGCCAGCCGGCCCGCACCCTGGACCATGTCTTCGTCACGGCCCACCCCCGGATGCGGATCGACCGCTTCCACGTCGAGACCTCGCAACCGGCTCTGGACAGTTCCGACCACTGCCCCCTGATCGCGGACGCCAGCATCGCGGAACCAGCTTTGACCAAATAGGCTTTCGGCAGGTAGACATACCTAAGGAGAGACGACGGATGGAGCTTATTGCCGACGAAACGATCCTCTTCGAGTCACCCGATCCGGCTGGCATCTACTGCTACACTCCAGCCATCCTCGTGGGCGACGCCGGCCGTTTGATCGCGGCCCTCGACCTGGGCGGACCGAGCACCCCCGCCCTGGAGGGACCCCGGTCCGAGAAGGGAGACTACCCGACCGGCAACCAGATCCGGGTCTTCCTCTCGGACGACGGCGGCACCCACTGGCGGGAGGCGGCGACCCGCGTCCCCATGATGCACGAGACGCTGTTCCGGGCTGGCGGCAGTGTCTACATGCTCGGGCACGGAGGGAAACTGCTGATCTCCCGCAGCACCGACAACGGCGAGACCTGGTGCGAGCCCCGGACCCTGGAAGACGCCCACGACTGGCATCAGAGCTGTGTTCATGTCGAGTTCGCCAACGACAGGCTCTACGTCGTCTACGAGCAGCGTCTCGGCAACGGCGCGTGGCCGGACGTGGCCCCCGTGCTGATGTCGGCCCCCGTGGATGGCGACCTGCTCGACCGATCGACCTGGACGTTCTCCGCACCCTACAATCCCTGGACGGCCATCGAGCCGATGCGGGGTTCGGGCACCTGCATGTTCCAGCGCATCCAGCACAAGAACCACTACCAGTACCCGGGAATCCTGGAATCGAACGTCATCGCGGTCCACGATCCCGCCCACCCGTTCTACGATCCCACCTTCCGTTCCTTTATGATCCTGGCCCGGGGGTTCACCGGGTTCAAGAACCAGGGCGCGATCCTCAAGGGCGTGGAGCACGGCGACGGCTCGCTCTCCATCGAGCGCTTCACGACCAAACACGGCGAGGAGCTCTTCTTCCTGCCGTTCCCCGGCGGGGACCTCAAGTTCCATCTGGACTACGACCCCGTCTCGAAGCTCTACTGGATGGTGAATTCGCAGATCGACGGCATCCACTGCGATCGCCGCAGGCTACAGTTGATGTACTCGCCCGACTGCTTCAACTGGACCTTCGCCGGCATGGTGGCCATCGGACCGTCCGAGAACGGCTCCCGGCACTACGCGACGCTGGCCTTCGCCGGCGAGGACCTTGTGGTGCTCAGCCGCTCCGGCGACGAGCGGGCGAAGAACCCCCACGACAACAACCTGACGACCTTCCACCGGGTGCGGGATTTCCGCAGCCTGGTCTACTGAGAGGGGTCCATGGACATCATCGGCACGACCAAACTCTGGGATTCCTTCACGGAGTTTCCCGCCTCGCGGGAGGACTTCCCCGAACCCGCGAACCTGGTCCGCGTCGCCGTCCAGCCTCCCTGGGACGACGCGAACTATCTCTTTCTGCACGACGCGGCCATTGTCGAGCACAAGGGGACGCTCTTCGCGGCCTGGTACAACTGCCCCGTGGGCGAGATGGTCGGTTCCTCGGCGATCCGCGGGCGGCGGTCCACCGATGGCGGCCTGACCTGGGGGAAGGTGGAGACGATTGCGGCGGACAGGAGCGGCAGCGGCGTGATGTACGTGCCGATTGCGTTCCTGTCCCACGCCGGGACGCTCTATGCCTTTGTCACGAACATGAAGGGAGGACCCGACCGGGTTGTTGATTGCGAGGTCTTCGTTCTCGACGAACCGACGGACCGCTGGGAGAGCCGGGGGCACCTGGGCCAGCCGTTTCTCCCCAACAGCGCTCCGGTGGGAATGGCCGACGGCAACCTCATCATGGCCGGACGCATGGCCGCGCAACCCGGCGACTACCCCGTCCTGCCAGCCGTTGCCATCGGCTCCGGCGACGATCCCCTCGCACCATGGACCTGCATCGCCGTTTCCGGCGATTCGGCGATCCCCCCGTTCCCGGAGAGCACCGCCATCGTCGACGGTCGCGAGGTGACCCTGTTCGTCCGCAACGACAAGGGCGCGCCGATTCTCTTCCGCAGCGCCGATTGCGGTCGTACGTGGAACGGCCCCATCGGGCATGATGTGCCCTTCGGCAGTTCGAAGATCTACGCGGGAACACTTTCCTCCGGACAGCGCTATTTCGTGGCCAACCTCCGGGACTATGGCCGCGACCTTCTCGCCCTGGGGGTGGGTAGACCGGGGGAGGTGCGTTTCTCCTCCGTCTGGAAACTCGCCGACGGGCTCTCGGCGGAGCTGGCTGCGGAGCCGCAGTGGAGTTACCCGTGCGCCACGGAGTTCGACGGCAAACTCCACGTGGTCTGCACCTGCGAGAAGAGACGGAACGGCGTATCCTCCAGAGGCTGCGCCCTGCACATCGTGCCCGTGGCGTCCCTCGCAGTGAACCGATTGGCATAGGAGAACCGGGCGGATGGAGATCAGCTTGGACAAGGTCTTTGCGGACCCCAGCCGCAAGGTCGTCACCGCGCACCGCGGCCTGTCGGGAGTGCGTCCGGAGAACACCTTGGCGGCATTCCTGGCGGCCGAGGCGGCCGGGGCGGACATCGTCGAATTCGATGTCCGCGACACGCAGGACGGGGTTCCCATCGTTCTGCACGATCCGACGCTGGACCGCACGACCAATGGCGCGGGGCCGGTCGTGGCGTCCACCTGGGGCACCGTGCGCGAGCTCGAAGCCAGCTACTGGCAGGGCACGCACGACCGGGGACAGCGGCTAGCGGCCCCGGCGGAGCCCGGCACCCGCATCCCCAGCTTCGAGCAGGTGCTGGAGACACTGGGCGGCAAGACCTGCATGAACATCCAGGTGTATGTCAGTACCCAGACCGTGCTGCGCCGGGTCTGCGACATGGTTCGTGCCGCCAAGCTGCACGCATCCACCTTCCTGATGGTCGCGGACTTCGCCACCGCCGCCTGCGTGCGCTCGGTGGACAGCGGCCTCCAGCTCTGCATCGGGACGGAGCGGGACAAACCGCAGAAACACGCGGCCGCCGGAGCGCGCTACCTGCAGCCCTGGCGCGGCATCCTCTCGCCCGAGCTGCGCGACGAGGCCCTGGCGCTCGGCCTGCGCACGAGCGTCTTCTACGCCAACACGCCGGAGGATATCGCGGCGATCTGGGACCTTGGCTACCAGGGCATTCTCACGGACCGCTGCGACCTTGCCGTCGCCGTCCGCAAGGAACGGGAGAAGCCGACCTGAGTCGCCTGACAGTGGTCTGAACCGCGCGTAACCCACGCATGAATGCCTGGAGAAAGCAGCCCCAATGAGATTCCTCGGAACATCGGCCGGCGAAGGGATTCCCACCCCATTCTGCGAATGTGACATCTGCCGCAACGCGCGCGAAAAGGGCGGACCGGAGAAACGCCTCCGTTCCAGCTTCCGTCTCTCCGAGCGCACGGCGATCGACCTCGGTGCCGACTTCGTCGCCGCCGCCGCCAATCTCGGCGAGTCGCTCTTCCCTCTGGAGCACGTCCTCTTCACGCATACGCACGAGGACCACTTCAACTACCACATGATCTGGACCCGTTTCGTCGCGCGCCGGAAGCTGGACTGTCCCCTGAACATCTACTTCACGGACCAAGCCTACTCGGTACTCGAGAAGTTCTTCCTCACCTCGCCGACCACCGCAGGCCGCGAGCAGTATACCAAACCCCAGGATGTCCTCTTCCATCGACTGGAGTTCCTCCGCGAGCACCGAATCGACGACCTGACCGTTGTCCCTCTCCGTGGCAATCACTCCACGAATATCGAGCCCAACTCGGCGAACTACCTGTTCCGCCTCGCGGACGGTCGCACGCTCTACTACGGACTCGACACCGGCTACTATCTGGAGGAGACCTTCGAGTACCTCAAGAACGTGAAACTCGACCTCCTCGTCTCCGAATGCACCATGCCCATGGAGGGCAAGGACCGCGCTGGCCAGCACATGAACCTCACGACCTGCGTCGCCGTCCTCGACCGGCTGCTGGACCAGGGCACAATCTCTCCGGAGACCGAGATCTACCTGACGCATATCGCGCCGGTCGGGGCCACCCATGCGCAGCTCTGCGCGTACCTGGAGAAACTCGACCGACCGTACCGCATCACGGCCGCTTTCGATGGCCTGACCCTAGCGGGTGGGTAACGGGGACCGAAGCCCCGGCGACCTCCGCCAGAAAGGCTGGCGGAGGAGGTGCCCCAACCGTCACTCCCTGCTGCGCAGAACCGCTTCCAGCACGGCGGCCGCTTGCCTGGATTCGCCCTCGCCCAGTTCGGACGCAAGCACGGAGACGAAGTCCCTGAGTTGCTCCGCAGTCCAGCCCGTATTCATGGCGGCGCCAAGATGGAAACCGAGCTGTCCAGCCGTGCCTTCCATGGCGGCGAGGGCGGCGATGGTCGCCAGTTCCCGCTGCTGGTGGCTCAGCACATCACGGGCGAAGATGTCGGCGAACAGGTGCTCCTTGAGATAGGTGTCGACGACCGGCGCGAAGAGCTGATAGCCCGCCGCCGGAGGGATGGTCTCCCAACCGGCGAGCTGGGCCCGGACCTTGGCCCCGTAGGCATCCTTGTCCAGGTCCACCGGCAGCGGCGTCGCGTCCTTGCCGACCGTGTCCTGGATGCCCTTGGCTTCCCGGTCCTTCACGATGGCCATGAAGGCATTGATCCCGTTCAGACTGCGGGGGAACCCAGCGTAGGCGTACATCTGGACGAGGACTTCCTTGATCTCGTTCACCGTGAGCCCGGCCTCCAACCCGGCACTCAGCGCAGGCCTCAGCCGATCCAGATCACCATTGGCCGTGAAAGCCGCGATGGTGATGATGCTCTTCTGCTTGGCAGTCAGGCTCGATGCCTCGGCCTCGGCCTCCGCTTTCGTCTCCGGGGGCTGGTCGTACTGTTCGTCCGTGACCTTCTCCTTCCAGATCACGTTCTGCCCGTCCTTGCTGCCGGTGATGACCAGGTGCGTCATGGCCTGATGGCGCGTGGCCCCGTGCCAGTGGTCGATATCCGGCGGACACCAGACCGTCTCCCCGGCTCCGAATTCGAGGACCTTTCCGTCCCGCGTACCCGTGAGAGCAACGCCTTTGGTCACGACCATGTGCTGGCCCGCCGGATGCAGATGCCAGTTGGTCCGCGCGCCGGGTTCGAAGGTCACGTAGGCACCGGAGAACGCCGTGTGCTCGTTCTGGGGGAACAGGAGATCGACCTTCACCTTGCCGGTGAAGCACTCATCCGGTCCCACGAACGACTGCCGGGAGGCAGCCGCGTATAGAGTTTGGGGTTCTTTCGACATGGTTGCAGCTCCGTTCTGTGCTGGTGAAGTGGTGCTGGCCAGGAGGTAGGCGACAAGGATGGGGAATGCCCTAGTCATGGTGTCTTTCCTTTCAGGCGTCGATGGACACCAGTTCGTATTCCTGGCTGCCAAGGCCGAGGGCTTCGGCGTGATCGAGGGTGTGGATGCCGTGTTTGGACTCCATCCGCTCCCGGAGGGCTGCGCTCTTCTTGGGATCGGCCGCATAGACCAAGTCCACGCAGGCCTTGTCCAGAGCAACGGGGTCGGTGGAGGCGAGGATGCCGATGTCGTCCAGTTCCGGGGGTTCGGGGGTGCTGTCGCAGTCGCAGTCGACCGACAGGTTGTTCATCAGGTTGATGTAGACAATGCGATCCCCCAGCCGGTTCATGACCGAACCAGCCGCTTCGGCCATGGATTCCAGAAACCGGTCCTGGTCCGTCCCGAAAGCGACGCCAAAATCGCTGGTGTCTCTCGTCTTCCCCGCCGTGTGAATCCACATCTTGCCCGCGGACGAGGCGATACCGATGGCCGTGTTCTTGATCGCCCCGCCAAAGCCGCCCATGGCGTGCCCCTTGAAGTGGGAGAGGATCAGAAAGGAGTCGTAGTTGGCGAAATGGGAGCCGACGTAGTTCTCCTTGATGTTCCTGCCGTCCGGGAACGGCAGGGTGATCGAGCCCTTCTCGTCCATGATGTCCACCGGGGCGATGTTCGTGAACCCATGATCCCTCACCACCTGCCAGTGATCGGCGCTCGTGAATCGCTTGCCGGGATAGGCGGTGTTGCACTCGACAATGGTCCCCTTCACCGACCGCACCAGGCCGCCGATCAGCAGCGGCGACGGGAAATGGTGCCCGCCGGGTTCGCCCGAATGGAGCTTCACGGCCACCTTGCCGGGGAGTCTGCGCCCCGCAACAAGCTTGGCGTAGATCTCCAGCAGCCCCTTCGAGCTGATGTCCTTCGTGAAGAACACGGTGGACTCGGCATCCCCCCGGGCCAACGCCCGCTGGAGTCTCGTGCAACCGCCGAACGCGACCGTGCCGATGATGGCGGCCCCCGACCTCAGGAAGCTCCGGCGTGACAGTGATGGTTTCATGTGCATTGTTCCCTTTGGTCTATTCTGTTGCCTTGCTGTGGTCGGGGGCCTGTACCGAATGCACGGGCACGCTATCATTGCCTTCGCCGCTGGCGGGCATGCCATCCGACGCGCGCTTCGTCTTGTTCACGGAGACGAGGTAGACCCCTGACAGTACCAGCAGCGCGGCTGCCCCCTTGTCCCAGGTCATCGAATCCTGGCCGATCGCGATGGCCACGACGGAGGCTACGATCGGCTGCATGTTCATGAAAATGCTCACCGTGCTGGCTTCCAGATTCCTGAGCGCCAGCGGCATCAGGAAGAAGGCCAGTGTCGTCGAGAAGAGCAGCGCGAAGGCGAGAAGGCCGAATGCCAGCATGGTGCCCTCGCTGGAGAAGATCCTCTGGTTTGCCAACTCGCGCGGGGCGAAGGGAATCAGGGCCGCGGCGGAGACTAGGAACATCCACTTCGCCACCGTCACCGGGCTGTACTTCCTGGCGACTTTTCTGGTGATGACCATGTATCCAGCGTAGGCGAACACGCACAGCAGGACAAAGAGGATCCCCAAGGCGTTGTTGGCTGCCGTGCCCGAACTCCCGCTGCTCAGGATGACGAGGAAAGCCCCCGAGATGCTCAGGGCCATTCCCCCCAGCTTTCGTCTTGAGACGGCCTCCTTCAGGAAGAGAGCCGAGAGCAGCAGGGCCGCCACGGGAGTCAGCGCAATCAGCAGTGCGAAGATGACCGGCGTCGTGTATTTCAGCGACTGGGAGAACAGGAACTGAGTGCCCAGATAGCCCAGCAGGCCCCCACCCAGGATGGTGAGCAGATCCCTGCTGGCGACCTTCTCTTTCCTGAGCAGCGACGCAAACGCCCAGAAGGCGAGGGCACCAAAGAACATCCTCACGATGGTGTACCCCGCCGGTGTCATCCAGTGCGCGACCAAGGCCTTGGTCACCGGGATATTCAGGCCAAAGATGAGGTTGGCGAACAGTGCGGCAAGCACACCTGTCAGGCTGCTCTTCATCGGTCTATCACCTGCCCTCCGCAGATGCCTCAATGGCATCGACGAGCTCATGTAGGGTGACGGCGTCCTGGAAGCTCGGAGCTGTATGGGTACCGTTGCGGACATCGTCGAACAGGCGGGCATAGACGCGTGCCACATTCCGGACCGTTGCCGATTCCGGCCAGCCATCGTAGACGGCGTCCTCTGGCATCAGAGACGCCAGTTCGGTGTCTTCGCCACGGGCTCCGCGGACGGCCAACTGAATCATCTGGGCGTGCCCCAGGTCGCCGGTGACCTGAATATCGCCCTCGGTTCCGTTGATCTCCCAGAGTAGGTTCGTTCCTCGGGATGCTCCGCCCCGGTAGTGAATGGATACAGCCGCTCCACTGGCCAAGGCCCCATGGACCATGATCTGGTCCGGGGCCGTCTTCTCCCTTGTTTCCCCCGTGTCGGCGACCTTGACGGTGTCGAACCGGCTCAGGAAGCGGGCGGACAGTGGACCGAAATCGCCCAGTACGTCGCGCATGGCCGCCAGAGTGTGGGCCAGCGGGATGCTCTGCATGGTCGCTCCGTTCTTCCGGTCGAACAGGTAGTAGTAGTCGTCAATGGTCTCCCCGGCCCAATTGCCTCCTGATCCAATCAGAGTGGTGGAAAGCACCTCCCCGACATAGCCGTCAGCGATTAGGTTCTGTAAATGCTCGATCTCTACGGCGGCCCGTGCCTGGGTGCCGCACACCGCGACCACGCCCTTGCTCTCGGCAAGCTCAGCCAGCTGGCGGGCCTCGGCCAGTCCATTGCCCAATGGCCACTCACAGTAGACGTGCTTGCCCGCTTCCAGCGCGGCTGTCACCAAGCGTAAGTGGTGGGGAACCTTCACGGTCACGACGACTAGGTCGACATCCGGCGAGTCCACCAGTTCCTGGACGCTGCCGAATGCATGGGCCAGGCCCAGAGCGTCGGCTGTGCGGCGAGAGCTCTCGGCTGTGCTGTTGGCGACGCCGACAATGGTGAACGTGTCGGACAGCGCTGCGATCGCCGGCAGGTGGGCGGTGGCCGCCCAATGGCTATCAGGATTCAGGCCGATGAAGCCGACACGTATGCGATTTTTCATGATATGTCTCCACGTTCTTTGGCGGGCCCAGTCGAATGCCGGCCGCCTGTGGTGCGAGATGCCCATCGGACGAAGCTACGGAGTCTTCTGTTTCTCGATCCGTATCGTCCCCGACATGTCCTCTATGTTGTCGCTTCCGGCGGTGGCATGCCCCAGTTCGTAGAGACCTGCGGCGGAACCGAAGCGTCGGTAGAACATCACCACGTCGCCCCAGGGCGCGTAGTAGGCGAGGGTTCCCGCCTGTGCGTTCGCTTCCGGGGTGTCCTTGGTGTTCAGTTTCCTGGGTGGGTAGAAGATCTTCTCCTTGCGGGCGTAGTCTTCCACTTTGATGTCCAGCGGGAGTTGGGCGTAGAGCTCCTTGGCTGCCGTGCTGTCGTTGAGCTCGAATACCGTGGTCTTGCCGTTCGCCGTCACGCGTATCGTCATGGTCCCGTTCTCCTTCGTTTCAGTCTTGTCCGTCTCCCACCAGTCGGGGAAGTGCAGCGGTGTGTCGTTCAGTGTGGCCGGTTCGCCGATCCGGGGCGCAAGGAGTCGGTATGGTCTGCCCTGGCTTGCTTCCTTGAGGCGCTTGAAGGGCTCGTCCCAGGCATGGTTGGCGATGGTGAATCTGCCCACGTGCGCAGGCATCACTGCCTGGGCACCGAGATCCTCGGCGGCCTGGACGGCCTCCTCGGGCGTCATGTGGATATAGGCCCAGCGACGGTCGTACTGCCCGCAGTCCAGCAAGGCCAGGTCGAATCCGCCAAAGGCCTTGCCAAGCTCGGCGAAGTGCGGCCCGTAGCCGCTGTCTCCGCTGAAGAAGATCCTCCGGTGCTGCGTCTCGAGAGCGAAGCCGGCCCACAGCGTGCGGTTCTTCTGCAGCCCCCGTCCGGAGTAGTGCCGGGCAGGGAGAAGATGGACGGTGACGTCGTCCCCCAACGTGATCCTGTCGTGCCAGTCTCCCTCGCTGACCACGTCGTCCGCGAAACCCCAGCGTGCGAAGCTGGCACCCAGCCCCAACGGGCAGATCACCCGTTTCGCCTTTGGCTTGAGGGCCATGGCGGTCGCGTAGTCCAGATGGTCCCAATGGTCATGGGAGATCAGCAAGGCATCGATCTCCGGCATGTCCTCGGCGCTGTAGATGCTCGTCCCTTCAAACGCCTTGTTCATGGACGGGAACGGAGCGGCATACTCGCTGAAGACTGGATCGATCAGAATCCGTTTGCCGCCAAGCTGAATGAACCAGGAAGAGTGGCCAAACCAGACCACCGTGTCCTCGCTTGGCTTCAGGGCCTTCAGATCTGTGCGCAGCACCGGGATGGGCGACTCCGGGACCAGTCGCTCGCTCCGGTCTGAGCGGCCACCCAGAATCACCGATAGCATTCCCTCGTCACCCGAGAACAGGGGTGTGGGAATCGTGTACCGGAACTGCCCGTCCCGGTAGTTGGGCGACTGCTCGAAACGCTTCCGCTGCGCACCGTTCGGGAGTTTGCCAAAACGAGGCTGGTTCAGGACCACGCAGCCGCCGATGGCGACCAAGGCGGCAAGCGCCAATAGGCTGAACAGTGCGATGTACAATCTCTTTTTCATCCTGTTAGCTTGGGGGGAGGAGAGCTCCGGTGTCGGAGCTCTCCTCGGTAGGGGACTATTTCAGGTTTTCGGTGAAGAAGGACGTGAGCTTGTCGAAGGGGATCACGTCCATCTGGTCGTACAGATCGGTGTGAGTGGCGCCGGGGATGATCATCAGTTCCTTGGGTTCGGCTGCGGCCTCGTAGGCGGTCTCGCTGAAGTAGCGCGAGTGGGCATTCTCTCCGTGGATGAGGAGGACCGGGCGCGGCGAGATCTCGGCGATGTACGTCAGGATCGGCATATTCATGAACGAGAGCGGTGTGGTGAGCGTCCACGAGCCGTTTGAGTTGATCGCCCGTGGGTGGAAGCCCCGCTCCTTCGACTTGTAGTACGCCGCATACTCCACGACGAACTGGGGTTCTCCGCCCTTCAGTTCGAGGGAAACCGGTCCATATGCTGGAGCGCCCGCCTCCGCGTCGAGCCAACGCTGCTGCCCGAGCTTTTCGAGTGTCTGCGTACGCTGTTCGAGCGTGACGCTGTCGTTGTAACCCCTGGACATCACCCGGGTCATGTCGTACATCGTGCTGGTCGCCACCGCCTTGACTCGCTTGTCCACAGCGGCTGCGTTCAGAGCCATGCCGCCCCAGCCGCAGATGCCAATGATGCCAATCCGTTCGCGGTCGACGTTGGGTTGGAGGCCAAGGAAGTCCACCGCAGCGGAGAAATCCTCGGTATTGATGTCGGGCGAGGCCACGTTGCGCGGCTCCCCGCTGCTTTCCCCCGTATAGGATGGATCGAAGGCCAGGGTG
>QKCY01000065.1 GCA_003245525.1 Victivallales bacterium | reverse complement strand
GCAGACCGATCACGGTCAGGCCATCGGTCCGCCACCGACAGGTCTGGACCCGCAGGGGAGCGCCCCACTGCCCCTTGACCTGTATCGGCTTGGGCATCCCTTCACGGTCCAGGAGGCGGCGCAACCATTCGTGGAGGGAAGTGGCGCGGGTGCCGCCGGTGTACGGGTAGTCCGCCAGACTGAAGTTCAGATAGACGGCCACGCCGTCCCCGTGTGCCGAGGTGATGAGGACGGGAACGCCTTCGGCGAAACGCTTCGCCCAGGCCTGCCGAATGATGATGCCGCCATCCACGGTGGTCAGGGGCAGGAACCCCGGGATTCCCCCGGCGGGCTGGAACAGGCCGCGCGAGCCGCCGTCCAGGATGCCGAAGAGATCGTCGAGCAGCCCCGGACTGCGCCGTCTGCCATGCTCGTCGTAGCGGCCGGTTCCCCAGTCCGCCACCACCACGCCACCCGCTGCGGCGAATTGCCTGAGCCCGTTGGCCTCGGCCTCCGCCAAGGCGACACAGGCGGGCAGAAAGACCGCCTGGTGCCGGGCCCGCAAGGCATTGCCGTCGGCCAGCTCCGCCGCCGCGATCACCCGGTAGGGGAAGCCCGCATCGTTCAGCAGTTCGCCCATGGCCGCCAGAGCGGACAGGTGTTCGTCATAGAGGGGGTCCAGGCTGGAGACCAGAGCCGAACTCCGGGAGTAGACCAGAGCGATGGCGGTATCGTCGCGGTCGGCTCCCAGCAGGAGACGGTCGATCCCCGACTTCACCCGGCTGATCTCGCTGGCGGCGGCATTCCAGCAATCGTAGGGGACGAGGTCCGGGCGGAACCCGATCTCGCCATTCCCGCCGACCGGAGCATAGGGGGCCTGGAACCACGCGCTGTCCAGCCCGCCGAACAGCATCCTCCAGGGCGCCCACCGCTGGCGGGCGGGCGCGTTCCGCTCGCTCGCGTAGCCGCCGAACCAGCAGCCGCGCAGGTCCGTGGATTGCGTGAACGAGCGCAGCAAGGGCAGTTGGTCCGGGTTCTTCAGGGAGATGGTCAGCAGGCTGGTGGCGGGACCCAACAGCGACCAGTCGTAGCCGCGTGGGGGCAGATCCCGGCGCAAGTCGCCGCTGCCCACCCGCGCCTCGAGTAGTGATCGCTGCACGATCTCCTTGCCGGTACCGTGGATCGCGGCGAACACCCCGTCCATGCTCCGCCGCCAGTCCACCCAGCGGGGCCAATTGCTCGCGTCCCCCAACTGATCGCGGCGCAGCGGCGCGGCACTCGCGAAACTGGCGTAGCTGCTGCCCCAGCCGGCGTTGAGCCCATCGACCGTGCCGTACGCCGTGCCCAGCCACGTCTGGAACCGCGCCTGGCAGGATGGGGAGGTGCAGAACTCCCGAGTCTCGCCCAGGCAACTCCCCTTGCCCAGCGTGATGCCCAAGGGCGAGAAGGGACGCACCAGCGCCACCCGCGCCTCCACGGAGCGTTCGTACGCCTCCCCGAACGCGGCATCGGTCAGGCAGGGATGACGCTCGGCGCCGGTCGTGCTCTCGGGAGCAAGGGACGCGATCCGGGCGACGGGAGCGATCCCCGCCCGGGCCAGAGCCATCAGGCGCTCCCGGCAACTCTCCCATTCGTCCTCGGCCAAGGGAACCGGTTGCGGGGGACCGACCGGCACTTCGGCGGCGTCCACGCCATAGGCTGCCGCCTGCCGACGCAGGAGCGCGCCGATGTAGTCGTCGCCGCCATCCCCCGCCATGACGAACTGGAACGTCCCGTAGTCATGGGGCTTGGGAATGGTGAACTCCGCATCCTGGGCCAGGATCGGCAAGCCCGCAGCATCGAGCAGGTTCACGGTCAGCCGGTTGTAGATCGACCGGCTAAAGCCGCAGGAGACGTCCGTCCGCACCGCCTGGTCCTCCGGAAGCGGCGTATCCAACTGGCCCACCAGCCGGCCGTAGGCATCATGGACCCAGCAGCGGACCACCGATCCCGCTGGTGCAGGCCCCTCGATCCGCAGGGCTACAGGCAGGGATGCCGCCGTGCCGATCAGGGTGCGGTCGGGAATCGTCAAGTCGGCCATGTGGACCGGGCTATGAATCCAGAAGCGGGCCGCCCCCCAGTCCAGCACCGTCGCCCCGTCCCGGAGGACCAGCAACGCCTCGTAGTCGCCGGTCGGGAGTTGCGTGGGCAAGGGGATAGCCACCCTGCCATCGACCACGGTCGCCGCCAGCATTGCGGGCGACGGGTCCCAAGGGGAAGGACGAAACCGGCGAACTGCCAACTCGGCCCGGAGACCAGCGGGCACAGCTCCTTGCACGCGGGCCGCCAGAGTCGCCGGCTCGCCCCAGGCGATCTTCGGCGGCACCTCAAGCCCTGCCAACAGCAAGGGCGGCTTGCCCGCTGCCGCCCAGCGGATCGCCTTGCCCAGGAAGGAGAGGTAGAGATCATAGTGGGCAAAGCCCTCGCGCCACCGCCGCGTCGGGGGAGTCAGGTAGTGATGGTCGGAGGGAGCCGCCGTGCCATAGTCCACCACCAGTAGCCGTCCCTTGCCCAGGGCAAAGGCCTGCAGATAGCGGTCGAAGAAGAGTTCGTCGCTGGGCTCCGACTCGAAGCCGGGCAAACCCGCGAGGCTGGTAGCGCCGAACTCGTCCAGCGGCACCGGCAGGCGCTGGAACATCGGGTGGTCCACCGACAGCCGCTTGCCCTTGGGACAGATGTAGACCAAGCCCATGCCCGCCCGGGTCTTCTCGATGATGAGCCGGTTGATCTCCTCCGTGAGAATGCCCCACTCGACCCGCCCGAGGACCAGCACGTCGTAGTCCGCCGCCAGCTTCTCCCGGAGGCGCTGAAGGGCCTCGTCGCGGGACAGGGCACCGACGACCGGGGTAGCCGTCCCCAACTGATCGCCCGACAGCACCATCAGCGGCGTCACCTCGCAGTCCAGCCGCTGGGCCAGTTCCACGCTCTCCCGCTGGGCCATGGCCGGAGCAAGCACCGCCACGCGCAGGCGACGCCCCAGGGGCTTGCCGAAGGCCCAGTGCGGGCTTACCACATCCGACCGGACACTGTGGTAGTCGCAGGCCTCGGTTGGCGGCAGGACGGTCGCGGGCGACAGGTCGGGCGGAGGACCGGCCGGACCATGCCAGGTGGGCGCGACGGCCAATGCCACCTGGTCGAACCAGACACAGCCCGTCGCCTCGAACAGCGAAGGGGCGAGCGTCACGCTCGTGTTGGCCCCGCTGTTGAACCGGACGGCGACGGGGACCCAGTCGTAGCTGCCCTGGCGGAAACGGGCAGACAAGGTCGAGCCGATCGGTCGTCCCGTCCGGTCACCGACCAACAGGGCGGCCCCCATGCCGGAGCGGACGATCCCCTCCGCCTTCATCCAGGCGCTGACCTGGTACTCCTGGCCCGGCTGGACAGGGATTGCCTGCACGACGCTGGTGCGGGAGCCGAGATCGTGTTGGACGATCCGCAGAGCCCCGTTGCCGTCGTGGCTGTCCTGGGCATCCACCACAGCTACCGGCGAACTGCCGGCCGACTGCACTTGCCACTGGGTCAAGCCAGCGGCAAAATCCCCATTGACAAGAACCCCCTCAGCCGCCCGGAGGGAAAGGGCGGAGAGGAACGCAAGGATGATGGGAAGGCGCAGTGGCAACATGGTGTGACGGGAGGTTGGAGGGAGAGTGGTAGGGGCGAACCGCCACCATGTCTAATATGCCGGGAGCCGGGAGCCGCGCCAGTCTCCCCAACGGTTGCCCGCAGAAAGAGAAACGCTCCAGCGGAGCCAACTCCGCTGGAGCGAACCGTTTCCGTGACAAACTCGGACAGGGACTACTGCTTCGTCGCCGGACAGGCAGCGCCTTCGCCACTGCAGGATGCATCTTCCTCCATCTGAACCGGCTTGGTCGCGAACTCGTACACCACATTCCCTGCGGCATCCTTGACCTGGTAGGCAGTGAGGGTGGTGTTCGTCCGGTTGAGCAGCTCCGAGGTGCATGCGTTGAGCTTGCTCAGTTCCTCCTTGATCTTGTTGAGCGTGAAGATCATGTAGATCCCAAGGATCCAGAGGATGAGGCTGCAGCCGACCAGCAGGGTTTTGGATACGGAGGGATCGGCTTGGGGGGCGACAGTTTCTTCGGACATCTCAGCTTCCTTTCGTTTGGTCTGGGAACCGGAATCCGGACACTGGCCACTTCAGGAACGGATAGTCATTCGTTTCTCTCCTGAAGCAACACTCTATAGATAGCACGACCCTTGCCTACCTGTCAAGTGGCGTATACCAAACCTTTGCCAGTTCGCACGATCCGTATTCCTGGCTACAGAAACCGGTAGCCGCCCCATCTCCGCCCATGGCGCGCTAGATGGCCGGCAGTCGGGCCTCGATCTCCCCGGCGCACGCCAGACCGTACACGGCAAGGCACCGCGCCAGCTCCGCGTGGTGCTGGTGTGCGGCCGCGCTCCCCTCCTGCCTGATGCGGAGAGCCAGGGCAAAGGCTTCGGCAAAGGGCGAACCAGCCGCCACTTCGTGCGCCAAGGCCGCGGACTTCGAGAGCAGTCTGCCATCCCGCCAGAACACCAGGCTACGGGCGAGCCAATGCTGGATGCCGCAGAGCCAGATGGCGGAGGGAGTACCTGTGGCCATCTGACGCAACGACGCCAAGTCCCGGCTGGTCTGGCCAGCCAGGGCCTGGGGGGTAGGCATCGCGAAGGTCATGGGGACGCCCTGAAGTGTGCGCCCCCGCTGGGCTAGAATCTGCCGGTCGAAGGGCGAGACCGGATGGCCGACGGCCCACTGGCGGGTCCGGCCCCCGGCCGTGTAGCAGGGCATCTGGCATTCGGCGTCGGCGACCAGTTCCTCGGGGATGTAGAATCCCTCGATGGCCTGTCCCGAGTGCCAACTGGCGGCACCGTCGCGCAGGAACCGGTCCCGCATGGCGTCGTGGATGCTGCCGAGGGCCAGCCCTTCGGCTTCCGTCACGGGACCGTCCAGGACGACGCAGACATCCACATCGCTCCAGCCGGGACAGAAGTCGCCAAACACCACGCTGCCATGCAGCAACACCGAACGGACCCGCCCGCCCAGATACGCCGAAACCCGCTCCAGCCACCAGTCCAGTAGCGGTTCGAGCACTGGGGGGATGGCGGCGGCGTGCGGGTCCATGGCCCGGCCTAGCCCAACAGAGCTTTCAGGTTGCCGACACTGGTGGCGATGGCTTCAAGCGCGGGTTCGCGGCACTTGTCCTCCTCCACCACGTACCAATCGCAACCCGCTTCCTTGCCCGCCGCCACGATTCCCGCCATGTCCAGGGAACCGGTGCCGACCGGGGCGAAGGTCCCGTTGTCCTTGGCCATGTCCTTCATGTGCAGCAGGGCGATGCGGTCGTGGTTCTTCTGGATGAACTCCACGGGCTCGACGCCGCCCTTCTTCACCCAGAACACATCGACTTCGAGCTTCACCAGCTTGGGGTCCATCACTTCGAGCATCCAGTCGAACAGGCTCCTGCCCTCCACCTTGGCGAACTCGAAATTGTGGTTGTGGTAGCTGAGGACACTGCCCGCCTTGGCCACGGCCTCGCCCATGGCGTTCATCTCCTCCGCGAACTTGCGGCAGCCGTCCTTGCCACCCTCGCGGAACTCCTTGGGCATGGAGGGCACAGTCAGGTGCTTGCCGCCCAGGGCCTGGATGAATTCGGCCCGCCCCGCCGGGTTGTTCTTGACTCCGCCGAAGCCTTCATGCGAACCGCTGCACGTCATGCCCATCCCGTCGAGCAGCGCCCGCAACTCCTGCGGCTTGCTGCCGTACCGGCCGAAGCCCGCGAACTCGACGGCGGGGTACCCGATCTCGGCCACCTTCTTCAGCGTCCCGTCGAAGTCCTCCTTCATCAGGTCGCGCAGAGTGTAGAGCTGAATGCTGATCGGCAGACGCGCCACTTGCTCTTCGGCACGGAACGGGAACGCAGCCAGACCGGCACCGACAGCGCTGGCGCGGAGGAAATCGCGGCGGGAAAGGGAAGTCATCGGCAACTCCTTGGGTTGAGAAGTACAGCGGGAACGTACACGCTAGCCGCAGTCGGGGAAAGCGGCCGCAGAAAGTCCCTGGAGGGGACCGGCCAAGGAGGCGTCTTCCAGCAGATCGGTGCTGTCGCTGAATAGGTCCACGGAGCCGACCAGCCGACCCTTGGCGAGTTCGCGCACTGTCGGATCGGCCACGTCCCGGAGCAAGGCACGGGCGAAACGCTCGGCGAGGATCACCGGGAACGGGCGACCGAAGAAGGGTCGGGGGGAGGAACTCAGGGGTTCGGTCAGTCCCAAGGCATTGTGCTGTCGGGCGAGCGCCGCATAGGCCTGGGCCAAGTGTTCGCCCCGCTCGCGGTAGTCCCGCGCCGCCAGGGCCTGCTCCAGGTGTGGCCCCAGTTCCGCCGCACAAACCAGTTCGCGAAAGGCAGTGCCGAACCACTTGGCATAGGGCGGATAGCGCCGTTCCATGAGAAAGCCCAAGCGCATCGCGTCGCGCGCCAGACGGGCGGCGATGATTGCCGAACCCAGTTCGTCGCCCACCGATCCGGCCCGGCCCATGAGGTGTTCGTCCTGGGAGATCCGCTGCCAGCAGGCCGCCAGGACGTAGCGCCAAACATCGTCGGGGTACCAGCGCAAACGCTCGCGGATGGCCTCCAGACCCACTTCGTCGCGAAACACCTCCCCCGCCACCGCCGAACGCAGTTTCTGCTGGGGAACTACCAGCCACTCCAGCACGGTCGGGTCCCGCGTCACCGCCTCGATCCCGAGGTACTGCCGGAACCAGACCGCCGGATCGAGCAACTCGACCCGATGGTTCACCCGACCATCGCGGACCGCTGCCAGATGCTGGACACCATGGTCGGCCCCGTCCGGGGAACTGTAACTGGTCGAATAGCCTTGGTACTCGTGGGGTAGTTCGCAAGCCAGGGCTGTATGGAGCCGTTCCCGATGCCGCGCCAGATCGTCGGCAGCCAGGAAGAGCATGGCCCGGGGTCCCCAGTGGTGGTCCTGGCTCATCACCGTATCGTAGCCCAACACCTCCGAGCCCGAGCCGATCAGCCCCGCCGCATAGCGCAAGCCCGGCACCGTCCGCGCCACAATAGGCTCCACGCAGTCCCGGAAGAACCCTCGCGCCAGAGCTAGACCGGTTATCGTGGCTTTGCCGTCCATTCCCTAGCTGTCTCCTCCACGAAGATCGTTATCCTTTGGGCAGATAGCGAACACCATCAATGCCCTGAAAATGTGCATCCTGGGTCCACAGCACGGCGTCGTATGCCTGGGCCGTCGCCAGGACCAGACTATCCGCCAACGGCAAGGAATGCTGCAAACTCAATCGGGCCGCAGTAACCGCGAGTTCGGGACCAATCGCGACCACCGTGGCCCGCTGCATAATCCCCATCACCTCCAATGCCGGGCCTTCGCCGCGTTCCCGGAGAACGACCTTGAAGACCTCGTAGACGCACACTGCCGGAACGACCAGGGAAGGTGTATCCCGCAGGGGAACATCAAGCGACTGGGCGTTGGGCCCGTCTGCCAGATACTCAAGCCAACCACAGGAGTCAACTACGTTCACAGTCGGTCCGCCTCCCTCTCAACGCTGATGTCCGCTCCCTTCAGCAGGCCACGCAGATCCGCGATTTCCTTCTCGGGAATCAGCTCGATGCGCCCCTCGTACTCGACAACGGTCAGCTTCTGGCCAGCCTTCAGTCCCATCCGCTCCCGCACAGGGCGAGGGATGACAACCTGGAATTTGGGAGACAATGTCACTGCCTGCATAACCATATCCTTATCGATAAACATACTGTAATACAGTGATGTGATCGATAGGTTCCGTCAAGGCAATCAGTGACTTTCTCCCACGCAGGTGATCTCTTCGCGGTCGTGGAAGAGCTGGCGGATACGCAGAACCCGGCAGCGGCTGCGCAGGCTGCGTTCGCCCTCGCCCCAGAGATGGCCGAGGAGCGGGATGGGGTCCATCTTGCCGACTTTCAGGTTGACGACGAAATGGCGGCACCAGCCGCCGTCGAGCCAGGGCAGCAGGATCTCGTCAAGCACCCGGTAGGGGGACTCGATCATGTCGCAGAAGAGCCAGTCGGCCCCCTTCCCGGCGGGACGATAGCGGAAGGCGTCCTCGCGCAGATGGCGAATGCCGGGGTGTCCCGCTGCTCCGCCCTTGAGCGGGCCGTTGTCGATGGCCTGGACCGTGGCCCCCTTCTCGGCGGCGCTGAAACTCCAGCCGCCGGGAGCGGCCCCGAGGTCCACGACGCTCTCGCGCGGGCCCGGTTCGCGGCCCAGGATGCCGTAGGCTTCCTCCACCTTGAGGAAGGAGCGGGACGGCGCCCCGGGATGGTCCTTCATCCGGCGCTGGCCCCATTCGCGGACCCGGTTGCCCGCCAGCAGCTCGCCGTAGCCGACCAGCCGGGCATAGAGCCCCTGCCAGAGGTCGCAACGATCCATCAGCTCCTCGTCGGCCAGGCTGGCCACACGGCCCATTTTGCGCCGCAGGCGCTTGCGGAACTCGGTGCGGGCCACGCGCAGGCGGCCATTGAGTTCCTCGTCGTCGGCCAGGAGACGGAGACGCCAGGGCTCCGCCACCCCCTGGCCCTGGAAGCCCTGCCAGACGGCCTGGCAGAGCGCTTCGGCGGTCTGGTTGGCGGAGCCTACCTCCACCAGCCGTGCATCGAGCACGCTGGCGTCGGCAAAGCAGAAGCCAGGGTCCGTGCCCAGTTCCGCGTCGGTACTGTCCTGAGCCTCCGCCAGGACCCAGCCGGGACCTTGGCGGGTGGCCTGTTCGCCATGGAGCGGTAACTCCCGGGCCAGGATGGACTCGAAACCAGGTTTGCAGGTGTGGAGATGCTGTGACATGCCGCAACGTAGCGAAGAAGAAAGGCTCACGCGAAGACGCGAAGGCGCGAAGAGGCCTATTTCACCGCGATCTTGACGACCACTTTGCGGAAGGAGCCGGTGGCCGCGAGCGGGGCGTGGCCGTCGTTGGGGAAGAAGATGGTGAAATGGCCGGCGGGCACGTTCACCCAGGTGACGCAGGCGCCGGTGTAGAACTCCACGTCCTTCTCGTCGTTGTAGCCTTCGCCGGTCACGTCGGCGATGTCGCTCCAGCCAATCACCTCGTCGCCAACCAGCGTGTACTGGATGTCGATGTAGCGGCGATGGGCTTCGATGCGGGCACCTTCGACGCCACGTCCGGTGCAATCCTGCACCATGGCGTAGACGCGGTCGCCATCGATGGCGTAGCGGCCTTCGGGCACCTTGGTGAAGTCGGTATTGGCCAGATAGGCGAAGGCCTTGGCGAAGTCGGGATGGCAACCGGCGTAGAGGGAGCCATTCGGCAGGCGGTCGAGAATCATCTCAAGCACTCCAGAGGGATGGTTCGGGATCAGTAACCCGTACAAGGTAGCGGAACAATGCCTGGCGGCAAGGGTTTCGGCAAGGGCCAAGCCGCGCTACATTCGTGCCCATGCATCGCATCTTTGCCATTCTCTGCCTGGCGAGCGGACTCGCGGCGTACGCGGACGATCCTGCGGGCTGCCTGCGGATTCCGCCCGAACTGGAGTCGCGCGTGCTCTACTACCAGTCCTTCGCCCATGGGGTGGACCAGCCCGAGCTGAACCGGGCCCAAGCCGCGCTCCGCTCCCCCACGGCCAGCGTGGTGGCCGACGGACTCACCGGGCCCGGGCTGGGTTTCGCCACGAGGGCCGCAAAACCGGCGGCACTGGTCCTCGTTTCCGGGGAGTTCCGGCCTCAGCGGCCCCTGACCGTCTCCTTCTGGTGGCGGCTCGATGCGCCGATGCAGCCCGAGACCTGCTTCCATCTCGGCACCATCGAAGGCGGCGGCATCATCTCCAACTTCGTCCGGGGCAAGGGCGAGTGGTGCGGCCTGCGCCAGCCCACCTACGTCCAGCAGATCTACTACTTCAAAGGCATGAACGACTGCAACCAGCTCGGCGGGAGAGTCTGGTTCGAGCCGGGCGAGTGGCATCACACGGTGCTGGTCTGCCGCAACGCCAACCGGGTCCAGGTCTACTGGGACGGCGTGCTCCGCACCGACTACGCCAGCCGGGGACGCCCCTTCGGACCCGAGGACGGCGGCACTCTCTCCCTCGGCCCCACCTGGCTGTTCCATCCCATGACCATCGACGAGATCCTGGTGCTGGACCGCGCCCTCGACGGGGACGAGATCCGCGCCTACGCCACCGCTGTCCGCCAACTGCGCGAATGGACCGATGACTGATCTGCTTGCCGACCTCACCGGCCCCCAGCGGGAGGCCGTCACCCATCTCGATGGCCCCATGCTGGTCGTGGCTGGCGCGGGCTCGGGCAAGACCCGGGTAGTGACCCGCCGCATCGCCTTCCTGATCTCCAAGGGCGTCTGGCCCAGCCAGATTCTGGCCATGACTTTCACCAACAAGGCCGCGCGGGAGATGCGCGAGCGGGTGGAATCCCTGGTCGGCGACGCCCCCCAGTGGATCGGTACCTTCCACAGCGCCTGCGCCCGCCTGCTCCGCCGCGATCTGGGCAAGCTCGACGATGGGCGCAATGGCGATTTCACCATCTACGACAGCGACGACCAGCGCAGCGTGGTCAAGCTCTGCCTCCGGGAACTGGGCATCGACAGCAAGGATTTCAGCCCCTCCCACTTCCAAGGCGAAATCTCCCGCGCCAAATGCGCCATGCGGACGCCTGCCGATGTGGGCGAGGAGTTCGACCGGCCCTTCCTGCCCGAGGTCTTCGCGGCCTACGAGGACCGGATGCGGAGCCTCAACGCCGTCGATTTCGACGATCTCCTGCTCCTCACCGTGCGCCTGCTGGAGAACCGGCCTGATATCCGCGACGTCTACCACAGCCGCTTCCGCTATCTGTTGGTGGACGAGTACCAGGACACCAACCGCACCCAGTACGAGCTCATCCGCCTGCTCTGCGGACCCGCCCGCAACGTGCATGTGACCGGCGATCCCGACCAGAGCATCTACTCCTGGCGCGGCGCGGACTACCGCAACATCATGGATTTCACCACCGACTACCCCGACGCCAAGGTGGTCCGTCTAGAACAGAACTACCGCTCCACCCAGAGCATCCTGGAGGCGGCCAACACGGTGATCCGCTGCAACACCCGGCGCATCGAGAAGGACCTGTTCACCGAGAACGAGGTCGGGGCCAGCGTGAAGGTGGTTGAACTAGCCGACGAGCGGGACGAGGCCCGCTTGGTGGTGGGCCGCGTGGCCGAGTTGCGCCTCGAAGGCGAGGAATTGCGCGACATGGCGGTCTTCTACCGCACCAACGCCCAGTCCCGCGCCTTTGAAGAGGAGCTGCTGCGCGCCGCCATCCCCTACCAGATTCTCGGCGGCCTGCGCTTCTACGAGCGCAAGGAGGTGAAGGACGTCCTCGCCCATCTCCAGTTGCTGGTGAACCCGCGCGACGCGGTCTCCCTCCAGCGCGTGGTGGAGGCGCGCCCCACGGGCGTCGGCGGCAAGACTCTGGCCAAGATCACCGCCGCCGCCGAGAGCAGCCGCGTGCCGGTGTTCCACTTCCTGCAGAACCCCGATTTCGCCGGGCAACTGGGCGGCCGGGCCAATGCCAAGGTGCGCGACTTCGGTCTCTGGTGCCAGGGCCTGGGGGAGATCGAGTTGTCCCCCGTAGGCGAATGCGTGCGGGCAGTCATCGATCATTCGGGGCTGGTCGAGCTCTACCAGGAGAAGGGCGACACCGATCCCCGCGCCGAGAACCGGCTGGAGAACCTCAATGCCCTCATCGAGCAGGCCACGGTCTACGACGACGACCATCCGGGTGCCACCCTTGCCCAGTTCCTCGAAGAGGTGGCCCTGGTGGCCGATGTGGACAACCACGACACCGAGGCCGAGGCGATCACCCTCATGACCCTGCACAGCTCGAAGGGCCTGGAGTTCCCCTACGTCTTCATCGCCGGCATCGAGGAGGGCTACCTGCCCCACGCCAACTGCTGCGAGGACCCCGATTTGGTGGAGGAGGAGCGGCGGCTCTTCTACGTGGGCCTTACCCGCGCCCGCAAGGAAGCCATCCTCACCCTCGTCCAGCGCCGCTACATGTGGGGCCAGACCGACTACCGGATTCCCAGCCGCTTCCTCGACGAGCTTCCCGCCGACAACGTGGAGCGCGCCAGCTTCGCCGCCTACCGCCCCTGGTAGCGTATTCCGTAGCGCAGGCGTTCCGCCTGCCGGGGCGGTACTTGGCTTGCCTCAGGCCACGACGGCGGTGCTCGCCTCGGAGCGGAACCGGTAATCGCCCACGGTTACCTCCCATTTCGCCAGGGAGACGCCGATCCGTTGCGGGATCATCTCGAAGTCCACCACGATGCGGGTGCCGGGAGTGATATCCAGTGTCCGGTCGATGGGGAACACCGTGCGGCCCCAGTGGGTGTCGGGCTCGGACGGACCGGTGTCGAGGACCAGGGTCTTGCCCAAGTCCGCCCGGAACCAGGCGGCGAGGGCATTGCACGGGCAGGCCTGCTCCGCGACAAACTCCAGATGGCAGACAAAGGGCTCCAGCGACTTCCCATAGGGGAAGTTGATGCTGTCCACCAGCCACATCTCCTGGCCCGGCGCGACCAGATTATCGGTCTTCACGTGGTTGCAGCCACAACGGTAGTCCCGGCAGGCGGCCCGTTCGGCGGCCTTATACTCGAACCCATAGGGGTAACTGCGCCAGAAATCCAGGTCCTGCTGCACTTGCGGATCGTACACGGGAGCCAGCCAGCTCGTCACGATGCCGGGAACCAGCGTGCCACCGGGCTTCAGCCAGCGGTCGCGGGCCTGGACCACAATCGGCAACAGATTCTCCTCCACCGCATAGCCGCCCAGCCACTCGGAGACGATCACGTCCACCTTCTCCGGTAACGTCACGTCCTGGATGTCCTGCTGGATCACCCGGATGCGGTCGGCAAAGCCGTTGTCGGCAATGATCTCCGACGCCAGGGCGGTGACCCCCGTACGCTCCACCGCATAGACCACCCGCGCCCCCGCCTGGGCAGCGAACATGCTCAGAATCCCTGTTCCCGCGCCGATATCCAGCACGGCACACCCCGGCGTCACCACTTCCGCCAATGCCGCCCGGAACGCCTCGCAGCGTACCGTATCCTGGAGCATCGGCTCGTGACCGCACAGATTCCAATAGTTGATGTCGAGAGTCATACAGGCACTTTCGTTGCTACAAACAGAGACCAAGCCGCTAGCGTACAGCCCCGCGCCGCCCAATCAAGCCGGGACGGGAGATTGCATAGCTCCCCCTGCGCGCCTATGCTCCTTGCCACCACCAACCGGGAGGCGTTCCGACGATGCTGCTGACGAGCCTGATCGGCGCAGGTTTGCTGACTTTCGCCTTCCCCGACGAACTCCGGGTAGACTACGGCAAGCTCCGTTTCGGGACGGAGTGCCCGCAATCGCGCGGCAAAGCCGAAGGTCTCCATTTCCGCATCTGCGACCGGGCGGTGGAAGGGGACCACCTGTGCGTCTGCGGCATCCGCTATGGCGAGACCCGGCAGATTGCCGAGGTCTGGACCGCCACCACCACCGACGGGTTGCACTATGCCGACGAGCGCCTGCTCTACCGCCT
>QKCY01000237.1 GCA_003245525.1 Victivallales bacterium | reverse complement strand
GGCCCGACTGGGTGGTACACCGGTCGGCGAAGTAGGTGTCTTCGGGGATCGGTCTTCGCGGCTATTCGGCCATTCCGGACCTGCGTTCCCGCCATATTCTCTTGCAGCCCTTGCTCTGGCGGATTGGGGCTGTATGATCGCGTGGCTGGAATGGGTCGCCTCTATGGTTTCGAGTACGATGCGGAAAGGAGCTGGAAATGAGGTACTGGACTGGGAAGTCCCGAGCGGGTCGGTTCACGCTGATTGAGTTGCTGGTGGTGATCGCCATCATCGCCATTCTCGCCTCGATGCTGTTGCCCGCCCTGGCGCAGGCGAGGGAAAAGGCGCGCTCCATCAGTTGCGTCAACAATCTCAAGCAGATCCAGCTTGCTTGGCAGATGTATGCGGATGCCAACCACGAGAAGTTCGGGGGCGCCAATGTCTACCAAGGGGCCAATCTCCCCTGGTACCGGGTGCTGGAGGAGCATGGCCTGACCGAGCCAGTGTCCCGCTGCCCTTCGCGCAGCGATCAGGTCCCGGGCTATGGCTGCAACTGGCGGGGAGTGGGATACAACGTGGGCTATCCCTACAGTCCTGCCCGGACGGGGTATATCTACGAGGGCATGCCCCTGGCCGCGATCAAACAGCCGTCGACTCTGATCATGATGGCGGACAGCTATGCGGCCGATCCAGCGAACATCACAGGCTCCACGACCACCAAGATGTATGCCCTCTACATCTACTCGGAAGCGAATATGGAGCCCTCGTTGTACGGTCGGCACAACGCGGGCAACAATTTCAGCTTCTGCGATGGCCACGTGGAGTGGATGCGTTGCGCCCAGGCCCTGAGCGCCAACTGGCTCAACAATTGACGACCCGCTTCGCAGAGGAAAGACACCGCTAGAAGCTGGTGTCCGAGGTGCCACCTGGATGGGGGGCTGTCCTCGCTCGTAAAGCCAATCCTGAATGGGTTGGGGTGCCGGTCCGTGTCCGGTTCGGGTGGTTCGAGCCGGGTGTCCTCTTGCCGGTGCGCCAGAGGGAGGGGTGTGGACTGTGTGGGTCGTGCAGGTCGAGGGCGGTCTTCCCTTCGGGCCTGAAGGGCCAGCGGAGCAAAGCCCGGGGCAGAGCGCAACGTCGCCCTGGGTCACCTCGGGCTCCGGAATGCAGGCCAGCGGCTTGCGGTTTCGGGGGATGGTTGATCCCATGCGCCTCCGGCGGCAGGCCGCATGGTCATCAACAGAATAACCTGGCATGTGGGCGATCTGTTCGTAGTCCAGGCTTTGGCCTGTTGTCCTATGGGTCGGGCAGGAAAATGCACAGGCTAAAGCCTGGACTACGAACGGGGAAGGTTTCCTTGATGTGCAGTTATTTTGTTGAATACCATCTGGCCTGCAAGATCGGGGGGGGAGACCGCTTTCCTGGGGCGATTGCCCCAGGCTCTGTTCCTCTGCCCCTCTCGGGGCGTCATGCGTCCCGGAACCATGCCGACCGGGTAGCCGCGCGGTCGATGAACGCGCGGGGCTTGGTTGCCGACTGTCGGCTTTCCTCCCGCCTACGCCGCCCCTGTCGCAGGCTCGTCGAGCCAGCGACTACCCGTCAGCGGCTACGCCGGACCGGTGAACGTGCGAAGGGGAAGTGTTCCACTCCGGTGTCATCCACCTGGTTTCCGGAGTAGCAGAGGCAACCATCGATCCTCTATGGACGACGTCCAGTTGGCACCGGATGTCCCCCGGAACGCCGGTCTCCTGACCGGCATTCCGGGGGAGTGGCCGATCAGGAGATCGGCGTTCCGGGGGAGTGGTTGATCGCGGGATCGGCATTCCGGGGAAGCGGCCGATCAGGAGATCGGCGTTCCGGGGAAGCGGCCGACCGGGAAGTCGGCGTGCCGGGAGTCCACTACTTGGCTGCGGGGCGTTCCTGGGCCTTGTCTGCTTCGCCGGCCTGCTTGTCGGCGGCGGCCTTGTTGGCGGCCATTTCCGCGACGGTCTTGGTGTGCAGACGGGCGGCGCCCTGGTAGCCTTCCTTGGTGAGGATCAGGTTGCCGCTGGCGAGGCGCGCCTTGGCGGCGGCGATGGGGGCACCGTACTGAGGCAGCCATTCGGCCTGGGCCACGAGCATTTCGTCGGTCATCTGCCAGATCTCGGGCGGGTTGCAGACCGCGCCGGTGAGCGGGTCGAGCATCATGGCCTGGCGGAGCAGCAGGTCGTCGCCCTTCACCGCCGCGTGGACGGCCAGGCGCTGGACGTTGATGGAGACGTTGCAGACGGCGGCGCAGCCCATGGGCAGGTCGCCGACGCGGGGGATGTTCACCCCGTTGTAGTCCACATAGCCGGGGACCTCGACGATGGCGTCGTCGGGCAGGTTGGAGATGCAGCCGTTGTTGACCACGTTGAAATGGCCGCGGTAGAGCCGCCCGGTTTCCAGACCCTCGATGATGTAGGAACCGTGCTCGTGGCCGCGCTTGTCGGGACCGATGGGCTGCGGGGGCTTGGCCATCCACTCGGGGAACTCGGTGCGGAACCAGGTGCGGCCTTCGGTGCAGACCCGGAGATAGCCGCCGGTCTCGCCGTTGATCCAGGTGCCGAGGTCGATCCAGCTATTGATCTCGTCGGCGCGCTTGCGGTACCACGGCACGTACTCGCTGAGGTGGCCGTTGGACTCGGTGCTGTAGTAGCCGAAGCGCTTGAGCATGTCGATGCGGACCTTCTCGGTCTTGCTCAGGTTCTCGTTCTGCTCGTAGGCTTCGAGGAGCTTGCCGGTGAGGTCCTCGCCCTTGTGCTTGACCGAGATGTACCAGGTCTGGTGGTTGATGCCTGCGCAGATGATGTCCACTTCCTCCTGTTTCAGGCCGAGGACATTGGCGATCTGGCGATGGCCACCCATCACGCCGTGGCAGAGGCCGAGGGTGTAGACGCCGCCGAAGTGGTTGGCGGCCCAGGTGAGCATGGCGTTGGGGTTGCCGTAGTTGAGCATCATGCAACCCGGCGCGCCCACCTCTTTGATGTCGCGGCAGATATCGAGGATGTAGGGCACGCCGCGCTGGCCATACATGATGCCGCCCGCGCAGAGGGTGTCGCCCACGCACTGGTCGATGCCGTACTTGAGAGGAATGTCCACATCGGTCTGGAAGGCTTCGAGACCGCCCACGCGGGCCACGTTGATGACGTACTTGGCCCCGGTGATGGCCTCCCGTTGGTCCAGCGTCTTGGTCAGCTTGACCCCGTCGAGCCCCGCCGCCTCGACGTCGCGCTTCATGAGCTGGTAGACCATGTCCACGTTGCGCTCGCTGATGTCCATGTAGGCGATCTCGAGGTCGGCGAACTCCGGCACCCCGAGCAGATCAGCGGTGAGCTTGCGGGTGAACCCGACACTGCCGGCTCCGATGAAGGCGATCTTGAACGACATGGTGCGTCTCCTGGCTGGGGTTGACTTGCCCGATCCTCGCAGAGAGGTAACATTGTGCGCTCAGTGTACCCGCTCGGTTTTTCCATGAAAACCGAAGTTTTGTGCGAAGATAGGGGAAATCGTGCTGCCATGACGGTGGATGAACTCCGGTTCCGGCTGCTGGCTCCAGGCTGGCGACAGCGCTCCCTGGTCTTCCCCCGGCGCGGGGGGCGGCTTCACGCCATGCTGACCAGTTGCGGCGTGCAGGAAGCCCGGTCGCCGGACTACGACTGGGATGGCCTGAACCGGGGCCGGGCGGAGTTCATGGTCTTCCAGTACTCGCTGGCCGGTTGCGGTGTGCTGGATTGGGAAGGCCGGCAACGGCTGGTGCCGCCAGGCACGGCCATGCTGGTCCGGGTGCCCCACGCCCACCGCTACCGGGTCCATCCCGAAACCGGCTTCTGGCAGTTCCTCTATATCTGCGCCACCGGGCGTGAGGTGTTGCGGGCCGTGAGCCTGCTCCACGAGAATGCCGGTCCGTTGCTATCGCTACCGCCGGACGGGACCTCGCTGGCGGTGGCCATGGAGATCGTGGAGGCCGGGTGTGAGGGACAACTGGTGTCCCCCTTCCGGGCTTCGGGGTTGGCCTATTCCCTGGTCATGTCGCTCCTGGAGGAGACCGGCAGCGCGGTCGGCGAGTCGCCCACCCGGCATCTGACCGAAGCGGCGGCGGCCTACTGCCGGGAACACCTGGCCGACCGGGTATCGGTGGCGGCTCTGGCCCGGCTGTGCGGCCTGAGCCAATGGCACTTTTCCCGGCTCTTCAAGGCCGAACACGGATTGTCCCCCGCCGCCTTTCTCCAGGTGGAACGGGTTCGCGAAGCCGTGCGCCTGCTTCAGGACACGGACGCTCCGCTCAAGGCCATCGCCAACCAGTGCGGGTTCCTCGACGCCAACTACCTCGGCAAGGTCTTCCAGCAGCACATGGGCGTTTCCCCCGGAGCCTTCCGCCGCAGCGGGGTGTAGATGGATTGGGATGCGCGATTCCGAGGCGTATCTTGTGGCGTGGGGTCTGTATCCCCAGGAGGCATCGGCCGTGAAGCTCGCGGGATTCGCTCTGGTTCTGGTGATTGTCGGCATGGCCCGGGCCGATTACGTGCGGGAACGGGAAGCCGCCGTTGCCTTGGTCAAGGAAGGCAAGACGGCAGAGGCCCTCGCCGCTTTCCGCCAACTCGCGGAAGGGCAGGGGACCGACCTTCAGCGGTCGGACGCGCTCGAACAGGCGGCCTTGCTCTGCGACCGGCTGAAACGTCCCGACGAAGCTCTGGACTTGGCCCGGCAGATTCCCCTTGCCGCCGTGAGCCAGAGCGTGCAACTCCAACTTCTTGCCGACCATCGCCAGTGGCGGGAGGTAGTCACCCAGTTCGGCGGGGAGGACCTGACGACATGGCCCGATACGCGCATCGGGCCCGCCGCGTTCTATCGGGGTCGCGCCTACTGCGCCTTGCGCAACGGCGAGGCGGCGGTGCGCGACCTGCGTCTGGCCTGCGAGTACCTACTGGAGGACAACATGCTTGGGCTGGCGCAATGCGCTCTCGGCGATGCCTACCGGCTCATCAGGGACGACGAGAACGCCTTGCTTGCTTACCGGCAGGCCTACCAGCGGCGCAACGAGTACAAACGGTGCCAAGCCGCGCTGAGCGCCACCGACCTCCTGCGCAGCCAAGGCAGGACCGCCGAAGCCTTGGCCGAGTTGGCCGTGATTCCCCTCGGCCGCGTGACCATGTCCTACTGGCGCGCGCGCCTGCTGATGGCCTGGGGTGCCACCCTTGCCGAAGCGGGACGGACCGACGAAGCCGCCGCCAAGTACCGGGAAGTCCTGGCTCTGTCCGACCTTCCGGCAGCCACTCGCGCGGCGTGCGAGGAAGCCCTCGGCAAACTCGGGAGACAGGCGGAATGAGGCTCGGAATTGCTAGCGTTCTACTCGTTCTCGGTGCGTTGCGGCTGGCCGCCGATCCGGCTTTTCTGGTGAAGGATGGCGCGCCCCAGGCCCAGATTGTCATTGCCGAGCAACCGCCACGCATGACGACCCTGGCCGCCCACGAACTCCGCGATTATCTGCACAGGATTTCGGGAGCGGAACTGCCCATCGTCACCCAACCAGCGGCAGGTACGGTGGCGATGTACGTGGGCCGGAGCGCGTTCACCGACCAACTCGGCATTGCCGACACCGATCTGGATGCGGGGGCCTACCGCATGGTCTCCGGCGATGGCTGGTTGGCGCTGTTGGGCCACGACAGCGATTTCACCCCGCCCCAGCCCTACAAGACCACCTACAGCGACGACGCTCGGGTACTGCAGGAGTGGGATGCCCTAACCGGCGAGAAGTGGCTGTTCCCCCACACCCTCCTGTTCAAGAAATACAGCCGCAAGATGGGGCTCTGGGACTACGACGAGCGCGGTTCGCTGAACGCTGTCTACGGCTATCTCCGCTCCCTCGGGGTGCGCTGGTACATGCAGGGCGAGCTGGGCGAGATCGTGCCGAAACAGACCACGATTCCGCTGCCCCAGGTCGACCAGACCGTCCGCCCCGATTTCTCCGTGCGGGACTTCGGCCCCTATGCCCCGGTCTGGATCGGCGACCCGGAGGAGAGCATCCTCTGGCACCTGCGGATGGGTTTCGATCCCGGTCGGCCGGAGTGGGGGCTCAGTGCCTCGCGCTGGCTCGGCCACGGCATCTGCCTGGTCCATGGCCGGGACGAGACCAAACGGGATCACCCCGAGTATTTCGCCCTCTACGACGGCAAGCGGTTCACCGGCGACAAGTACAGCGAGTACGGCAAGCCCTGCCTCTCCTCGCCGGAGCTGTTTGCGGCCAATCTGCGCTTCATCCGCGCCTTCTTCCGCATCTACCCCGACGAGCCCATGATCTGCGTCATGCCCGCTGATGCCTACGTCCGCATCTGCGAATGTCCGCTCTGCCAGGGCAAGGACGACCTGGAGCGCGGCAGCCAGGGCCATCTCTCCGACTACGTGTGGGATTACGTGAACCGGGTTGCCCAGGAGATCCGGAAGACGAATCCCGACAAGACGATCCTCTGTTGCGCCTATGGTTCCTACCTGCTGCCGCCGAAGAAGATCGCAACGCTGAGTCCGAACCTGGCCGTGACCATCTGCCAGCACCGGGGGGCGTTTGGCGATCCCGCGACCGAGAAGCTCTACCTCGACATCCGTCAGGGCTGGCTCGACCGGCTCACGTCTGGTGACCTCTACATCTATGAGTACTACCTCTACAGCCGCCCCGAACGGGCCTACGAGGGCCTGCCGGTCTTCTTTCCCCACGCCATCGCCCGTGATCTGCAACGCCTGCGCGGCGTGAGCAAGGGCGAGATGGTGGAACAGTCCCGGGCCCAGGGCACCGGCATGCACGCCCCGGCCTTCAACCACCTCAATGCCTACGTCACCGCCCGGCTCTACTGGGACGCCAACCTGGATGTGGACGCCCTGTTGGCCGAGTACTACCACAGCTTCTACGGCCCCGCCGCCGACGCGATGAAGGCCTTCGTGGACTTCTCCGAACAGCACTGGTCGGAGATGCTCGCCAACCCCGAGCCTATCACCGAGGACCTCGCGTTGTTGGCCACAGCCCAGAAGGCTGCGGGCGATACCGTCTACGGCCAACGCATCGCCCTCCTGGCCGACTATCTGGTGCCCATGGCCCAGCTCCGCGACCGGTTGCAGAAAGGGCGGGAGGACGTCCCCTCCTGTCGGGCCTTGCTGGGCAATCCGGCCACGTTCAAGCTGGACGGCGTGCTCGACGAACCCTTCTGGGAACGCGCCTCCACCTATGGTCTCCGGGAGCTGGAGACCGGGCGCGCCCCCTATTTCCCCACTCAGTTCTCCCTGGTCTGGGCCAAGGACGCGCTGTACGTGGGCATCCGCTGCCAGGATCTGGCGGGCAAGCCGCTCAACATCGCCACCACCCGCAACGAGGACCCCGCCATCTGGGATGGCGATACCGTCGAGCTATTGATCGAGACCCAGACCCATGCCTACTACCAGATTGCGGTGAATCCCAGTGGTGCCTGGATCGATGCGGACCGGGCGAAGGGGCTGGATTCCCTCTGGTCGTCCGGGGCCGAGGTCGCGGCCCATGTGGCCGAGGACCATTGGACCGTGGAACTGCGCCTGCCTGTGGGCTCCGGCGTTGTCGGTCGGAAGCCCAGCGAAACCTATCCCTGGTTCGTCAATGTCTGCCGCCAACGGGCCCGCGCCACCGGCTCGGAGCTCTCGGCCTTCTCACCCACCAGCCAGCCGGGATTCCATGACCCGGCCAGATTCGCCCGCCTGATCTCGCCGCCCAACTGACGGCGGTCTATGGTTCTGGGCGTCGCGTGAAAACCCCTGGAGAATCCCCCGATGACCTCCGAACCCTCCCGCCAGATCCATCTCGATTTCCATACCTCCGAGCAACTCCCCGCCATTGGGGGACGCTTCCGCAAGGAGCACTTTCAGCAGGCCCTGCAACTGGGGCGGGTGAATCTCATCAACATCTTCGCCAAGTGCCATCATGGCTGGAGCTACTACCCCACCAAGGTGGGTCTGCCCCATCCGCATCTGGCCTGCGACCTGCTCGGTGGCGAGATCGAGGCGTGCCATGAGATCGGGGTCAAGTGCCCCATCTACTACACCATGGGCTGGTCGGCGAACGACGCCGAAACCCATCCCGAATGGTGCATGCGCAATCCCGATGGCAGTATCGTCGGGGCTTGGCCTGCTGACGTCAAGCCCGATGCCGCCAAGCCCACCTTCCAGTGGAAGTGCCTCTGTCCCACCGGCGAGTACCACGAGCTGATGATGGCGCAGACCGACGAAATCTGCCGCCTCTATCCGGTGGACGGACTCTGGTACGACATCTACCAGGCCGAACGGCTGTGTTACTGCGAACGCTGCCGCCAGGGCATGCGCGATACCGGCGTGAACGTGGACTGTGTCGCCGAGGTCGAACGCTATCGCGCCGAGACCATCCGCCGCCACGCGGAGGATATCAAGCGCCTCATTCTGGGCTACCATCCCGAGGCCAGCGTCTACTTCAACGGCATCACCACCCTCGGGCGGCCCCAGAATGCCCAGTTCCGGCTGTTCGCAGTCAACACCAAGAACGATCTCGAAGACCTGCCCACCACCTGGGGCGGCTACGACAAGTTCCCCCTCCGCGCCAAGTTCTTCCACAAGGAAGGCAAGCCCTACGTGGCCATGAGCGGCAAGTTCCACACCTCCTGGGGCGAGTTCGGCGGCTTCAAGGACCCCGAGGCGATCCGCTACGAGGCCGCCTCCATGGTCGCCTTCGGCGCAAGCTGCAACTTCGGCGACCAACTCCATCCCTGCGGCGAGATGGACCTCGGCACCTACGCCAACATCGGCCATGCCTACGACTACGTGGAGCAGATCGAGGAGTACGGCATCGGCGCGGAGCCGGTCGCCTCCCTCGGCCTCTGGCTGGCCCATTCGGGTGCTGCCGACGAGGGCACGGCCCGGATGCTCATGGAGGAGCAGATTGACTTCTCCGTGGTCGGTCCGGAGGACGATCTGACTCCCTTCGAGGCCATCATCGTTCCCTCCCGCGCTGGCGTGCTGGACGGGCACCAGGACAAAGTGAAAGCCTATCTGGCCGGCGGCGGCAAGCTGCTGGTGCTCGGCGAAGGTGCGCTGAATGCCGCGCGCGATGCCGTGAGCATCGGCATCGGGGCCACCTACGCCGGTCCCGCCCGCTACGACATGGACTACACGCTGGTGGGTCCCGAGCTCGCCGCCAATGGCCTGGTCACCTCGCCCTTTCTCAACTACGCTGCCGCCTTGCGCGTGACGCCCACCACCGCCACCGTTCTGGCCCAGCTCCGCGAACCCTATTTCAGCCGGACCTACGGGGCCTACTGCGGCCACCAGAACACCCCCTATCGTTTGGAGAACGCCCCGCATCCCGCCGCCCTGCGCCATGGCAACGTGGTCTGGTTGGCCCACGCGGTGGACCGGCTCTACTACCAGCACGGGGCAAAGGCCCATCGCCAGCTTTTCGCCAATGCCTTGGCCCTGCTCCACCCCCGGCCCATGGCCGCGGTTGCCATGCCCAGCTCGGGACGGATTAGCCTGCTCCACCAGCCCGAGCATCGGCGCTACGTCCTGCATCTGCTCTACGCCTCTCCCTTGCAGCGCGGACGTTGCCTCGTTATCGAGGACTTGCCCGAACTGCGCCACGTGCCGGTGACCCTGCGCTTGCCTGAGCAGGTGAAGGCACTCCGGCTGGTCCCCAGCGGCGAGCACCTGCCCATGGTGCAGGACGCCGGGGTCTTGCAGACCGTGGTCCCCGATTTCTCCTGCCACTGCGCCATCGTGGCCGAGTATTAGGTGGACGAAGTGGACGCGGTGGACCCTGTGGACACCGCTCTCCCGGCAGACAGGTTCTCTGCGGAAGTCGGTTCCTGCGTGATCCCTGCCTGAGTTGCGGGGCGCCAGCAGCGGCGGTCGCCGGGCGGAACGGTACCCCGTTCCGTCCGGCTTCACCGCGGGGTCCGGGGAGACGAGTCGCCCCGGCGGGGTCCGGGGCCGCGCCCCGTTCAGCCTTGCGCCTGCCAGTCGGCGCTGGCTTGGCGGGCCAGTTCCACCCAGCGGCGGAGGCGGTCGGGGGAATGGTGGGTGGTGTAGATGTCGCGCTGGATGATCTCCAGGCTGCATCCCGCCGCCGCTTCCACGGTCTCGGTGAAGTGGTCGAGCAGGGCCTGTTCGTCGAACCGGGCGAAGGAGATCAGGTTCGGGCTGGGTTTGCGGGAGAAGACCACCCGCTTCTCCCGGCAGGCCCGGCCCATGAAGGCTTGGTCCGCCCAGGGCGAGACCGACACTCGCGCCAGATTCGGCAGGGCCGAGAGATACTGCCAGATCCCGTTCACCGGTTCGCAGCAGCCGTAGTAGAGCTTGCCGCAACGGGCCATGAGCGGGGCCATGTAGGCGAAGACGAACTCCCCGTACTGCTCGGGCGAGATGCCCACCGATTCCTGGGAGTTGAAGTTGTGCCAGCGGTCGGCCAGCCGGTACGGCCCCGCTTGGTCGGCGCGCGGCAGGTCGCGCGTGAAGCCCACCGACCCAGCACCCACATAGTCGGCCCCGTTGTTCAGGGGAAGGAGGCCCTCCGCTTCGAGCCAGTCGAAATAGGCCATCTCGTCGTCGCGCAGGAAGGCGAAGAGCCGGTGCAGCCCCTCGGGGTTGTCGTACATCAGCATCATGAACCCCTCCAGCCCGATCAGGTCGAGGGCAATGGAGGTCAGGCAGGTGGAGAACTGCCAGCGTCCGTCCCGCATCGCTACCGGCAGGATATCCGCAAAGACCGCTTCGAGCCGTTCGCGGGTTTGGGCCATGCCGTCGCGATTCAGGGAGGGGAGCCGATGGCGCAGGCGGGCGAAATCCGCGTCGTCCAGTCTGGCGAGGGGAGGGGTGTAGTTGAAGGCCAAATGGTCGGTGCCCGCTTCCCGATGCCGTCCCGAAGGCACGCCAAAGGAGGAGCGCCCGATGGGCGGCGCAAAGGGCACATAGGGAGGCACCACGTGGTCGTCCTCCAAGACCTCCACGTGATGCCGCAGCATGCGCATCTCCCGCTCGATGCCCCGCGCCCAAGGGTCTTCGCAACGCAGATCCGCCGGATCCACCGGACCCTCGCCATCCTCCCAGTTGCGGATCTCCATCAGCACCATCGGCCGCCGGTCGTCCGCCCAGGCGTCGTGGGCGTACCACGCGACGATTTTCGCCTGGTTCCTGGCGCTCGCCGCCTCGGTTGCCTGCCACTCGCCGAGTTCCCGCAGAACGCGGATATCATGGTCTCCGGGAGCAGTTGGATTTGCCATGGTCGCCGGACCTCACGGACGGTTGGGTGGCAGAATGTAGGTTGCGGCTACACCCGCGCCAATCTGCCGAGGGTCGACAGTGCGTTGCGTAGCCGCTCGTCGCAGACTACCGCCCCGTTCAGGCGCAGGTAGCGGCGGTAGTGCAGGCGCGACGAGAAGAGGATGCCGGGGGCGATGGAAATCCCGGCCTGGAACGCTCTGCCTGCCAGGGCTACGGCATCGCCGCCCTCGGGCAGTTCGACCCAGAGGAAATGCCCCCCTGCCGGACATCCGGCGCGGGTGCCCGGCGGAAAGCTGGCCACCACCTCGTCCCCAATCAGCCGCAGATTGTCCGCATATTGCCGACGGAGCCGTCGCAGATGGCGGCTCATGCCGCCACGCTCGAGATAGTCGGCCACTGCATGCTGGTTGGCGCTTGCCGTCGAGAGCACGGCCATATGATGGTAGCGCAGGATCGCCCCGTTGTGGCGGCCGCCAGCCACCCAGGCGATCCGGTATCCCGGCCCGAGAGTTTTGCTGAAACTCCCCACATGCAGGACATCCGTCGGGGCGAACGATTTCAGGCTCCGGGGACGCTGTCCCACGAATGGCAGGTCGCCATAGGTGTCATCGTCGATGATTGGGATACCCCGCTCGCGGCAGAGCGTCACCAACCGTTCCTTTTCCGCGTCGGGCATGGTGGCTCCGGTGGGATTGGAGAAGCTGGCGGAGAGTAGAACCGCCGCCACGGCGTTCTCCGGAGCGGCCAGAGTCTGGGCGAGGGCAGACACCGAGAACCCCGTATCGGGGGAACTGGGAATCTCGATCGAGCGCAGGCCCAGGAATTCCAGCAACCCATGGAACCCATGGTAGCCAGGGGATTCCACGGCCACAGTCTCACCGGGCTGCGCGACTGCCCGCAGGGCCAGGAGCAAGGCCTGGGTGGCTCCCGTGGTCACCACGATCTCGTTGGCCTCGGTCACCGCGCCGCTCTCCAGCATCCAGCGGGCAATGGCCCGGCGCAAGCGGGGGTCGCCAGCGCCGATGCTGTAGCGGTTGGTATCCTCCGGCTGGGTGCGCGCTGCCCTCGCCAACAGGATGCTCAGTCGTTCGCTTGGGAGCAGGGAGGGATCGGGAAGGCCTGCCCCCAGAGGGAGCAGGCGACGGTCTGCCGCCTGCTCCAGAAAGCGGTCGACGGCCTGGGGAACCGTCACGTCCTTGGTAACCAACAGGATGTCCTCCTGGCGGGCCGCCGGCAAACGAGCCCAGACCTTGCGTCGGCGGCTCGCCTTGGGGCGCACATAGTGGCCCGACTGGGGACGCGCCTCCACCAGCCCGAGGTCTTCCAGGCAGCGGTATCCCTCAAGCACCGTCATGGTGCTCACGTCCATCAGGCGCGCCATCTCCCGAACGGATGGGATGCGGTCGCCGGTCCGCAGCGTGCCGGAGGCAATGAGCGACTCCACGCGCCGGGCCACTTTCTCGTATTTGCAGGAAGGCATGGGTGGTCTCCCGGGATAGGGCCAGGCAAGGGCAGAGGCAAACTGTTATACCATAATACCGGAAAACTGTATCTGTCAGATATCGGCGGTTGCGGATACGGTGAGGGTGTTGGTTTCATTCCGTCACAAGGAGCCGCCGATGCTTGCCGTTCTGCTTCGTTTCGCCATGCTCATCACCATCCTCCTTCTCTGGGGTTGGATTGCCGTCCGTTGGTTGGGACTGCCTCGCAGCACTCCCTTCCAGAAACGTCCGCCATTGCTCTGACGCGAAGGAGCAGCGGGGCAGGATCACGGGTATATTCCCGAGTCACGGACCACTGTTAGGAAGCCGCTCATGGAATATGCCTGGAACCAGAAGCCCGCGCCCGATCCCACCCGCTACCAGCACTGGCGCGATATCCCCTTTGCCGAAGGCGACAGCGATCCCATGCGGACCCTGTGGCTGAGTTGTCCGCAGGGGAAGACGGGGTTTGCCACGGTGGTCTGGTTCCATGGGGGCGGTTTCACCATGGACGGGCACGAGTGTCCGCCGGTGCTCTACAACGGCACCTATGCCGTGGTGGAGGCCCGCTACCGGATTTTGCCTGCGGTGAAGGCTCCGGCCTATCACGAGGACGGCGCGGCGGCGCTGGCCTGGGTGCTGCGCAACATCGCCAGCTACGGCGGCGATCCCCGCCGGGTCTACGTGGGCGGCATGTCCGCCGGCGCCTATCTGGCTGCCATCGTGGGCATGGACCCGGCCTGGCTGGCACCCTATGGCTTTGGCCCCCAGGACGTGGCGGGACTGCTCCTGGTCAGCGGCCAGTTGACCACCCATTTCCAGGTGAAGGCCGACTTGGGCTATCCCGGCGACCGGTTTCTGCCCGTGGTCGACCGTCTCGCTCCCCTGGCCCATCTCCG
>QKCY01000170.1 GCA_003245525.1 Victivallales bacterium | reverse complement strand
CGATCACCTGGCCAGCCTCGTCCTCGATGACCAGTTCCAGCTCGTACAGCGTGGGGTTCTCGGGCGACCACGGCTGCGCTTCCCCCCAGCGGAACTCAAGCACGGCGTCCTGCTCCCCGACGCCTGCTCCGAACGCTACTGCGCTGGGCTTGCTCTCCTGCACGATCTGCCCGCCAGCATCGCGAATCCGGGCTCGCACACGCACCTGCCGGGCTTGGTGATCTGGGTTAGCCAGAGTGGTTCGGACGTTGACATCGCCAGTCAGCGCCGACGCCAGAACCAGCGTGTCCTTCGAGAACACGGCCGGACGTTTCTCCAGCGCAATGTCCAGAAGGGACACATCCCCGGTATTCCACCGGTCGATGTACTCCTTGAAGTAGAGGAAGATATCCACCTTGACCCGCGACCGGCCCGCAAACCGGGAGATGTCCGCCAGGACGTACTTCTTCTCGCCCATGGCGTTCTTGTGCTTCTGGGCGTAGGTGAAAACCAGCTCGTTGTCGACATAGATGCGCACGGCATCCGCGCCCAAGTAGGTGGAGGACAGGAAAAGACGCTGCCCCTGGAAGTCTGGGGGGATGTCCAGATAGCGGGTGTACCAGCCTTGGTAATGCCGTTTGAGCGGCTTGCCGTCGATGGTGGAAACCGCTTTCCCTTGCCGGTCGAAGACCGAGTAATAGGGCTCCGTGATCCACCGCCCCGGCAACTGGCTGTAGTAGGCGGGTTGGTCCTCCGGCGGCAACAGGTTGTCCGTGGCGCGGGGCAGGAAACGCCACATGCCACTCAGACAAATCCTCTCGCTCGTCGCCGTGCGGGTCCGGTCGGCATCGCCCAGCGACCAGATGCCCTCCTCGTAGGCATCCAGGGGACGAGGCGAGAACGACGAAGCCGTCCAGGCGTTGACCAGTCCAGCCAGTGCCTCTTCCGACAGGGCTTCGGTCCATACGCACAGATCGCTGACTGCACCCGCTTGGTTCTGCTTGGCCATCACCCCGCGCAGTTCGCGCAGAGGCGCTAGCGGCAGGACGGCATCGGCCTGGTAGGTCCCATTGATGTAGAAACAGATGCGGCCCTCGCGGCACACGATGGCGTAGTGGTTCCAATCGCCTACGTTCACCTTGTAGAGGCTGCTCAGCGCCTTGGTCGTCTCCCCTCCTTCAATGAGCAGATTGACATTGCCGACCGCCGGGTCGAACAGCAGCCGGTAGTCCGCCTGATTGGTGTTCACATGCAGGAACGTCAGACGTTTGCCGCCGGTGTCTCCCAGCCGAGCCCATAGGGAAATGGTACTCGCCTGCGCCTCGCCGATGGGCGAGTAGGCATAAGTCCCCGGTTGCAGCTGGGCGAGGGGGTGGCAACCGTCTCTGCCGGGACTGCCGGGCAGGTAGAACGCAAGTGCCTGGGAGTTCTCGAGTCCGGGAAAGCCCGACCCGGCAGCCACGTTCGGTTGCAGCGCCTGCAAGGCTGCCTCCCCATCCGACCGAGCCGCCGCTTCAATGGCGGCAGGAGCGACGTCCCCCGCGAAGATGCTCAGTTCGTCGAAGATGGCGTCGGCGGAATCGCCCTTGAACCGGTCATCGGTCCGCGAACCGACCCACAGATTCCACGCGCCGTCGAAGAAGCCCGGCGGCACGTTCGCCAAGCTTCCCTCGACTTCCGTACCGCCGGCGAACAGGCGACACTGTTTCCGGCCTTGGTCCCAGCGCAGGACCACGTGGGTGAACCGGTTCTCCCGGAAGCCGCAATCCGTCGACAGGGAGTCCGTGCCCGTTGGGCTGGAAAAGTCCAGCGTGAGCTTCCCTGTGGCGGTTTTCACCAGCGATATGGCGCGGTCGTCCGCCAGCAGATTGAGCAGCTCGTGCCGGGCGCCGTCATCCCCATTCCAGGTTGGGCTAATGTAGACGGAAATCGTGCTCGTCCCGGACAAGACCGGGAGGCCACGATACACAACCGACGCTTTTTGGTCGTAGGCATAGCGCTTGATTAGCGCCCCCACCCCGGCAACCCCAGGCTCGTAGCCAAGTCGCACGCCAACAATGCCTTCGATTGTGTCTTTGCCCAATCGGGCGGCGTGGGTGTTCTCGAACGGAGTGGCGAACACCGCTGCGGGCAGCGTGACGCTTGGCGGGGCGGGGGTATCGTCCATACCCATGGCGATTGCCCGGATCTGGTCCGCGTCCAAGGCCGTACCGTAGACGCGGTACTCGTCCAGAATCCCGGTCTTGGCCCCCTCTGGATTCCCTTTCTCGGGGACCGTGATGCGGAAGGTCTTGTCCCAACTGGGTGGCTCCGGCTGCCATGTCTTCTGCGCCGAGGCCACCTGTTCGCCGTTGAAGTACAGCCAGATCCCGCGTGTCGCATCCCAGGCCAGGCTCACATGCAGCCACTTGCCCGAAGGCAAGTCGGGCAGAAGCTCGTCGACCAACCCCTTCCCGTTCGCCATCACCCGCATCTGTACCCACGGCTTGCCGCCCACCGGTCCCACCCGGTACAGGTCCATCAACGATGTGCCGAAAAGCGTAATGCGCCCAGGCCCTCCCAACCCCCATTCGGGTTTGAACCAGAACATGACGGTCCCGGCCTTGAGGTCCAGATTGCCCGCCCTGTCGTACGCCAGCGCACCACCGGCACCCAGGCGGATGCCCTGCCCCCGGTAGCCTTCGACGAACCTCACGTGCTGCGCCGCCTGGGCGTTTCTGCTCCCCTGGGCAGTATCCGCGTCGCTCGTTCCTTCGAACGACGCGGAAAAGAGCAGGTCGTCCGCTGCCAGGACACTCCCGCAGGCCGCCAGAAGAACGCCACAGAACCAACGTGCCAGCATCTTCGTCATGCAATGATTCTCCCTCAGTCGGGTGTCAGTCGCCGCCTCCCGGGGCAGTCCTGTCGGTCTAGCGTTCGGGCAGACTCCCCAGCGCCCTCTCCTCTGCGCCGGGAATCCACTGCCTCAGCCCCGGGAGAAGCTGGTGCCGGTGCCCTGCGGTGGTTCCGCATCGTCTCCATGGCGTGGTCGATGGTGGTCGATGGACGTGCCGGGGGGATTGTCGAACCGATTGGGAGTATAGGCTACCACGCCGGTAAGGCAAGGTGCTGCCCGCCACCAAGGAGAAGGGGGTTCCCCAGGCACCACGCGCCATGACTCTCCCGAACGTCCCCGGGGCGGGACCACGGCCAACGCCGATATGCGGTGCCGTCTAGCTGTCGTCCTTTGCGGCGAGGTAGCGTTCCAGGCAGCGGCGGGTACGGTCGACGGTGGGGTAGTCATGGAAGAGGAAACCGCGCTCCTCGAACCAGGGGCATTGCGCCAAGGCCTCCTTCGCCTCGCGGCGATTGGCGACGGCCCGGTCCACGCCGAGAATCAGCGGGAGTTGGGGCTCGGCGGCCAGTTGCTCCAGACGGTGGACGAAGGGACCGGCGTGCCAGCGGTGGAAGAGTTCCAGATGGATCTCGATTCCCGCCTCGTTGCGGAAGCTCAGGTCGGGAAAGATGAACTCCCCACCCGCCAGATGCAGCGGCTTTTCGGCCCCGAAGATGGTCCAGCCGGTCTCCTTGGCCTGGAAGTCGCGGTGGAAGAGCTGGATTTCGTCGGGCACGTAGGCGCTGAAGGTCCGGTAGTGCCCCACCAAGCCCGACCGGTGGTCGAGGCGTAGGTCGTAGCGACTGTTCCGCCA
>QKCY01000367.1 GCA_003245525.1 Victivallales bacterium | reverse complement strand
GCGCGATGCCGATCCCGAGGAGGGCAAGGTCGCCAAACCCCTCGACCAGACCTCGCCGGGGCACAACGTGGAGTTCGCCTGGCTGCTGCTGCACGCCGCCGAAGTCCTCGGCTTCCCCAAGGAGAAGTACCTCCCTATCCTGCGCGCCATGTGCGACCACTGCCTGACCTTTGGTCTCGATCCCGAATATGGCGGCATCTACGCCGACGTGCCCATGACCCATCCCACCACCCTCACCGAGAAGCAGTTCTGGCAGCAGGCCGAAGCCCTGATCGCCTTGCTCGATGCCTACCTGCTGCTCGGCGACGAGAAGTACTGGCATGCCTTCCGCAACGTCTACGACTTCGTGTTCGCCAAGATGATCGCCATGGAGGCGGGCGGCGAGTGGTACGAGCGGCTGGACCGCGAGGGCAATGTGCTCGACGGAGCCCTCGCCCACTCCTGGAAGATCAACTACCACACGGTCCGTTCCATGGTCCAGACCGTCGACCGGCTGAAGAAGCTGGTGGCGGCCCGTTCGTAGTCCAGGCTCCGGCCTGTGTGTCTTCCTGCCCGATTCGGGGACAACAGGCTGAAGCCCGGACTACAGACAGGATCACGGCTCCGCGACGGCCAGAGCCGTGATGCCGGAGGCGCGCTCCTGGACGGTGATGGTCCAGGGACCGGGTTCCAGGTTGCGGGGAATGGGGAGGTCCAGTTCGAGGGTGCCCTTGGCGAAGACGGTGGCGCGGCTGAAGTCGTCCGTGCTACCGTCGGGACGTTGGATGGTGACGACTGCGGGGACGAGGCCGGGGAAACTCTGGCGGCGGTCGTCGCGGAGGGTGGCGCGGATGCGGAGCTCGTGGCCTTTCTGGCCGGACCAGTTGGCGGCGCGCTGTTCGGCTTTGAGGTTCATGCTGCCAATGGGGTGCTCGGCGAGGAGGAGCAGACGGGGACCGGCGGGCGGCAGCCGAAGTTCGAGCAGGCAGGTGCCCTTGCCATCGGTTTCGGGGGCGAGCCGTTCCTGGCTGAGCACATCGTAGACGACGGTACCCAGTTCGGCGGCGTAACGGACGAGGGCGGTCTGGGGAACGCCGGTCTCGCGCACCTTGCCGAAGTGGCCGTACATGGGGCCGACGGTGCGCAGATCATTGACGATGCCGAGATAGTGGACGCCCTCCGCATCGAGCAGGTTGAGCCAGGTGTTGGGGGTAAGGGAACAGGCAGGGGCTTTCACCTTCTCGTCGAGCAGGGCGAGAAAGGCCGGCTCGACCCGGCTGGGCAGGTTGGCGGTCTGTTCCATGGCCTCGATGTACTGGGGCGAATCTACTGCACCGTGCTGGGCGCGGACGGCGGCCTCGCGGGCGGCCAGTTGCTGCTCGAAATCGGCGGCGGCGGTGGTGGGCTCCAGACAGATGGCACCGGGGATCTCGACCTTGGTGTCGGGATCAACCACGACCGTGCCGCCCCGCGCCGTGAACTGGCTCAGGGCCGCGAAGACAGGTTCGGTGAGGCACACGGCCTGGGGAACCAGAACCACGTCGTACCCCGCCAGCGGCTTGCCGCCGTGCTCGAAATCCTCGTCGTAGAGCAGGTCGAAGGGAAGGCCGCTGTAGACCGCGCAGGTCTCCAGCCACGGGGTCTTCGGCCAGCGGACTTCGCCGTAGAGCTGGCTGGCGAAGGAGCGGAGGATGGCCAGGCGGCGCGGATGGTTCTGCCAGCGGGGAATCAGGGCGGCGAGGGGGCCGATTTCGGTGTTGTGGAACCGGGTGAAAGTGGCGATGAGCTCCGGGGTCCAGGGCATGAGCTTGCGGGCCTCCGGCTTCTCCTTCAGGACCTTTTCGGCCTCCTCCCAAGTGGGGGTGGGCGTGCCGAATAGCTCGTCGATCTGGGCCTTGGTATAGCAGCGATTGTAGTAGTTCTCGAAGTCGGCCTTGGGCACGACGTTGAAGTTCCAGTAGGTCAGCATGCGGATGGGCTGGAGGGCGCAGAGCCAAGCCGCTTCGTGGAACAGGTCCGCCGTGGCGATGCCTGCATAGGGGGCGGCGCGGCCCGGCTTGAAGAGGAACTGGGGCATGCCGGTGGCGCGCAGCCGGGTGCCACGCGTCGCCGTGTTCAACCCCTCCTGGACGAGAACGGCATCCATCGGGTTCTCGTAGTAGAACCACTCCTGGGCGAGGGCGATACGGGCGAAGGAGCGGACGGGCACGCGCCGGAGGATGGGCTCCCAGATGGTCAGGATGTCCGGCCGGGGAAGCCGGATATGGTCCGCAATGGTTTGGTTGAACAGGCTCTCGGTAGGGCCGTCGATGCCGTGGAACCAGCGATGGTAGGCGTAGAGCGGGGAATCAGTGGGCAGGACGCGGTTGTCCGGCAGAGCAAACCCGCCCGCGCTGGGCTTGAGGCGGCCGTAGGGGTCCTGGAAGCGGTCGGTCTCCCCCGGCGGGGGATTCTCCCAGGGGGTCAGGTCCAGCCCGAATTGTTTCTGGACGTACTCCTTGCGTGCCGGGCAGAAGTCGTGGGACCAGATCCACTGCATTTCGCTGTTCAGGGTGATCGTGCGGGCGCTCGGGGTGGCCGCGAGTTCCTTGCCGATGCGGGCGGCTTCGCGCACGAGTTGGGCATACATGTCGGCGTTTTCCCGGACATTCACATTGCCGGGGGTGCCGTTCATGCCCATCACCTGGTCGCGGCCATCGGTGGTGCGCGCGTAGCCCAGATAGTGGTAGAGCGGGCCGTACGCGAGACCGTCGCGCATGGCCTCGGTCACGTCGCCGCCACCGATGGTGAAGCCGTATTCGCGCGGGGCGTTGAAGCCCCAGGGGGCCACTTGCAGGTTCTCGTGCGGCGCCAACGCTCGCGTTACCTCGACGTTGGCGAACAACAAGGCGGGGGGCAGGCCGCCGCTGGTGGCGGTGACGGAGAGAGGGTAGTTCCCCTCCGTCAGGTCGGGGACAAAGGTGAACGTGACCGGCACTTGCTCGCCGCTCTTCAGCCCATTCCAGGTCTCTCGACGGAGGATGTCGCCCAGCCGGAACTCCACCGTAACCGTTCGCACCGCCTGTCCCGTGGCGTTGGTGACCCAGCACTGCCAGCGTTGCGGCTCGCTTGTCCGGCAGATAGCCGGAAGCAGGCGTTCGGGACGGATGACGAGGCCCGGCTCGGTGGCGAACGGCGTCGTGCGCCGGGCAAGAGCCAAGGCATCGGCGTCATCCAGGAGACGGTCGTAGACGGCACATTCGTCGACCACCGCGTTGGCGGCGGCATTGGGTCCGGCGCTGGCCAGCCGGGGGGGCTCGGGATGGTCGGGCCATTGCAGTCCCGCCAGTTCCAGCACGCGCTGGCCATCGATCCAGGCCACGGCCTTGCCCTGCTCCCAGCCAAAAGCGATATGGTGCCAGCCATCGGGTTCGGTGGCGTGATCCCAGGTGGCGGAGACCGCCTTCTCGGTCCCTTTTCCCCCCAGCGTCCAGCGCCGGTCGTCGAGCAGGGCCAGTTGCAGAACCGGCTCCCAACGGTTGCCGGTGGGAATCTCGGCCAGGGTCCGGCGGCCTTGCCGCCCGCGCAACTGGCACCAGAAGGCGAGGGTGCCTGCCTGTGCCGCCAGCGGGCGCACGTCGGGCAGACTCAGCACATCGCCCTGGCGGTAGGCGTGACCCGGTTGCCAGAGGCTGGCCGATCTGGCCCCCGCGTAGGAATAGCCGCCGAGGAATTCCAGTTGCAGGGCGTCCACGCTGAAATCGGTACCTGTGAGCCGGACCCGCAATGCGGGATGGGTCTGGGCCTTGGTGTCGCGGGTGAAGGTGCCTGCGGCGAACAGGAGGTCGTAGCGTTCCCAGGTACCCGTCAGGGACAGGTCCCGGGCCGCCAGCTCGGTGCCGTCTGCGGCCAGAATGGCGACGCGGAGACGACTGCCGCGGGCATAGCAGGTGAAGGCGTGGTTGCCGCCGAGCGAGGTCACCGGTTCTGCCAGCTCGACGCCGTCTGAAGGCGATTTTCCGGCTACGCTCAGATACACTTCGCCGTCCTTCGCCTCCTTGTTTGCTGCCAACTGGAAAGAGGCGTTGCCCACGGTCCGCCAAGCATCCTCGCTGCCGCGCACGAACTCGGCGGCGGCAGGGGGAAGCAGGTTCTGGAAGGCGTACTTCTGTTTGCTCTCGGCCCCGGGGGCCACCAGGATGCCTTGGCCGAAACGACCCTCGGCAAAGACCGGCTCGTTGGCGAAGACCGGGCGCAACTGGTCGTCGAAGGCCCGGCTGGGACGGGAGAGCGCCGCCCTTTGCCCCGCGCCGTCGGGTCCCCGTCCCAGCAGGTCGCCATCGAAGCGATAGACGGCAACGAGCCCATCCTGCGGGTCGGCCAGCACGGGGAGGGCAAGCAGAGCAAGAAGGAGCAGGATATGCCGCATGGTGGTCCCTCCTGGTTCCTGGCCCAGACGTTGGCCTGGGCATTGCCACCGCGATCCAAAGGACGACAGGCCAAAGCCTGGACTACGAACGGGGAACGCTCTACGAACGGGAAGGGGCGACCAGATGGCGTTCGGTGCGGTTCCAGCGCCAGACGTGGCCGGGGCGGAGACGGGTGCCGCCGAGCCACCGGTCGATACCGTTGAGGGCAATCGCGTCGGCTTGTCCGGCCAGAACTCGCTGGCCAGCAGGAGTCACGGTCAGTTGCCAGCGGTCGAGGTCGCGGGCCTCCCATTGGGGCAGACGGAGTTCGGGACCCGCGATGGCGAGCAAGGGGGCGGGGCCCGCGGCGAGTTGGTTCAGGCAGGCCCAGACCGTGGTGTCGCCAAAAAAGGGATGCGGTTCGGCGGCGGACGCGGCTCTGAAGACGGCCACCGGACTCCGGGCTCCTGCGGCGATGGCTTCCAGGCATTCCCGCTCCAGGCGGCACAGGCCGTCCTCGCTCGCGGGGAATTGCTCAAGGAAACGGACCAACGCCTCGCCCAGATAGGGCAGGGCGGAGGGGTCGTCCGCTGCCAACTGTTCGCTGGCCAGCGGCGAATCGGCGCAGAGTGCCAGCCAGGCCCGCTGGCCGAGAGCCAGCATGGCCGGGGTGACGGGCACCCGGCCCGGCAGCAGTCCCGCGAGTTGGTCCGGGGTCAACTCGCCGAGCCCGCAGAACGTGGGGAGGCCGGGGTATTCGCCCACGCAGATCAGGCTCAGCGTATGGCCCGTCAGATCCTGTCGGGCAAACCAGTCGAGCAGGCGCACCAGGATGGTCTGGTCGTACAGGCAGGCGTCGAACCACAGGACTGTCTCCGGAAAATCCCGGTAGGCGAGAAGGGCCTCGTCCTGGCGGCGGCCCCGGTCCGCGCACTGGTCGGGGGACATCGCCCCGTCGGTGATGCCACTGAGGAACTCGCCCCGTTCCCGGTAGGATGATTCGTCGGCGACCGGCCGCAACGGACCCCAATGGAGCAGGTCGCTCCAGACGATCACCGAACCGTCGATCCCCGCTGCCCGCAAACTGTCGGCCGAACTGTCGCCCGGGTGGACATGGAGCTGGGGACCGGGTGCGCTCACCGCACGGAGCCGGACTTGATCTCGCGCTCGATGGCGTCGAGCAAGACCTGGGAGCTTTCCTTGTCGCCGAAGGTCGCCACGCGAATGTAGATGCGCGTGGTGTCGGGGGTCACGGCCCGGAACTTGATGCTGACTTTGACGTCGCTCAGGTCGGCGTAGACATAGGAAGCCTCGTAGCCGTTACACTCGCGCTTCAGCTCCTTGAGATGGGCGCGGGCGGCCACGTTGCGCAACGCCCTGTCGGTCTGGTAGAGGGGGGCCTCGATGACGGCGCGGTAGGTGCCGCGGACATAGCTGTAGGCAGCCGCTCCGCCTCCCACTACGGCAACCCCTCCCACCACTGCGGCGGCACAGCCGGAGAGAACCAGAGAAAGGGCAAGCAGCGAAGCAATCTTGGCAAAGCGGGAAAACAGTCTCATCGAGCGGATCCTCCGTTGGCACCTCTTCCCCCGCCGACTCGCGGTCGGGCTAGCGGTAGCCAGATTTCTAGGTTACGAAGCAATGTTGTATCGGATGCCATGGTTGTCAACCGGGGCACTGGGAGTAGAACGGACCAGGAATCCCGTTTCTTGGGCCTTCCCGGAAATGGGCGTTGCGTGGCCACATCCACGCGCTATTTTCATCGCACGACGGATGCGCCCTCCGGGCGCGGCTCCGCCAGGCTTCCGGTAAGCTTCCAGCGGGTGGGCTCAGCCATGACAACGACACGGACCGCACTTTTCCCCGGTACGTTCGATCCCCTGACCAATGGTCATGTGGACGTGATCGACCGGGCCACGCGCCTGTTCGATCGCATCGTGGTGGCAATCGGCACCAACACGACGAAGCGTCCGGCCTTCAGCATCGAGGAGCGGCTCAGCCAGCTCCGCCGGGTCTGCCAGCATTTCCCCAACGTGGAGGTCGGCTGTTTCGACGGTCTGCTCACCGATGCGGTGGTGGATCTGGGGGCGGTGGTGGTGATCCGTGGCCTGCGGGCGGTGTCCGACTTCGAATACGAGTTCCAGATGGCGCTGATGAACCGCGAACTGTCCGCCACCTGCGAAACTCTCTTCCTGATGCCCCGACCCGAATATCTCTTTGTCAGTTCCACCATGATCCGCGAGATCGCGCGGCTGGGCGGGGACATCAGTCCCTTCGTGCCGGCCGAGATCCGGGCGGAGGTGGAGGAACGGTTCCGCAACGTCCCGCGAGGCTGACCCATGGCGTCCACTACCGCCTTCCAATTCCAGATCCAAGACCTTCCCCCCGAAGGGATTGTCGTCTCCGGCGAAGTCTCCTTTGCCGAGCTGGACATCCCCGACGACGACCTGGTTCGCTGCCCCGAACCGCTCCGCTACGAACTGCGGATCAGCCCGGTCGGCCAGGGGGTGCTGATCCGCGGTCGGCTCTCCTCGGAACTGGAGATGACCTGCGACCGCTGCCTGGACCCCGTGCGGGTGCCGATCGAGGATTCCGAGGTCTGCCATCACCTCGAACACCTTGAGGGAGTGATTGTTGACTTGACCGAAGATTTGCGTGAGGATATTTTATTAGTCTTTCCTCAAACCTGCCTGTGCCAGGATGAGTGTCTCGGTCTCTGCCCCGAATGCGGCAAGAATCTCAACGATGGTCCGTGCGCATGCCGTACGGCCAGCGCGGGGGAGAATCCGTGGGGAGCCCTGGACGGTCTCGACCTCACGGAACGGTAAAGCCGGCGGTCCCCGCCAATCTGGAGTAATGGATAATGGCTGTTCAACAGTGCAAAGTCAGCAAGAGTGCCATCCGCAAGCGCAATGGCGCCAACCAGTACCACGGCGTTAAGCTGAGCAAGTGCTCGACCTGCGGCGAAGCGGTCCGCCCGCATCGCGTCTGCATGAAGTGCGGCACCTACGGCGGTCGGCAGGTGATCTCGGTCACGAGCGAGTAGAATGCCTACCATAGCGGTGGACGGAATGGGGGGCGATTTCGCTCCCCGGGCCATTGTCGAGGGGGTTGGCCAAGCCCTCGACGGATCGTTGCCTTGGATCAGCCGGATTCTGCTGGTCGGCGACGAGACCGCCCTGTCTGCGGAACTGGAACGGATCGGCATGGCCCGGGACGCCCGCATCGAAGTGGTGCATGCGGACCAGGTCATCGAGATGGGCGAATCGCCCGCCACCGCCGTCCGTTCGAAGCGGCGCTCCTCCATCAATGTGGCCGTCGATCTGGTGAAGCAGGGCCGGGCCGAGGCGGTGGTCAGCGCCGGACACACGGGCGCGGCCGTTTCCTCCACCGTGCTGAAGCTGCGGACTCTTCCCGGAGTCGAACGGCCCGCCATCGCGACTCTGATGCCCTCGCCCCACGGGCACTTTCTGGTGCTCGACGTGGGCTCCAATGTGGAGTGCAAGCCCCTGCACCTCCTCCAATATGCGATCATGGGCGATGTCTACGAGCGGGTGATCCGCGGCAAGAGCAATCCCCGCATCGGTCTGATCAGCGTGGGCGGCGAGACGGGCAAGGGGAACGACCTGACCAAAGAGGCGTTCAAGCTGCTGCAGAACACCCCGCAGATCAATTTCGTGGGCAACATCGAGGGGCACGACCTGTTCACCGGCGCGGTGGACGTGGTCCTCTGCGACGGCTTTACCGGCAATGTGATCCTCAAGACCTGCGAGGGCTTGGCCAAGGCCATCGGCTCCATCCTCAAGCAGAGTCTGAAGAAGACGCCGGTGCGCATGCTGGGGGCCTTGCTCTCCCAGGGCGCGTTCCGCGAGCTCAAGGAGCTCTGCGACTATGCCGAGTCCGGCGGCGCCCCGCTGCTCGGCGTGAACGGCGTCTGCATCATCGGCCACGGGTCGTCCTGTCCGCGGGCGGTCCGCAATGCGATCCGGGTGGCGGGCGAGTTCGTCCACCACCAAGTCAGCCAGCATATCGTCAACCGGATTCAGGAACTCAAGGGCGCCGCTCCTGCCACTCCCGCTCCCTAAGCGGTTTTGGGGGCACGGGCCGCGCTCGCGCACAACATCCTGTCAATTCTCGGACTTCTCCAGTTTCTGCCTGCGGTGGCGGGCAGCGAAGTTGTCCCCGCAGTCGCCCCGGTTGGGGCCAGGGGACCCAGTGTAGAATCAACAGCAAAGGAGTGCGGAGATGAGCACACGCGTTGGGTTCATGTTCGCCGGTCAAGGGGCTCAGTTCCCCGGCATGGGGAGCGATCTCCCGGCGAGTTCCCCGGCGGCGGCGGCCGTGTTCGAGCACGCCGATGCCCTGCTTGGGCGGTCCCTTTCGGAACTCTGTTTCCAGGGCGACGCCGAGGCGCTGACAGCCAGCGCCAACTGCCAACCGGCCATTTTCACCATGTCCCTGGCCTGCGTCGCGGCTTTCCGCGAGCGCACCGGGATCGCCCCGACCGTCTGCGGCGGGCTGAGCCTGGGCGAACTGACCGCCCTCGCGGCCGCCGGGGCCTATGATTTCGCCACCGGCCTCCAGTTGGTGGCCCGGCGCGGCGAACTGATGGACCAGGCCTGCGCCGCCAGCCAGGGGGCCATGGCCGCCGTCATCGGCGGCGAGCCGGAAGTGATCGCCGCCATCTGCGCCGAGACCGACGTGGACGTGGCCAACTACAACTGCCCGGGCCAGATCGTCATCAGCGGTCTGGCGGAGAAGGTCGACGCGGCGGTGGCCAAGCTGAACGGGGCCGGTCCCCGCAGCGTGGTCAAGCTCAATGTGGCGGGGGCCTTCCATTCCCGGCTGATGCAGCCGGCCGCGACCGCCTTCGCCCCGGTTTTGGACGGGACCGCAATCGTGGCCCCGGCCTGTCCGGTGGCGCAGAACGTGGTCGGCGCGCTGGTGACCGATCCGGCGGAGCTGCGGGCGAACCTGGCGCGCCAGGTGACCGGCAGCGTCCAGTGGGAGGCCTGCGTGCGGGCCATGCTGGACACCGGCATCCAGGCATTGATCGAGTTCGGTCCGGGCAAGGTGCTGGCTGGCTTCATGCGGCGCATCGACCGGGCCTTCCCCGTCTGCAGCATCCAGGGCGCCGAGGATCTCGCTGCCGCCGAGAAGCTGCTGCAATCCCTGTAGAGATTCCACGACAAGGAGAACCGACATGAGTTTCGAAGGTAAAGTGGCAGTCATCACGGGCGGCGCGCGCGGCATTGGCCGGGCCATCGCCACCGAGTTGGCGGCCGGCGGGGCCAAGCTGGCCCTGGTGGACGTGCTGCTGGACGTGGCCGAGACCACGGCGGCGGAATTCCGGGCCCAGGGCGTGGACGCGGCGGCCTTCGCCGCCAACGTGGCCAACCCGGAGGACGTCAACCGCATGTGCGACGAGGTGATCGCCCACTTCGGCCAGATGGATATCCTGGTCAACAACGCCGGCATCACCCGCGACAACCTGATCATGCGGATGAAGGAATCCGACTGGGACGCCGTGATCGCGGTGAACCTCAAGGGCACCTTCAACTGCATCAAGGCCGCCACCCGGCCGATGATGAAGGCCCGCTTCGGCCGCATCGTCAACATCGCCTCCGTCGTGGGCGTGATGGGCAATGCCGGGCAGGCCAACTACAGCGCTTCCAAGGCGGGCGTGATCGGCCTGACCAAGACCGCCGCCAAGGAACTGGCCTCCCGCAACATCACGGTCAACGCCGTGGCCCCGGGCTACATCCAGACCGAGATGACCGAGAAGGTCAGCGATGCGGCGCGCGAAGCGTTCCTGACCAACATCCCCCTGGCCCGCGCCGGCCAGCCCGAGGACGTGGCCAGGGCCGTCAAATTCCTCTGCAGCGACGATGCCGCGTACATCACCGGCCAGGTCCTGCACGTGGACGGCGGCATGGTGATGTAGGAGGGCGGCAAGCCGCCGATTTGATTTGAGGGATTGAGGCGACACATTATGCCGATCTGTCCAAGGATAGGGCATCGGCTTGGCCGCTCGGTTCCTTGGTTGTTAGCCGACGATGAGATGGCGGGTGGCGGTCCTCCTCCGCCAACCCGGAAACCGGCCCGATGGGGCGATCGAAGAAGCCAGAAACTTGTCGAGAGATCGACATCAGATCAGGAGACTGACGAATGTCTTCACCTGCCGAACGCGTCAAAGAGATCATTGTGGAGCAGCTTGGGGTCAACCCGGAGCAACTGAACCTCGAAGCGAAGTTCGTCGAGGATCTCGGCGCCGATTCGCTTGACCAGGTTGAGCTGGTCATGGCCTTCGAAGAAGAGTTCGGGGCGGAGATTCCGGACGAGGACGCCGAGAAGCTGACCACGGTCGGCGAGGCGATCGCGTACGTGGAGTCCAAGCTGGCTGCCAACTAAGCCTGCCGTTTCGACGAACGCGGGGCCACACTCCATCGGGGGGCTGTGGCCTCGTTTTGTTTCGGGTACATCAACTGCGGGGTCCGCATGGAAACTGGTCTCGATAGACGGGTTGTCATCACGGGTATGGGCGTCGTGTCCGATGTCGGCTGCGATGTGGCCACCTTCTGGGCCAACCTGTTGGCCGGGAAGTCGGGCATCGGTCCGATCACCCGCTTCGATGCCACCGATTGCCGGTGCCGAGTGGCGGGCGAGGTGCGCGATCTGAACATCGGCGACTACCTCGACGTCAAGGAAGCCCGGCGGCTCGACCTCTTCTGCCACTTCGCCGTGGCGGCGGGCGACCAGGCGGTGAAGCAGGCCGGTCTGCTGGACTACGCGGGTCTGGACAAGACCCGGGTGGGTGTGCTGGTGTCCTCCGGCGTCGGCGGCCTCCAGACGGTCACCGACCAGGCCGTGACCCTGGCCCAGCGGGGATTCAGCCGGATCTCGCCGCTGACGATTCCCATGATGATTCCCGACATGGCCCCCGGTTTCCTCTCCATCCGCTACGGCTTCACCGGGCCGAATTTCGCCGTGGTGAGCGCGTGCGCCACCGCCACCCACTCCATCGGCGAGGCGAGCTGGATGATCCGGCGCGGCGATGCCGACGTCATGCTCGCGGGCGGGGCGGAGAACTGCACCGTCGGCCTGGGCATCGGCGCTTTCGCCTCGATGAAGGCCCTGACTAGCTGCAACGACGAGCCCACCCGGGCGAGCCGGCCCTTCGACAAGACCCGCGACGGGTTCGTCCCGGCCGAAGGCGGCGGCGTTCTGGTGCTCGAATCCTACGACCATGCGGTGGCCCGCGGGGCCACGATTCTGGGCGAACTGACCGGCTACGGTCTCTCCGGCGACGCCTACCACATCACCGCCCCCGATCCCGAGGGGACTGGTGCCGCCCGCGCCCTGACGATGGCCCTGGCCCGGGCTGGCCTGACCCCGGCGGACGTGAGCTACGTCAACGCCCACGGCACCTCGACGCCGCTCAACGACCAGGTGGAAACCAAGGCCCTGAAACTGGCATTGGGCGAGGCGGCGTATACGGTTCCCATCAGTAGCACGAAGTCGATGACCGGGCACGCGCTTGGCGCGGCTGGCGCCCTGGAATCGATCGTGTGCCTGCTGGCGATCCGGGACGGGATCGTGCCTCCCACCATCAACTACGAGACGCCCGATCCCGATTGCGATCTGGACTATGTGCCGAACACGGCCCGCCGCGTGGCGGTCCGCCATGCCGTGAACACCAACCTGGGTTTCGGCGGGCACAACGCGGCTCTGATTTTCAGTCGGGTGGACTAGGCGGAGACCCCGCCGGGGATCGACCCTGCCCACAGGTCCGTTCCGTTCCAGTGCATGGAGGAAACGCATATGATTTGCCGCCCCGTTGTCTCCGTCTGCCTGTTGTTGAGTCTGGTCCTGGCCGGAGGGTGCCGGTCCCCGCAGTTGACTTCGCGCCCGATGACGCCGACCGAAATCGGCTGGGCCAGCGCGATCCAGCGCAGCTATCCCGGCTGGCGGCCGCCGTACCTGCTGCCCAAGCGGGATGACTGGCAGGGGGAAGCACCGACCGAATCGAAGCGGTTCCCGATTCTGCCGCCGCCGAGCGATCCCGCCACGGCGCCAGTGCCCGTGGCCACCGCTGCCGGCACGACGACGCCAAGCGCGGTTCCCGTTACCCGGGAGACCGTGGTGAAGGTCACCGTTCCCGCCCCCCCCGCGATGCTGCCGCCGGTGCAGACGGCTGGCGTCCCCGCCGTCTCCCCCGAGCCGCAGGTGACACCGGCCAAGGTCGTGGAGCCGGAACTGAACGACGTGGAATTCGTCCCTGCCGACAGGTAGGGCGGAAGATTCGGCTACCCCGCGCCTTCGGCGGGAAGGAAGATATCCGATGCGATGGTGGTTTCCATTCGGCCGCAAGGCCCGATCCGGTCGGCGCAAGACGCCGCGGGCCGGGCGCGAGCGCGCCGCGGAGCCCGGAACCGCGCGGCGCCGCCAGGTCCTGTCCTGGTCGGCTCTGGTCCTCATGCTGGTGCTGTCGCTGGTCTCGGCCGTGAGCGTCATGTACCGGCGGACGCCGATGGCGCTCCACTACGTGCGGGGCCAGGTGGCCGACCGCTATGTCTACAGCACCGTGCGCTTCCAGTATGTGGACGCGGCCCAGACGACCCGGCGGCGCGAACAGGCGGCGTTGCGGGTGCCGCCGGTCTACCGGCGCAACCCCCTGGTGGCGGAATCGGCCGTGCAGGTGCTGAACGAGCTGCGGCAGACGCTGGACGGTACCGTTGTTCCCACGACCGAGGGCGAGGGCGCGGCCGAGCGCAGTTCCCGGGCCGAGGAGCTCTTCAGCCAACTGGATGTGGCCGAGCGCACGCTGTTGGCCGATGCCCTGAAGACCGACGAGCGCAGGCAGTTCTTCGGCGAGTTGGTGGAGACGGCCCTGCACGCCGGAGTGGCCGATCCCGAAGACATCAAGGAACTGCTGGCCTCGGGCGGCGATTCCGCCCGCATCCAGGTCATGTCCGACGAGAGTGGCCGGGAGCGCACCTCCCCCGTGATGGTGAGCGACCTCCGCACTCCCGAGCGGGTGATCCCCGCCATCTGCGACCGTTTCCAGGAACGCTATCCGGAGGATAGTGCCGCTTTGCGGCCGGTACTGACCAAGGTGCTGGAGGCGGTTCTCCAGGCCAATCTAACCTATCACACCAAGGCGACGCAAGTGACCCGGCAGCGCGCGGCCGAGGCGGTCGAGGACGTGGTGGCCACGGTGCCCGCGAACGAGGTCCTGCTGCGGCCGGGGCAGGTGATCACCGAAGAGGATGTGGTCAAGCTGTCGAAC
>QKCY01000565.1 GCA_003245525.1 Victivallales bacterium | reverse complement strand
GGGCTGGTCTTCGGGAAAGTTGGCGGAACCCGGATCAGGCGCTGCATGGACGAGCACACTTCCTCCACTGTATCCCAACGGAACGTTGAGCGTCTCTCCGCCGCCAGGAGCGTCCGTACGCGATGTCACCCCTTGGGAACTGACCGAGAAGACGCCAACGATGTTCACGATCAGCGATACCTCGCTGTCGCCGCAACTAGCCGTGACCACATAGGCCCCGATGACACTCGTGTCCAGCGTGGTGGAAGGCCCGGTGAGAGTTGTGACCGGACCAGACCAGACTGGCTCACCGGCAGGCCAGACGCCAAGGTCCGGGTTTGGCGTGGCGGTGACAGTGACGCCGGCGGTATCGACTGGGATATTGACGGTTTCGAAAAACGTCGGGGAATCAGTGGTGGAGACAATGTCCTCGCAGGCGATCTCGGCTACTTCGATTACATTGACGATGATCGAGATCGTGCTGGTACCACAGGTGGCAGTGACCACATAACTCCCTGCCTCAAGAGTACTGAGCAGGGCTGTGCCGTCACCGTTACCGATGGCACCCGTCCATACCGGCTGGCCATCAGGCCAGACTCCGGCCAGACTCGAAACAGCCGTGATCAACACTCCGCCCCCACCGTAGCCAAGAGGAAGAGTCACGGTCTCGGCCACCCCGGGAGTCGCAGTGCTGGAGACAACGCCCTCGCAGCCCAAGGATGTCACTGCCACTGCACTCACAGTGATACTCTTCTTGAGTGTCCCTGGAGGCGGGGAGTCGCTACGGCCTCCCGCCTCGCGGGGAGGGATAATGGCCTCGTCTATGATCGTGGCGGTAATCGATATGTTCGCCTGGCCCTCCTCCGGGGCAATCCAAGTAACGGAATTGCCTGTGGAGGCGCCATCGAAGGTGCCTACGGACGCTGTCCAAGTGACAATGCAGGTGTCGTCGGGCTCGGTGGTTTCTGCCCCAACACGTCTGTCGGTGTCAACGGGCGCGTCAATTGCCAACAGGACTCCCATTCCGACAGGCACAATGGCACCATCCGAGGGCGAGGTGATGCCATCGCACGCGATGGGTTCACCCGCATCCCAGGTAGGCACGACGACGGTTATGGAGTCAGTGTCGCTGTACTCGACGGTATATGTGACTGAGATGCTGTTATTGCTCTCGTCTCCGAGATTGTACATGACGGTAACAGAGCTGTCAGACGACCCTCCTCCGGAGACAATCACCGCGCTTCCTACCGACCAGGAGTACGTCTCGGGAATCTCCTTCTCCTCCGCCTCTTGCTCTTCCTCGCCTTCGATGGTGAAGGTCCCCGTAGCCGTATAGGTGTAGAGAGGAGGTACTGTGTCTCCGGGCAACGTGAGAAGGCGTTCGCCGCTCCCCTCGAGGTCGACGTGGACATTGGCAATGTACTGGCCAGACTTGATGGTGACAGAATTCGTCGCAGCACCTGAGAGGGCAGGCAACAGCCAAATGAGTAGCACCGAGACGGCAAGCAATTGGCCCGGCATGGGGCACTTCCAGGGCCGGAGAGACTGAGCGGGACGGGTGACAGTGCTTACGGGGGCCGAAAGGGCGCGATGGGTTCTCATTGGGCTCTCTCCTTGGGGCGTTCAGCAAGCTGCTGGCGGAATTGCTCGCGGAGGACGGTCGCGACTTCGGGCGGGGCGAGGTCGAGCAGGCGGATAGCCTCTGCGTACTCGCCGTGGAAGGCCAGCGCTTCGGCCAGATGAAGATGGGCGGCAGGGAGGAGCTGGTCGTCCCTTCCTGCCGTCGCGAGCTTCTGTATCCGGTCGTGGAGGGTGCGGGCGTCGGCGACTGGAAGATCGGCCTGGGGTGCGAGGTCGAGCAGGGCGAAGGATGCCCGCAGTTCGGTGCGGGGATCGGGACGCATGGCCAGAACCTGCCGGAGTTCCTCTACGGCTGCCGCATGGTCGCCTTCGCTCTTGAACTGGGAACCGGCCCAGAGCAGGAGGGGAGCAGTGAGGCGCTGGGGCGCGCAGCGGGCCAGTTCGCCCAGGGCACGCTTGCGGGCATAGGGGGTGACATAGGGCCCGCCTTTCTGGACCATGCCCACCAACTCCCTGATCCGCTCGTCCGAGGGGGCATCCTCCCCGAAGCTGACGGCAAACCAGCGTTCGGCAAGGAGGTCGAGGGGATGGGTTGCGTCGGGCCAGTCGCGGGTCCGGGCGGCCAGTCGTGGATCGCGGGCCTGCATCGGGACGGCAAGCCCGTTGGCGGCGGGGAGAAGCAGGTCGGCGGGAAGGGCAGCCACATAGTCTTCGAAGACCCGGCGGGCACTGCGGGGCCGACCGGCGGCCAGGAACAGGCGGTAGGCCGGGACGCCCTGGTCCGGAAGGGCGAACCCCAGCTTCGCGGCGAGGGCGAGCATGGGATCGGGATGGGCAAGGAGCTCGGCGGGGGAACGGACCAGCCGCTGGGCGCGCTGGGCATAGTCGTTCCCGGCAGAAGAAGCCGACTCTTCGGCCAGCGGGGGCGGGTCAAGCATGGGAAGTGGATCCAGGAAGACGCCCTGGAGGAGGACGTTCATCGCGGCATCGCGCCGGAGATGCACGTGCAGGTCGCAGGGACCGGCCACCAGGAAGCGTTGGTACACGCCGGTGCCGAAGTCACGGACATCGGCCAAGGCGAGAAGGCGGTCACCCGACCGCACTTCGGTCGTGTAGCGGCGATTGGCCTCGTAGAACTTGGCGTCGTTCACGAAGTACAGGGAAAGAATGTGCTGTCCGGCGGGAATGGCGGCGTCCATCAGCAGGTCGGGACCGCGACCGATGGCGTACTGCTCTCCCCGGTCGTCGCGGTTGGCGGGGAAGCGGACGCGCCGCAGGGGATTCCAGAGGGCGGCAGGATCGTCGGACTTGCGGTCGGAGACCCAAAGGCGGCTACGTTCCTTGGGATCGGTGGTGGAGAAGGACAGCTTGGGTGCCGGGCCTGGGCCTCCCGCCATGTCCTGGACGTAGTTGTGTGCGCACAGGACATACTGTTCGCCGCCATAGCCCAGGTACCAGTCACCGAAGGTCTCCCGGTCGTCGGGAAGCCGGACCACGGGGGAGTCGGCGGGAAGCTGCTCCCGCCCATAGGCGTCGAGCCGGTCCAGGGCGATCCGGGCGGCGCGCTGGACGGATTCGGCGGAGCCCGATTCGGCCAACTGCCGGTAGAGCTTGCGGCTGGCGGTCCATTCTCCCGCGAGTTCGAGACTCCGGGCCTGCTCGACACCCGCCTGTTCCCCGAGCGGCTCCTCGCCGAGTTCGACCGCCTTGGCGAAGTGGTCTGCTCCTTGTCGGTAGTCCAACGCCTGGTTGGCGGCGATGCCCAGGAGATACTCCTGCTGGGCGGCGACCGCGCGTCCCAGAGCGGTATAGCGGTGGAAGAGTCCGCCCCGTTCGGGCTGGATGGCGGCCAGTGTCATACGGGCTTCCTCGAAGCGTCCCCCGCGCAGATGGGTCCGCGCCAGTTCGAGCCGGGCCAGGTCACCGACGGGACCGGCGGTCAAAGCAGACACGGCTGCTATGGCTACACGGTCGTCGGACTGGCGGGTCAGTTCGAGGGCCGTCTGGAACCGGGAAGCAACGGAAGGAACATCGCCGGTGGAGTCGGCGACGGCTTTGCCGAACAGGCCGACCAGAGCGCGCTGGACCAGATCGAGGGATGGGGCCTTGGC
>QKCY01000596.1 GCA_003245525.1 Victivallales bacterium | reverse complement strand
GGATGGCAATGACGGCACGCGAGCGCATCGCAATGGCCCTCCACGGAGGGCGTCCGGACAAGATCCCCTTTACGATCTATGCGTCCAAACCACCCAGTGTGGAAGCGTTGCCTGTGCTCAAGGCCCGGGGCATGGGCCTGGTCCAGCGCGTCGGCGTGTACAACCTCCATTTCCCGCACTGCTCGACGACCACCGCCCGCTACGAGGAGAACGGCAAGCAGTTGGTGCGGACGGAGATCCGGACCCCGCACGGGAACCTGTATACGGTCCGCGAACCCTCCGGTTTCACCACCTGGACCCACAAGTACCTGTTCACCGATGAGAACGACTACCAGGCCCTGGCCTTCTACCTCAACGACGCCGTGGTCATCCCGAGCTACGACCACGCCAACCAGCTCCTCCGCGAGCTGGACGACAACACGATTGTGCGGGCCTCCTTCGGGCTGGAGCCCATGCAGCACTTGATCTCGGGCGGCGTTTTCGGCACCATGAACTTCTGCCTGCAGTGGATGGACCATCGCGACGAGGTACTGAAGCTCTACGAGATCATGGTCGCGAAGCGACGGCTCGCCTATCCCATTGTCGCCCGGTCGCCAGTCGAGCACGCCAACTACGGCGGCAACGTGGTGCCCGAGGTGGTCGGGTTGGAGGGCTTCCAGCAGTACTACGTGCCCAACTACCAGGAAGCCGCCGAGGAGATGCACCGCCACGGCAAGCTGATCGGCGTCCACTTCGATGCCAATTGCCGTCTCTTCGCCGACGAGATCGCCTGTCTCGATCTGGACTACGTGGAAGCCTTCACCCCGGCCCCCGACACGGATATGACCCTCGCCGAGGCCCGCGCGGTCTGGCCGGACAAGGTGCTGTGGATCAACTACCCCTCCTCGGTCCATGTGCGCAGCGAGGAGGAAGTGGAGCGGGTGACCGTGGAACTGTGCGAAGCCGCCGCACCGGGAAACGGCTTCCTCATCGGCATCACCGAAGACCTCCCCGCCCACCGCGAGGACGGCAACTACCGCGCCATCCTCGACGGCATCGACCGCTACGAAGCCAGCCGCACGCACTGAAGTTCCTCCTCCTGGGAGCGCCTCACCCACCCAGCCTGCGCATCAGTGTGGATGTGGGTGGTACCAACATCGTGTCCTCGGCGCCGTGTCGATGGCAGACAAGGAAGGCTGGAACAAACCGGTCTTCCAGTTCACCAACAGCCGGGGGGCAGGCCTGGGCCAGGATTCTCTGCCGCAGTCATCGTGAGCGGAAATCTGGCGCGACAGGTCATGGCCCCGGGAATGCCGGCGCTGAGCGTGATATGGGTTGCACGTCCATGCAGCGGGACACAATCGGCAAGCTGTTCCGCGAGGTCCCATAGGTTGCGTTCTTTGCCGTAAGCCAATGAGACGTGGGGCTCGATCTGGGAGTGCTCGCCGCCGTAATATGGGTACTCCGGCCAGCGGTCAAGGACGGCTTCGGTTAGGCGAACGAAAGGAGCTGGGTTCTCGGGAACCAGCAACAGAACTTCGTGACCGAACCAGCCCAATTGCAGGGAGAAATCGAAACAAGGAAAGCCCGAGAATACGGTCGTGAGATCCAGAATCGCCTGCTCGGTAATCAAGGCAGGCGGCATCCAGGGATACTGGATGGTGATGTGGGCATTGGCACCGCGCGGCGGGACCTCCCCGGCGTAGATGGACCGGATGCGGTTGAGAACGCCGTCCGCTTCCGGCACGGAAATAGCCAATACACTCTGGGATTCTGCCTCTGCCAACACTCCTGGGCTCCTGTGCCGAAGGTCAGTTGGCTGCTACCATATCGTCCGAATCGGGCAGATACCCGCCGTGGGCCTTTAGCCGTCGCCGGAGTTCCGCCGTATCCACGGCGTGGGTGTCGCCATCGGCGGCGGCGGCCATGGCGGCGGCAAGACCGGCGGCTTCGCCCATGACCAGGCAGACCGGCATCACCCGGACGCTGCCCTGGATCATGCGGTCGCAACTGATGGCCCGGCCGGCCATCACCACATTGCGCAAGCCCTTGGGGGTCAGGCAGCGATAGGGAATGCCGTGACTCTCGCCGGGGGCATAGCGGGCGCAGCGCTTCTCGTCCTCCACCGGCCGACCCCGGCGCTCGGTGGCTTCCTTCTTGCTGCCATGGACGTCGATGTAGTAGCTGTTGCGGGCGATCTCGTCGGCAAAGCTCCGCCGGGCGAGATAGTCCTCGCGGGTCAGGAAATAGTCGCCGATGATCCGCCGGGTCTCGCGGATGCCGAGCAGCGAGCCGGTATTGACCAGGAAACTGGCGGCAAAGGCCTTGGGATGGTACTCGGCCAGGGCCTCCCGGAACTGCGCCGCGATCTGCCGTCCCTGGATCAGTCCCTTCGACAGGGAGACCGGATCGGTGTTGTCCACCCCCCAGATGTGCCCCGCATTGAAGCCCACCGTCCCAGGACCCACCAGATTGTTGCAGGCGTGGCGATCGGCGATCAACGGGTACTTCGGATCGTCGGCGATCCGATGGATCGGACTGCTCGGATTGTTGGGGTGCAACTGCTCGCCGTGGCGGTAGTGGTAGTCGTCCACATTGCTCAGGACGAAGCAATGGGTGGCGGGCTGCAGGTCCCCCGTATCCGGGTCGCCTTGCTCGAACTCGGCCCCGGCCCACGCCGCCAAATCCGCATCGCCCGTGCAATCCACATAGACCTTGGCGCGATAGGCCGCCAGCCCCTTCTTGTTGCTCAGGATCAGGGCCTGCACTTCGCCCTTTTCGTCCACATCGACCCCACTCAGCACCGTGTGGAACAGCACCGTCGCCCCTGCCTTGGTTACGAGGTCGTCGTAGAGCCGTTTCAGCAACTCGTGGTCGATGGCCACCCAATCCATGGCCCCGCTCGACACATGGGCCATCTGGTCCTTGCACTGGGTGAAGACCGTCTCCGCCAAGCCGCCGTAGATGATCTTGATCTTGTCCGAGAACGGACACCAGGCCGGTACCAGCGCCGACGTCCCCATGCCCCCGAGCGCTCCCATCGCCTCCACCAGCAACGTCTTCGCCCCCTCCCGCGCCGCTGCTGCCGCCGCCGTACACCCTGCCGGTCCCCCCCCGACAACGATCACATCCCAGGAATCATCGAGAGGCAGGCTGCGTGGTTGGAGAGTGTATTGAGGCATGGTGGGTTCCTGTTATCTGGCGGCACGAGCCGCATACTTGCATCATTGCATCAAGACGAAGGTATATGTCCCGCTCGAACCTGGCAAACAGGGCGGAACTTGCCCATATCTACCCTCGGGGACCTGCTGTGTGCGTTTGACCCGCTTCGTCTCAAGCCATAGCGTGTTCCGGGCGCGTCTCTCATGGGCCACGCCGGGACGGAAACGATGGATCGGAAGTCGCCGCAGACACGATGAACATGCTCGACTTGAACTTCTACCTACTAACCCATGAGCGGGAGCTGGAGAGGAAGACCCGTTCGTCCATCCCCGCCGTACAGGTGCTGGCTGACTCGTGCCACACGACGGTCTGGAAGAGGACGGAACCGGATCCGGTGATCGCGGCGGGTCTGTCAGCGACTGACACGGTCCTGGTCTACCCCGCAGACGATGGACAGTCGGTCGAGAGCCTCGACGGCGTGCGGAACTTCGTCCTGCTTGATGGCACCTGGCAGGAAGCCCAGAAGATCTACAACCGAAGCCCCTACCTCAAGCGGTTCCCCGTACTCAAGATCAAGGGCGAGGGCCAGTCAGTCTACCGGCTGAGACGGAACCAGAAGGATGGGGGCCTGTGTACCGCCGAGACGATGGCGGAGATCCTGAGGATCAAGGGCTACACCGGGCTGGCCGAGCAACTCCTGGAGAGACTTGTCGACTTCCAGAACCAGTAGGCAGCAAAGCCGCTCGGACCTGCTGGCATGGCAGAGCATCCAGGAACTCCCGCCCCATCAGCTGCCCCCGGCATTCTCCAGCAGCGCGGCCATACGGTCGTCCGCCTCGATGCGGACATGCTGAACCATCAGCCGCAAGACCGGACCGAACACCTTCTCCTCGTCCTGGAGTCCCATCGACCACTGGAACTCGAAGGGCTTCCAGGCCTTGCGCTCGAACTTGATCGAGCCGTAGACCCTGGTGATGGGGGTCTCCTGTAGTTCACAGTCCTCGCAGGTGAACGTGGCCACGCGGATACTGTCGAACGGGAACTCCCGTGGTTTCAGGCCACGGCGGTATGAGATGCCGTTCTCGTGACAGGCCAGACGCAGGAACACACTGCTGCCGAAGAACATGGCTCCCGGGATCGCGAGCGCCAGCCACAGGAGCGCGAGGCCGATCACCGGCCAAGTGGGACCGGCGATGACGCACATGAGAACCAGCCCGGTCACGACCAGCAAGACGGCCAACATCACAGACCCAAGGAGCCGGGTCCAGATCGGAGCCCGGCGGGCGAGCAACCGTTTGCCCAACCTGCTCGTGTTGCCTCTTCCAGCAGTCGTCTGCCGCCTGCTCGATCCATCCTCGCTGCTGCTCACGTGCGTGTCTCCATGGCTTCGTTGATCTGGCGGAGGACGTTCTGCAGGCGGGGAAAGAGGGCATTGCGGAAGTCGTCGCCGTCGAAATCGGTGTCGGGGGTAACGGTAATGCCGGGTCGCCAGCCTTTCATGCGGACCTGGAGCTGGATCTGCTTCTTCTGGACGTAGGGCCAGATGCAGCACATGCCGCGGTAGTCCACATGGAAACCGCCCTGGCGGTAGCGGAGAGTGCAGCCCTCGGGCAGGTTGCGGGGTAGCCAGTCGAAGAGGCGTTCGAGAATGGGGCGGATGACATCGTTGGCCCGTTCCAGTACCCAGGCGCGGTCGTAGGTGGGGTGCTCTTCCTCGTAGTAGGGGGCATAGGTGTTCTTCAGGGAGCCGGGCGGGGCCTCCCCCTTGCTCTTCCCCTTGGGCGGCGGGTAGACAAGGTTGCCGCGCGCGTCGAAACGCAGGCCGAGCTTCCAGAGCAGTGGGGCCACCGGACTGAGGTCGATGGGCAAGCGATTCCAACTGGCGTAGTTGGCGGTCAGTTCGCGTCGTTCGTAATCCGCGAGGAGAAGGTGGAGGGCATTGGTGAGTTGGGCGCGGGTCAGGTGGGCGAGTTGGAAGGCGTTCCAGGAGGTGTCGAAGAGCAGCACCTGTCCGGCCTGGAGGACATAGCGGTGGACGAGGTTACCGGATTTGACCTTGCGCTGGTAGACCTTGCCCCGTTCCTCGATGATCTCCAGGGAACTGCTGTAGAGGTTGGCTGGATCACGGTTGGTGAGTACGCAGAGGGGTTCGTCGGGCAGGTAGCCGAGTTCCACCCGGTCGCTGCGCCGGGCGCGGCAGTCGCGCAGGAGCTCGATGGCCTCGGGCAGGCCGTACTGGTCGGGTTGGTGGCTTTCGATGTAGTAGCCCCGGCTGAGCTGGCCGAGGAGTTCGCGGCGCTTGAGTTCGGGCAGGAGATCGCCCCAGGAGGGGGCGCAATCCTCGGCCTCAAGCATGTCGCGGGTGAGGATGCCCCAGCGGCGGAGCAACTGGTCGGCCCAGCGGTGGACCACCTCCGTGCGGGGCAGGGGATCGGCGAGGGGCACGAGCCGTTCGGTGGCGGACCAGCGGCCAAGGCTGGGGTCGAGACGGCGGTTGCGCATGTGGTCGATCACCATCTCGGCGGAAACCTTGCCGCGGACGATCTTGGCGGAGGTGCTGGCTAGATCGTAGCAGTCGGAGAGGGTGGACTGGAAATCGGCGTGGCGCAGGCACTCGTAGGTGTCGCAGGTGAGTTCGCCGATCCACGCGAGGAACCAGACGGCGCGGGTCACGACATCTTCCGACAGCCCCGTAGCGGCCACGGCATCGGCGAAGAAGGCGGACCGATGGTCCTGGAAGAACTGGCGGACCCGCATGATCTCCGGCTTGATGTCGGCATCGGCCAGGGCCTGGGGGTTGATATTCGGCGGGGTGCCGGTGGCCAGCCACGCCATGTCCCGGCGCAGGCAGAGGGTGACTTTGCCCCGGCTGATGCGCTCGGGTCCCACCCGCCGCCAGCAGACCTCGCCGCTGGCGATCAGGCGTTCCAGCAGCTCGGGCGTGTAGTCGGCGACCCGGCCGGCCAGCAGTTCGGGTTCCAGCGCGCCGCTGACCACCTCGATCCCCTGCAACTGGCCAATCACCGCGCGCAGCCCCTCCAGTCCCTGCAACTGGTGGTCGGGATGGCGGTGCTGCCAGCGGGTCAGGAAATCGACCACTTCGTAGGGAGCGCAGGCCGCCAGTTCGTGCTTGAGATAGCCGAGGGTGCGCCGGTGGATCTCCTCCAGGTTCACCCGGTTGACCCATTGGGGCCGGGGCTTGTCGGCCACGTAGACCCCCATGGCGACGTCGCCCGTCTCCACGAGTTCGCCCAGGAGCGATTCGAGCCTGCACGCAGGCCAGCCGGTGCGGTTCATGAGATCGTAGAGGGACAGTGGGCCGTTGCTCTCCAGGTAGCGGGCGAGGATGGTCCGGCGCGCGGTGTCGGTGGGCAGGGCTTCACGGAATGCCACAGGAACCACGTCTGCCACTGGCTGCTTTCGAATCTTGAACTCGCCATCCTCCAGCACCGGGCACAGGGCCACGCCCTCCTCCTCGTTGAAGGCGGCATGGTAGAGCCCCCAGTATTCGGTGGGGATCAGGCGCAGGGGAGCATCCTCGTTGTCCGGGATCTCGCAGGCCAGCACCCGCTTTTCGGCCAGCAAGGGGGCGAGCAGTTTCGCGGCCTTGTCCTCGACGACGAGCTGGACGGCGTCCAGCCGGGCGGGCAGGTCGCCCACATCGCGCAGCACCTGGGCCAACTCCTCGGGATTCCGGGCGCGGCCCTTTTCGGATCGGTGCTGGCGGAGAGATTCCACCCGCTCGCAGGCGCGGGCGTCGAGCAGTTCCGCCATCTGGTCGCTGTCGAGGATGCCTTGCAGCACCTGGCGATGGAGGCGCAGCAGATGGGCGCGGCGGGCCCGTCCCATCTCGTGGCCGCTGCGGTAGAGGTCGCGGATGAGCAGGGAGTGGGAGAAGGGCGAGGGCGATTCCACCTCGCGGTACTGAATCCCGAAGGTTCCGTCGTGCAGCAGGGCCAGCACCTGGCGCAGACCCGGGAGGTCGAGGGAGTCGGCCACGTACTCCCGGCGCACCTCGCGGATGACGGGGTACTCGGAATGGGCGCGGGCGGCCCCATGCAGTTCGTCGGCCCGGTAGGACTGGAGCCAGAGGGGCATCCGCTTGCCGTCCTTGCCCCGCAGCACCTGGAGCGCGGTGACGGCGACGCTGCGGAAGGGCACGCCGCCCGTATCGTCCTCCGCCAGGGCGATCCGGTCGAGGGTGGTAGGGGAGAGGCCGCCAACCATCTGCACCGGGTCGAGCGAACCGGCGGCCAGCGTCTTGTCCTGGCGCATGAGCAGGATCAGGTCGTTGGTGGCGGTGAGCGAATAGTGCTGGCGGAGCCGGTCCTTGGCATCGGTGACCAGAGCTTGGCCCCAGGTGCGGTTCAAGCGTTCGCCGAGGGGGCAGTGGAGGATCAGGTTGTCGCGGCCCAACTCGTCGCGCCAGGCTTCGGCCAGGAACTCGCGCTCGCTGGGCACACAATCGGCGGCCAGACGCTGCTCGCGCACGTACTCGATCATGGCCGTGGCGGCGTTGGCATCGAGCCGGTAGGTCTCGCGGAGCCAGTCGTGCAGGCCGGGATCATCCAGCCGTTCAGCCACGGCGGCCCGGAGCCGCCCGACGCCTCGTCCCACCTCCACCGAACGGGATTCGACCGGCCCGGTCCACCAGGGCACGGTGGGCGTCGCGCCGGGGGCCTCCTCCACCAACACCTGGTTGCGGCGCTTGCCGAGGACCCGCCAGGAGGAGCTGCCGAGCACGAAGATGTCGCCGGTACGCAGGGAGTCGTCGACGAACTCGGACTGCACCCGGCCGACCCGGCGTTTGCTCTGCTCGATCACCACCTCGTATTCGGAACTCTCGGCGATGGTGCCGACGCACATGGAGGTGATCTGCTTTGCGCCGCGCGCGGCACTGAGCCGCCCGGTCACCCGGTCCCAGAGCAGGAGGGCGTGGGGTGGATGGGGCATACGCAGGTCGCTCTCGCCAGCCAGCATGCCGAGCACGCTGGTGTAGTCCTCCTCCGGCAGGTTCCGGTAGGGATGGGCCTGGCGGATCAGGGCGAGCAGTTCGTCCGTGCCCCAATCCTCGGCGGCGATGCAGCCCGCGATCTGCTGGGCGAGGACATCGAGGCAGTTGGCGGGCAGGTTGAGGTCGTCGATGCGGCCATCGAGCATGTCGCGGCAGACCACGGCGGCTTCGAACAACTCGTCGCGTTCGAAGACCAGGATGCGCCCCTTGCTGGTGCGGTCGAGGAGGTGTCCGGCCCGCCCCACCCGCTGCAAACCAGCGGCGACCGACTTGGGGGATTCGAGCTGGTAGACCAGATCGATGCTGCCCACGTCGATGCCGAGTTCCAGCGAGGAGGTGGCCACCAGCGCGTCGAGTTCGCCCGCCTTCAGCCGGGCTTCGGCGTCGAGCCGTTCCTCCTTGGACATGGAGCCGTGGTGGACGCCGATCCGGACCTTGTCTCCGGCCAGTTGATGGAGATGCAGGGCGGTGCGTTCGGCCTTGTAGCGGCTGTTGCAGAAGATCAGGGTGGTTTGATGGGCGCGGATCTCGTCGAGTAGCCGTTCGTAGGCGCTGGCCCAGAGGGCGGTATGGCTGGCGGCCAGGAAGTCGGCGACCGGCGCGGCCACTTCCACGTCGAGATCCCGCCGGGCTCCCGCATCAAGAATGGTGCAGGGCCGGGGGGTGCTGTCCGTTCCGCAACCGGCCAGGAAGGCGGCGACCTCCGCGATGGGGCTGGTGGTGGCCGAACAGCCAATCCGCTGAAGCGGGTGCCCCACCCGTTGTTCCAGTCGCTCCAGGCTGATGGCGAGGTGGACGCCCCGCTTGTTGTCGCACAGGGCGTGGACCTCGTCCACGATCACCGTGCGGACCGTGGCCAGGGCGTCGGCCATGAGCTTGGAACCGAGCAGGAGATAGAGGGATTCGGGGGTGGTGATAAGGATGTGCGGGGGCTTGCGCACCATGCGTTGCCGCTCGTTCTGGGGCGTGTCGCCGCTGCGCACGGCCACCCGGATCTCGCCGATGGCGGGTCCGCCGATCACCTGGATTTCGGCTAGCGGCGCGAGCAGGTTGCGCTCGATATCATTGCCCAGGGCCTTGAGCGGGGTGATGTAGAGGGTCTGGATGCCATCCGCCAACTCGTCGGCCAGCGCCTGGCGGCAGAGCTGGTCGATGCTGCTCAGGAAGGCCGCCAGGGTCTTGCCCGATCCGGTCGGCGCGATCAGCAGGGCGCTCTGGTGGTCGCCGAGGACCGGCCACGCCTTCCGCTGGATGGGCGAGGCTCCGGCAAAACGGCCCCGGAACCAATCCGCCACGCACGGACAGAACCCCGCCAAAGCAGCGTTGGTGGTGTCCTGCATGATGGGTTCCTCAGATACGGGGAAGGGAGTCCACGGAACTCACGGAAGGCACGGAAAGGAACACTCTCTTCTGCTTCCCTCTCGTACTGCTATCCGTTCAGATCTTGCTTTCCCGACAGGAAAGCCTCTGCGCGAGAAACTCCATTGGGTTGCGGGCAACGGCGGCACTACGCGATTCGGGGCTGCCGAATCAGGCTTTGGCAGCGAAGAGGGCCCGGAGGAAGTCGTGGGCGGCTTGGGTGTCCTCTTTCGGCAGGGGTTCGCGGCCGGGAGGGCAGTCGGAGATCTCGACCATGAAAGTGCCCTGGTATTTCACCTCAAGCAGGGCGTCGCGGGTGGCGACCCAGTCGATGGTGCCCTTGCCCGGGGGCAGGTGGTCGTCGCGCTGGCCGAAGTTGTCCTGCATGTGGGTGGTGGCGAGGCGATGCCCCATCAGGCGGATGACTTCGGCGGGGGTCATGCCGTGAAGCACGGCATGGCCCGTATCGCAGTTGAAACCAACGGCGGGGAGGGCGAGGGCGTCCACCGTCGCGATCAGGAATTCGAGATCGGCCCGGTTGGAACAGTTCTCGATGGCCAGGGTGATGCCCGCCTTCGCGGCGGGGGGGGCGAGGTCGCGGAGGGTCTGGCCCAAGGCAGCCCGGCGGTCTTCGGCCTCGCCGCCTGCGGAGTGCAGAACCATGACCGAGACGCCCAGCCGGGCGGCACCTTCCAGAGAAGCGCGCAGCTTGGGCAGAGCGTCGGCCACATTGGCCACCGCACCAGGCAGCGGCACCCAGGAATGGGCGCTCCACGGGGTCAGGCCGATCTCGGCGCAGGTGTCGCGCAGCGAGGTCTGTTCGGCGGGCGTGAGGTGCTGGTAGTGGCTGAACTCGCAACCATCAAATCCACAGCCACGGATCAGTTTCAGCGATTCGCGATGGGCCGCGAGATCGAAGGCGTTCTCCTCGCGGGGCAGACGACCGTGCGGATACAGGGTGTTGCAGCCGAAGCGGAAGCTCATGACTCGTCTCCTTGATGGTGGGAGGGGACCTCGGTGCCCAATGTACTCCCAACTGGCCGACGGGAAACCCGACTCGGCACCTTTGTCGCTCCCGGTGGGCTGTAAGCGGGAACGAACGGTGGTACAGTCTGGGCTCGGCGAGGGGCTTCTCCCTCTCCTGAACGTTTCCTGGGAGCAAGACTCATGAAGATTGGGTTCCTTGCGGTCTCGGCACTCTTCTTGGCTTGGGGAGTGGTCGCTGCCGAGAAGCAGGTTGGCGTCTGGCCGAACGAGTTCTACAGCTTCAGCGTGCATCTCGACAACGATCTGTTCGTGGACACGGACCGCTACTACACGAACGGCGTCCGGCTGAGCCTGCTGTCGAAGGACATCGAGGCGATGGACCTGCCCGACTGGGCGCAACGGGTCTACGAATGGGTGCCCTTCTTCGGCCGCGAGGGCCACACGAACAACATCGGCCTGGCGATCGGCCAGAACATGTATACGCCGCGCGATATCACCATCGCCGAACCGCAGCCCGACGACCATCCCTGGGGTGGCTGGCTCTATCTCGGCCTCTCCCTTCACCACAAGAGTCTGCGCGACCTGCACAAGCTCGAACTCCAGTTCGGGATTGTCGGTCCCTATTCCCTAACCGAAGAGTCGCAGACCCTGATCCACCGTCTGCGCGGGTTCGACCTCCCAGAGGGGTGGGACAACCAGATCGGGACCGAACCGGGTATCCTGCTGAACTACACCTACAAGAACCGCCTCGGGCAATGGGGCGAGCCGCGCGGCTGGGGGGCGGATTTCATCCCCGATGTCGGGGTTACCCTCGGCAACATCCGCACCGACGCCAGCCTGGGCGGCACCCTGCGGGCGGGCTGGCGGGTGCCCCTGGACTTCCAGTCGCTCCGCATCGACGAATCCGGCTATGCGCTGGCTCAGGCCGACGAGTTGTCCGGTGGCTGGCGCAGCGTCAGCCTCTACCTCTTTGCCGGGGTGCGTGGCTATGCGGTCGCCCACGACATCTTCCTCGACGGGAATACGTTCCGGGACAGTCCTTCGGTGCCACGGGTGCCCTTCGTCGGGGCCGCCGAGATGGGGGTCGGGTTGCGCTGGGGTCGCTGCCGCTTGGTCTATGCGCAGGTGATGCGCACCCGGGAGTTCGAGGGACAGGAGAGCGGCCAGCAGTTCGGCAGCGTCAACTTCACCTGGTTCTTCTGATACGGAGAGTGGGCAATGTCTGGCAGATGGTCCGTCGAGCAGGCGTGGGATTGGCACCGCAAGCAGCCGTGGCTGCGCGGCTGCAACTTCATGGGCAGCGATTGCTGCAACCGGATCGACCAATGGCAGGAACTCGGCTTCGAGGAACGGCTGGCCACGGCCGACCGCGAACTGGCCCTGGCCGCCTCCGTCGGCTACAACAGCATTCGCCTTATTCTCCAGTTCGAGGTGTGGGACCAGGAGCACGACGGGTTCATGGCGCGGCTGGACCGCTATCTGGCCACCGCCGCCAAGCACGGCATCTCCGCCATGATCTGCTTCGGCAACGACTGCACGGTGCCGAAAGACGAGAACTACGTCGCGCCCCGGCTCGGCCCGCAGAAGGTGGACTGGGGCTATCACGGGGGCCGCAAGAATTCGCCCCACGACAGCCGCCAGACGGTGGGCTACAGCGCGCTGGACGAGCCCGATTGCGCCCGGCGGTTCTACCAGATGGTCGGCGAAGTGGTCGAGCGCTACGCGCACGATGACCGGGTCGTAATCTGGGATCTCTTCAACGAGCCGGGCAACAGCAACCGGGGCAATCTGAGCTTGCCGCACATGGTCCGCTTCTTCGAGATCGCCCGCGAAATCGGCCCGCGGCAGCCGCTGACCACCGGAGTGTGGCGGGTGACGGGCGACAACGCGATTCCCGAGATCGAGCAGGTCGCCCTCGATCTGTCGGATGTGGTGAGCTACCACAACTACGGCTCCTACGACACCAACATCCTCCTGCTGGAACGGCTCAAGGGCTACGGTCGCCCGCTCTTCAACACCGAGTGGCTCCACCGGATGCAGCACAACGATGTGTTCACGCTGTTCCCCCTCTTCTACCTGGAGAAGGTGGGCTGCTACAATTGGGGATTCGTGGCGGGGCTGTACCAGACCTACGAGCCCTGGGAGGGCGTCTGGCGGCGCTACGAGGCGGGCGGCGCGCGCGATGTGGACTTCACCAAGTGGCAGCACGACCTCTTCCGTCCCAGCCTGCGCCCCTACGATCCGCGCGAGACCGAACTGATTCGCCACTATTGCACGCTGGCCGACCAGCGCGACGGCAAAGGAAAGTAACCCGATGCTCCCGATTCCCGTTCCATCCCATTTCCGCATCATCGCCCACCGGGGCGCTTCGGCCTATGCCCCCGAGAACACGGCGGCGGCCTTCGCCCTCGCGGTCGAGATGGGGGCGACCGAGTTCGAGACCGATGTGCAACTGGCCACGGATGGTACTGTGGTGCTCTGCCACGATTCCGACTTGGCCCGCTACGGGCACGGTCCGCGCCTGGTCGAGGAAATGAGCGGCGAGGAGTTGCTGGCCCTGGACATGGGCTCCTGGTTCTCCCCCCATCTCTTCGCCGACGGGCGGATGCTCACGCTGGACGAGTTGCTGGCCGCCCACGGCGACCGAGTGACCTACCACCTGGAGCTCAAGGGCAGTCATCCCGACCTGCCCCGGAAGATGTGGGAGATCGTCCAGCGGCATGGGCTGGCCCAGTCCTGCATCGTGACTTCGTTCTCCCTTGACGCCCTGCGCGCCATGCGGACCCTGGTACCCGAAGCCCGGCTGGGCTGGCTGGTGAAGGGAATCGACGCCGAGGCGTGCGCCAAAGCCAAGGAACTGGAACTGTTCCAGCTCTGCCCCCAAGCCACGGAGATCACGCCCGAGCAGATGGCGCTTGGCCGGACCGTGGTGCCGGAAATCCGCGCCTGGGGCGTCGCCGGTTCCTCGCAGCAGGTGGTGAAGCTCATCCACCGGGTCGTGGACCTGGGCTGCGACGGCATGACCATCAACTGGCCCGACTGGGTGGCACACCAGCCCGGATCGCCGGTCGCCTGACCGGCATTCCAGGGAGGCGGCCGATCGGGAGATCGGCGTTCCAGAGGTCCATCAACTGGCCCGACTGGGTGGTGCCCCAGCCCGGAACGCCGGTCTCCTGACCGGCATTCCAGGGAGGCGGCCGATCGGGAGATCGGCGTTCCAGAGGTCCATCAACTGGCCCGACTGGGTGGT
>QKCY01000582.1 GCA_003245525.1 Victivallales bacterium | reverse complement strand
TCCCCCTGGGAGCGCCGAGCACCGGCTCGGCGTCTTCGGAACGCCGATCTCCCGATCGGCATCCCCCGATCCCGGCCTATGCATCCCCCTGGGAGCGCCGAGCTGGTGCTCGGCGTTCCCAGGAGGAGGACAACGTGGCAGACCCCGCCGAGCTGGTGCTCGGCGCTCCCAGGAAAGGACCTGCCGCCGCTTCATGGAAGACCAGTTGCGGCTACCGGTCCGATAGGCTAGGTTCGGAGCGAGATTCCGAGGTCTGGTTCCCGGTTGCCAGGAGATTGTCATGAAGCCCCGTCTCGCCCTTGGTTGCGCCCTGTTTTCCCTTTCCCTGCTGGCGGCGGATTGTGTGGTGCCGCTTTTCACCCAGGCTCCGACCATCGACGGCATGGTGGACTCGGCGGAATGGTCGGGCGCGGCGGGATTCACGGGGTTCCAGTGGCAAGGTGTCTTGCAGCAGCGCCGGGTGCGGGCTTGGGTGGGGGCGACCCCGACCCATCTCTACGTGGCCATCGTCTCCCAGCTTCCCGACCATGGCCAGTTGGCGACCCAATTGGACCGCGACAGCCTGAAGGCGGTCCACGACGACTCGGTGGAGGTCTACGTCTGCCCCACGCCCGATGCCGAGCGGCGGGTGGACTACCAGTTTCTCGTGAACTCCAAGGGCTTCGGCGGCTATAACATCCACCAGGTGGGCGGCGATAGCGAGGACGTGGCTTGGAAGGGCGACTGGCAGCAGGCCAACGGGCTCCATGAGGGCGAATGGCATTTCGAATGTGCCATTCCCATCGCCAGCATGGTCAAGGACCGCCAGGCCATCGACGGCGAATGGCGGATCAACCTCACCCGCAACTGGAAGAACCCCTGGGAGTGGTCCTCCCTGGCGGGTGCGTACGCCCAGGGAGGTCTACGTTTCCGATTCGTGGCCAGTGGCGCGCCCGCCGTGGCCTATCGGGTGAGCAGTGACCCTTTCCTGACCAACTTCACCGGGCAGTTGGTGCTTGGCAACCCGGGAACAGCCCCGTTGCCGCTCCGCGCCTCTCTCGTACTGGACCGCAACCGGATGCCCGCCGTGCGCGCCGAAAAGGAACTGACCCTCGCCCCCGGGAAGACCGAGACGCTGGATCTCGTCGTGCCCGAAAACGATCCTACCACGAAGTACACCCTCCAGATCCAGGTGTCGTCGATGGACGGGGGTACCGTCTATCAAGCGCGTACGTTCTCCTGGCCGAAGGGAACTCCCTATGTCTGGAACGCGGGCGAGAAGAAGGCCGCGCTGCCCATCGACTTCCGTTTTGCCTACTACCCCTACGCCAACGCCATGCGGCTGGCCGTGGACATCAACGGCATGCCGAAGGAAGCCACGCTCAAGAGTCTGACTGCCCTGGTCCGCGACCGGGATTCCGGCGAGACCGTGAAGACGGTCGATATCCCCCTCGGTGGTTTCGCCGACGGTCGCCAGGAACTGCGTTTCGAGCTGCCGCCACTGGATGGCTTCTACGACTTGCTGGTCCGGGGCGATGCGCCGGGGCTGGAGAACGCGGAAACGGTCCAGCGCTTCGAACGCCGTACCTACCCGTGGGAGCACACGCCTGTCGGTCGCAGCACCACGATCTATGCGCCCTTCACCCCCATCGAGTGCCAGGGCAACGAGCTGAAGACCGTCCTTCGCACCCACACTCTCGGCGATCTGGGCCTGCTCGACCAAGTGGTCGCCACCTCGGCCCAGACCGGGATTGCCAAGCCCCTCCTGGCCGCGCCGATGCACCTGGAGGGTGCCGCCCCGGTGGTGGTGGGGAAACTTGCGGTGGTGGAAAACCAGCCCCATGTGGTCCGCACCGCCGGTGAGTTCGCTGTCGGCGACGCCAAGGGCAAGGTAGGTGTCACCTGGGACTACGACGGCACAGCCAAGGTGGAACTGACCCTCGAACCCACCGACGGCAAATCGTTGGACAAGCTGGACCTCGTCGTTCCCCTCCGCGCCGATGCGGCCACCATGCTCCACGCCAATTCCGACCGCATCCGCGCCCCGGTTGTCCAGTACCTGCCCAAAGAGCAGGGCCTGCTCTGGACCGCCGACAAGCTGGCCTGCGACGACTTCATCCCCAACTTCTGCCCCTACCTCTACCTCGGCACGCCGGTCCGCGGGCTCTGCTGGTTCGCCGAGAACGACCGCAACTGGGGCTGGAACCCCAAGACCAGCAACGTGGACATTTCCCGTGAGGGGGACCAAATCGTGCTCCGGGTCCATCTCGTCAACCAGCCCACGGTGATTGCCGCGCCGCGCACTATCACCTTCGGTTTGCTCGCCGCGCCGGTGAAGCCCCGCCTCTCGCCCGACGGCCCGAATGGTTGGCGGTACCGCTACGCCCGCGACCGCTACACGCTGTTGGGCACGGACATCAACTGGCTCTCCATCGGCACCTGCGGTTCGGTCTACCCGGCGGGCAAGGATCTCTACCTGTGGGAGATGCTCAAACGGGGCAACGAGCAGCAACTGGATGCCGCCACCATCAAGCAGGTCGCCGACTGGGGCGAGCGCTACTTCGCCCCCTATGGTAAGGACCGGGTCGAGACGTGGCGTCGCCACGTGAACCACAATCTGCGTTCCCGCTACGACCAGCGCATGGTCTTCTACTACAACCGTGCCAGCCATCAGGCCTGCGAAGAGTTCGAGACCTTCAAGGACGAGTGGAGCCTGGACGACCTCCGTTCCGTACCCAAGGGCAACGGCCTGGGCGAGATCAAGATCGTGCCGACCGACTCCTACATCGATTTCTGCCTCTACTGGTATGCCCGCTCCTTCGAAATCGGTGGCAACCAGGGGGTCTATTGGGACAACTGGTTCATTGCCCCTTCCTTCAACACCGAGACGACCGACGCCTACCGCCGTCCCGACGGCTCCATTTCTCCGGCGGCAGGCATCTGGGCCATGCGCGAACTGGCCAAGCGCACCTTCGTCATGGAGAACGAGCGCGGGATGCGCCCCATCACCTTCCCCCACATGACCAGCTTCGCGCCGCTGCCGATGCTTTCCTTCGCTACCGTCCAGTACGACTGGGAATGGAAATACAGCCTCGGCGACGTGCAGGACCGCCACACCCGCGAACTCATCCTGCTCACTTGCACTGGGGAACAGGCGGGTGTCTGGCCAGTGCCGCTCAGCGACCAGGGCAAGCTGGCCAACGATCCCTGGACCCAGCGCACTTTCACTGCCGTGCGCCTCGTCCACGAACTCGACGGCTACGGTGGCACCACCAGTTGGGTGAAGGAACTCGCTCCCAACCGCACGCTGATGCAGGCCGTCTACGACCGGCTGGACGACCCCAACCTGAAGGTGGTCCGCTACTGGGACGACGGTCCCCAGCCCGTCGAGACCGGCGATCCCGATCTCCTGCCCATCGTCTACTACCGTCCCGGCCAGGACGCCCTGGTGGCGGTCGTCAGCTATGCCAAGGAAGATCGTTCCGCCACTGTCGCCGTGGATCTCGCCGCCCTCGGTCTGCCCGCCACCAGCGTTGCTACCGACATCGAGGACGCCACCGCGCTGCCCTTCGCCGACGGCAAGGTCTCCTTCCCCCTCCGCAAGCACGATATCCGCATGTTCCTCGTGGCTCCGCCCCAATAGGCGATACTCACCACGAAGGCACGAAGGGCACGAAGTGAAGACAGGGAAAGAAAGACAGTTCCGCGCACCGCCCGGAGCCTCCGGGCGTTG
>QKCY01000443.1 GCA_003245525.1 Victivallales bacterium | reverse complement strand
GACATCGCAGCCACGGCGGCCGCCAACCGGCAGATTCCCCTGCCCCCCGCCTTCGCCGCGCGCTGGGAGCGCTTCCTGCGGACCGGCTACGACCCTGAGTGGTCACGGGAGTAGGCTTATCCCGAGGACTCTTCAGGCAAATACACGGTATCTGATACCAAGTTGACATCATTCGTAAAGCACGGAACTGGTCTCGACAGTATGCCATCCCCCTTGGCTCTTCGCCCTGCCCTGCTGGTGGAGCGCCGTCGGCTCTCGCTAACCGTCACGAACCCTGAAGTCATGTCGACCGGGTAGCCGCGCGGTCGATGAACGCGCGGTCCCTGGCTGCCAACCGCTGGTTCCTCGCCCGCGCAGACTGTCCCTGTCGCAGGCTCGTCGAGCCAGCGACTACCCGTCAGCGGCCATGCTGTACCCGTGGACATGCGAATGGGACATGCTCCGTTCGGGTTCCGTTCACCTGGCCTTCGGAAAGGCAAAGACAGCCACCAGTCCTCTATGGATGACGTCCAACTGGTATGTATGAAGCCAGCCTTGGCTAGTCACTCCACATCGAACTCCAGGCGGGCAGTGGCCAGGCCGGGGGCGGAGGCGTAGACACACACCTTGCCCGGCGCGACGCAACGGAGGGCGGCGGCGCAGAGTCCGGCGCGCATGTGGCGTTCAGAGACGTGGGGCGGCACGTGGTCGAAGACGCTGGAGCCGGTCGCAGCGATCACGGCGAGTTTGTTGGTGTCGAAGGCGACCATTGGCGAGGCATCGGGAACCATGCGCCCCTCGGTATCGACGGTGAAGCAGTGGATCACGGCGAGGTCCTTGCCATTGGCGCGAAGATCGGAGGCGTTTTCCAGCGTGAGCCGCAGCGCCACCGGCTCGCCGGTCGTTTCCTTGGATTCGGATACGGCTTCGGCACCAGAGAGGTAACCGACGGCCCGGAGCGTGCCGGGCGCATACGGCACGAACCACTCGCCATGGCCGAAGGGCTCGATGGCCTTCCTGCCCAGGGAGACGCCGTCGAGGAAGAGCTCGGCTTCGGGGCAATTGGTGTAGGCCCAGACCCGGATCGGCTCGCCCTCGCGCCCCCGGAAGTTCCAGTGGGGCAGGAGATGGATCATCGGCTGGGCGGACCAGTGGGACTGGTTCTGGTAGAAGGCATCCTTCTTCTGGAGGTAGAGATCGAGGGCCCCGGACTGGGAACAGAGCCGCGGCCACAGGGTCTCGCCCCGGTGCTCGATCCCGGCCCATTGATAGCCCCCGGCGACCCAATCCCGCTGCATGAGGAACTTCCAGGTATCCTCGCGCGACGTCTGCCAGTTGCTCACGGTCCAGTCCATGGCATTGAAGATGGACCGCTCGGTGCTCGAGTCGAGGAAATGGCCGCGCGTCGAGGGGACGGCGCAGTTTTCCGAGGACACGAAGCACTTGTCCGGGTACTTCCGGCGCACCTCGTCGAAGGCGGGCAGGTTGTAGTTGATGCCGATGAGGTCGGCGACCTCGAAGACCGGGGCGGTGGCGGGGCTCTTGTCGACCGCGGCCATGACCGGACGGGATGGATCGAGGCGCTTGGTCACGGCATACAGGGTCTCGAAGATGCGCTTGCCCTCGGGCTTGGTGAAGAGCGGCTCCTCGTTGCCGATGCTCCACATGATGACCGACGGGTGGTTCCGGTCGCGCCGGATCAGGGTTTCGAGTTGCTCGACCCCTTCCTTGGTGGACTCGAACCAGCGGGTTTCGGCCATGACCAGGAAACCGTTCTCGTCGAGCGCGTCGAGGGTGCCCTCGGCCTGCGGGTAGTGCGCGCAGCGATAGCCATTCGCCCCCATTTCGCGGAGCAGGCGCACGCGGTAGCGCTGGATGTTGTCGGGCACGGCCTTGCCGGTCAGACCGTAGTCGCCATGGCAGCACACGCCCTTGATCTTGGTCGGCTTCCCATTGAGGAACAGACCCCTTTCGGGATCGAAGACGACCTCGCGGAAACCGGTCCGGGTGGTGTATTCGTCCTCCCCGGCAGCCGAGACAACCTTGACCCGCACCGTGTAGAGCGCCGGGTTCTCCGTATCCCAGAGCTCGGGCGAGGCGATGTCGAGAACCTGATTCACCGCGAGCTTCGCCTTCCGGTCGAGGCACGATTTGGCTTCGGCCGAAGCGATCACCGTGCCACTTGCGTCCTCCAGCGAGGCGGTGACGGTAACGTCGTGTGCGGCAAAGGCGTCGTTGCGCACCGTGGTCTCGACTGAGCATTCCCAAAGGGAGTCCGAACGGCGTTCGGGACGGACATAGAGGCCCCAGGTGTCGACCGACACCAGCGGCGTCTTGGTCAGCCAGACGTGGCGGTAGATTCCACCGCCCGCGTACCACCAACCCTCGTGGTCATTCGTCTCGACGTGGACGGTGACCGAGTTCTCGCCGTCGAGGTTCGCCACGTCGGCGAAATCGACCTCGAAGGGGGTATAGCCGCAGAAGTTGTGGGCCATCAGGCAGCCGTTGACCCAGACCGTCGCGTGGGTGGCGATGCCGTCGAACAGGAGGGTCAGGCGTTTGCCCCCGTCCGCGGGCGTGAGGGTGAAGGTCTTGCGGTACCACGAGCTGTTGTAGGGCAGGTAGCCGAGGGCCTCGTTGTTGGTCTCCTCGGGCACGTGGCGGATCACGTAGTCATGCGGCAGGGAGACGGGTTTCCAGTTGTCGCCGTTGACCCAGCCCTGCGTGCTGTAGTCGACGGCCGCCGGCCCCGTGACCGCCCGCACGGTCTTGGCGTGCATGTACATGTAGCCCTTGTAGGCTGGCTGGGGGAGCGCGAACTCCCCCTCGTGGAACTGCCACCCGGTGTCGAAACAGCTTTTCTCTCGCATTGCTTTCTCCACGCCTGGTTATGCGTTTCCGGACTCAGACGGCCAACACCTCGACGGGGATGATCGTGAGCGCGCAGTCTTCCTTGCCCTGGGAGTAGGCGATGTACAGGTTGCCCTCGTGCTCGAAGGCATTGGGGTAGGCCCACTGAGTGGGTTCGCCGAGCGAGTTGGCGAAGAGCCGGATGCGCGGCCACTGCTGGTGGCGGACCTTGAAGATATGCCGGAACAGCCCGCCATCTGCGTCGGTGAGAGCGATGGTCAGCAAGCACCGGGCCTCGTCCATGCTGTTGGTGATCAGGTACTGGTGCCCCGTGCTTAGGCGTCCGGCGAAAGGCTGGCTCGTCTCCAGCGGGAAGTTGCTCAGGCCCAGCGTGCTCCACGTGCGGCCGCCATCGCGGCTTTCGGCCACGGGCGCGCTCCAGGAGTCCGGCAGGGTCCGGTCCCGTTGTTGGGGACGGCAGACGACAAGGAGGTTGTTGTTGCCCCGGTTCACGACCGCGCATTCCGGATAGAATAGGGTCAGGCCCTCGGGAGGCGGAATGCTCACCATGGTCCACCTGGTGAGATCGTCGCCATCGCTGATGGCCACGGCGGCACGGTCCCAGTGGTTCTCGCCACCGATGATCCAGTTCCCATTATCCATGCGCTGCGGCGTGCAGAAGGGCACGAACCGGGGGAGCGAGGACTCCTGCAGCCACTCCCACTTGCCCGTGTCCTCGTCGAGGATGAAGAGCTCGGTGCAGGGCACATGCTCCTCGCGCCAGACGACGAAGAAGCCGTAGAGCGTGTCGTTGTGGGAGAAGAGCAGCGGGTGGTTGTGGGAGGTCGCGTTGACGAAGGGGGCCTCGGCCCAGACCTCCGGTTCGCTCCAATGGATCGCGTCGGGCGAGGTACAGCCCCGGATGAGTTCGTCGTGGTCGCCGGTCTCGCGCGTCCGGTGGTTGGCCCAGCCCATGTAGAAGAGCCCGTGGTGCCAGGTGATGGTCGCCTCGTGCAGGTAATGGTAGCTGCCCTCCTTGGCCCGCTCGACGGTAACGTGGGTCACGACGCGGGGGTCGAGCATCTCCTGCGGAGACGGGAACGGCACGGCCGGGTCCCAGACGGGAATGAGGGAGGTATCCGCGGCCAGCTCCGTGGACGTGGGCTTCTGTCGTGCCTGCTTCGGTTCCGTCATGATACGACCTCTTGACCTTCGCTGAGATTGCGTTCCTGGATTCGGCGCTCCTCGCAGGGCAGGAGCGGCAGGCGGAGAATGATCCAAACCCCGCCAATCAGCAGCAGGGAGGCCAGTCCGAAATAGAGGCGGTAGCCCGGCAACGGGGAGTCGGCTGCATTGAGGCGGGCGGCAATCTCCAGCAACGCGCCGGAGAGCAGCATACCGACGACCCCGGAACCTGCCCCGGTGACGACCCAGATGAACATGGAGCCAGTGACCTGCCGCGCCTCGGGGATGGTCTGCAGGAAATAGTGCATGCGCGCGTTCAGGGCAATGATGCTGGCCGCCCCCGCCATGAGAAAGGGCAGCGCCGTGTAGAGCGGCTGAAGTCCATCGGGAGCGAGCATCCAGACCGGCCCGATCGCGACCAAGACCAGGAAGGCACCGAGCAGGGCCTTGCGCGCACCGATCCGGGTGTCGATCCAGCCGGAGAGAAAGGATGCGGCCGCACTAGTTCCGAACTGGACCAGGGCGAACAGCAAGGCCTGGGCGTCGCTAAGTCCGTAGCCGCGCTTCAGCACCAGGACCGAGGTCGGGACCAGCAGGATGACTCCAAGATTAACCGTGAAACCCGCCGCCAGTTGCCACATCAGTGTCCGGTCGCGGAAGACGTGGCCAACCTCGCCCCGGATCGGTTTCCGGGCAGCATCGCGAATGCTCTCGGTCTCGTCCATCCGGTTGATGAAGAAGGAGGCCGTGAAGCCGAGGGTCGCCCCGACCGCGACGATGGCGCCCAGCACGCCCAACCCTTTGCGGAACGTGAGCAGAAGGCTGATCGTCACCAGGGAGACCAGACAGGAGACATAGAAGATGCCCGCATTGATGCCAATCACGCGTGAGCGGTCCTGCTCGGTGGTGATATTCCCCACTAGCGGCTGCGACATGGCCACCCCCGCCGCCCGAAAGCCATAGAAGAAGAAGGCCCCGGTCAGCAGCAAGGCCATGGCCGTGCTTGGCCTGCCGGAGATTCCAGCCAGGGCCGCGAGCGAGACCAGCAATGCCGCGGCGTTCCGCGCCAGCCAGAAGACCGAGTAGCTGCGCGCCGCCCCCACCCGGGCCGTGACCATCTTGCCAAGCGGAAGCAGGAGGAACCCGAAGAAGACCATGGCACCGAGGGCCGAAACGATGTAGTCCGGGCAGTTGAGCTGCACGGCCACCAAGCCCAGCACCGTCTCGCCCAAACACATGTAGGCCAGCCCGTTGATCAGGCTGGCAGCATAGTAGTTGCGCTGGGACGAAGCCAGTTGCGCCGGGGTGAGCGGCCCTTTGCAGATCATGGTCTCCGACTTCCTGGGTTGCTCGGGACAGGACAGAAGCGATTCGGCAGTTGGTGCTGATATGTAGGAGAGTATACTGTGGCAGGCAAACATCGGTAATAGTCGATTTGTTGTTCTTGTTGTCTATTTGTCGCGGATCACGCAAATGAGCTTCCAGAAAGCGATAGGTCGTCCCGCGTTGCCCTATCTGAGCCTGCCCGTGTACGTGCGCTCGGCCGGGCACATCCTGCTGGAGGAAGCCTGCGAGATTCCGCTGGGGCATCGGCCCGGCGGCTTCGTCCAAGTATTCTGGGGCGTCGCCGGCGAGGGGGACGTCATGCTGGACAGCGGAACGTTCCGGCTCAAGCCGGGCGACGTCCTCTGGAAGTCCTGCGCCGAACTCCATGGGTACCGGACCGTGACCGTCCCTTGGGAACTGCAGTGGTTCACGCTGGAAGGCGCCCTTGCGGACGAGTTCATGCGCGGCTACGGCTACACCCGGCATCTGGAGGGAGCTGGCCCCTGCCCGAAGGAGTTCTTCGAGGAGCTGATGTCCGGAATCTCGGAAATCGACTTCTTCACCCAGCGGCAACTGCTCTCCACCGCGACCCACATCCTCGCCCTCGCGGGCCGCAAGCTCATGGCCAAAGACCAGGCCAAGACCGTCGCCGACCGCTTCGCCGCCTTGGTACAACAGCGCTATCGGGACCCCAACCTCAACATCAACCTGCTGGCCAAGGAGATGCGGACCCATCGTTCCACTCTGTCCCGCCACTTCGCCGAGATCATGGGGCTGAGCCCCGGCGAGTACCTGGCCCACATCCGGATCCAGGAGGCCTCCGCGCTGCTTCGGGATTCGGACCGATCCATCCTGGAGATCGGGACCGAAGTCGGCCTCCCCGACAAGAGCCACTTCGCCAAGCTCTTCAAGCGCAAGATGGGCCTGAGCCCGAGCGCCTACCGTCAGATGGCAGGGGAATAGGATCGTGTTCTGCCTCAGGGGAACTACGCCGGATCGATCCGGGTGAACGACATGGGGTCGACCCGATGCCCCTGCCACGCGAAGGCATCCGAGCCGCGGTTGACGATGAGAACCGTCCCGTTGCCATACACGACCCGAGCCACGTCCTCGGTCAGTTCCTCGTAGTCCTCCATGTATTCGTACTGGAGGTCGCGGACCAGCTTGTAGCGTTCGTAACCGACCTTGATCCGGCGCACGCCTTCGCGCAGCTCCTCGTCCGTCGCGCAGGTGAGATCCTGCTCCCCCATCCAGTCCTTCCCGTTCCCTTTGAAGCGGGAGTAGAAGTAGAGCAACGGACGCCCACCATACTGGATGTTGAGCAGGGAGAGAGTGGGATCGGACTTGACGGCGGCGTTGACGGTCGCACAGAAGCTGTTGTACAGCACGATGCCGTGATAGACGACATGCCAGAACGGGATTCGCCTGTCGCAAATATCAGGGAGCTCTTGCTCCACCCGGAAGAGCACGTACAGCACGTAGTCGAGGGCGCTCACACAGAAGTCCCACGCCCCCTCGGAGGAGTTGCCACCAAATGCCTCCCGGCCGAGCTCGAGCGTACGCCGCCGCCACTCCCCGGCCTCCGTGGAGTTCAGCGGATGGAGAGGGTTGTAGCAGGCCACCGGTCGGACAATACTCAGCACATCCTGGTAGTGGATACCGCGGAAGCCAAGACGGCCCATGTCCTTGAAGTCCTGAAGCGCCAGTTTCTCGTACGCCTCCTTCGGGCAATACCGATAGGGACGCCCACCACTGAGCCCGCCGTTCGTGTATCCGCCGTGGTCCCAGTTGCCGTCGCGGTCCATCGTCAGGTGGTCCGTGTCGAAACGACGCGCCAGACTGTAGCCGGAGGTCGGAGCGGTGTGGCAGGAGATGAGGTAGCCATAATTCCGCGCCTTCTGGGTCAGCCGCAGGAGGGCCTCCTCGCCACCGAGTTTGGGCTCAACCGGGAAGAGATCAGGAAAACAGCCATCGTGGCCCGACCGGTTCCAGCCCACCAGGCAGAACTCGGCCTCGTCGATGCCTTGGCGTCGGAACTCCTCGACGATGTCCCCCGCTCGGTCGAACGTCACCGCCACATGCATCGGGGGCTCGGTTTCCTCGGTCTGTTCCGGCACGGTTGTAGGGGATGGCTTCCAGCCCATGCGAATGCGCACTTCTGGGCCCTGAGCGGCTTCGGCCAACACGGGGTAGCGTCTGGCCCGCTCCCTGAGTGGCTCGCACGCGCCACGGTCCAGCTGGTAGCGCCGATACCGTCGCGCCAACTCGCACCAGCCGACGCCCTGTCCCTCGACCGGCAGGAAACGGATCACGATGTCCTCGAACGGGCGTTCCCCGTTAAGCAGGAAACGGGGGTACAGGTAGTACTCCCCGCCCCGGACACCCATCACCAGTTCGTACTCGAACGGCATGCCCTCGACCACAGCCAGAACCGCGCCGTCCCCATGCTTCACCCCGAAGATCGGCATGACCTGGTTCCGGAACGCCGTCTCCGTGTCAGGCCTCTCGCGGAATGTCGTCAGCGTCGAGCAACCGGTGTTACTCATGCTGGGGACGAGGAAGAAGCCATCGTCGCCGCTTGAGGCCGTGAAGCCCTCGATGCGCATGACCAGATGGCTCAACCCAGTCGGCACGTCCTGCGCTCTCAGCGTCATCACGTGATTGAGGATGGGAAACTCGCAAGTCCCAACCTGTTCGCCGTCCCGTTCGTACCGAATCGTTGCTTTCATGGGCCTTGCCTCCGCTTTGGGTTCGCCGGCAATCACGTTCCGCACAACGCAATATGGCGGTCGCAGACGGCAACCGGGATGGACGGAGGCAACGGAATGATGGAGGAGACCAACCACTCTGCGAGGTCAGCCACTGGCTAGCGGGCTCGGGCTAGGGGACGCGGACAACGGTGTCAGTGATTTGACCTCGTGACCGCCGCAGGCGGCGCTGGGGGACGGCACCCGGGGCTAGGGGACGGCTTTCTATGGCGAGATGGGCCTGAGCCCGAGCGCCTACCGCCAGATGGCAACCGGCTGAGGCGGGGGGGGCCTCGGTCCCGGTCCGTTCTCGCAATCCGCCGGATCGGGATTAGCTTTTTCGGCCCTGTTTGGTCCTTTCACAACCCATGGAACCGATTACGTGAAGCATTGGCGCTGGCTTGTTGTGTCTCTTCTGCTCTGGGGCGGCTCCCTGGTTGCCGGTCCCCTGTCGCTGACCGAAAAACAGGTGGAGCGCAAGGGTTCCGCGCAGATTGCCTGGCAGGACGGGGGAATCGATCTCCGGTTCGACGACGCGGGTTGGGACTCCGGCGTGCGGCTGCTGCCGTCGGCCGAGGCGAAGGTATGGGACTTCTCGGGCTGGCAGGTCCTGGCGGCGGATATCACGAACCTCTCGCCCGACCGGCAGTTGCGGCTGACCATGCACATCTCCAGCGGCAGCCGCGAGGAACGGAACTTCCGCCAGGTCAACTCCGGGATCGCCCTGAATCCCGGCGAGACCCGGACCATGCGCCTGCGCCTGCCCCACCGGCGGCTCTACGCCGCCCCCGCCGGGGTGCGGGGACCAACCGTGCTCGACACTGACCGGATCAACTGGATCGAGCTGTACATGCAGTGGCCCTACGAGGGCAAGCAGGAGAACCTGCTCCATTGCCGCATCGCCAACCTGCGCACCGAGGAGCCGGTCGGCAACCAAGCGGCACCGCCTGCCGACGCGGCGTTTTTCCCCTTCATCGACGAGTTCGGCCAGTATGCCCATGCGGACTGGCCGGAAAAGATCCACACCGCCGCCGATCTCCCCGCGCGCCACGCCGCCGAATTGGCCGAACTGTCCGCCGCTTCCCGGCCCCAGGAATGGGACCGCTTCGGCGGCTGGAAGAACGGCCCCCAGTTGGAGGCCACGGGCAGTTTCCGCACCGAAAAGTACCAGGGCAAGTGGTACCTGGTCGATCCCGATGGACGGCTGTTCTTCTCGCTCGGACTGGACGTGCTCCATGCCCATACGGACGCCACGCGCACCGCGAAGCACGAGAACTGGTTCCAGTCGCCGATTCCCGAGTCCGGGGTGCTTGACTTCACCGACCGGGACCTGCGGCTCAAGTACGGCCAGGAGGACTATGCGGCGGCCTTCTACGGGACATTGGCCCGGCGGCTGGAAGCCTGGGGCTTCAACAGCATCGGCGACTGGGGCAACACCCAGCTCATCGCCCTCGGCCGCACACCCTACACGTTGCAGCTCACCGACTACAACTGGAAGCTGCCCCGGATCAAGGGCAGCAAGCTCAAGTTCTACGATGTGTTCGATCCCGCCTACGTCCAGGCCATGGCGAGCCTGGTCGCCACTGCGGCTGCCCGCGACTCGCAGGTGACCAAGTCGCTCACCGATCCCTTCTGCATCGGCTACTTCATCGACAACGAACTAGACTTCGGCAACCGGGGCCGCCAGATGCTGGGCGACGACGTGCTGCGCAGTCCGGCGACCCAGGCCGCGAAACAGGAGTTCGTGGGCGACCTGAAGACCAAGTATCCCACCATTGCCGCCCTCAACACCGCCTGGGAGACGGCCTACGTCGACTGGGACGCCCTCCTGCAAGGCACCGACGTGCCCAAGTCGAAGGGCTACAAGGCCGACTCGGACATCTTCTTCCAGAAGGCCGTCGACCAGTATTTCCGACTCTGCCGGGACGCGATCAAGTCCGTTGCTCCCCAGCGCCTGTACCTGGGCTGCCGGTTCATCTCCACCGATGCCGTGCGTCCCTCCCTGTTCACGGCGTCCGCCACGTACTGCGACGTGCTCTCGACCAACATCTACTCGCACAGCCCGGCCAACCTGAACGCCCCCGGCTTCCCCGACATGCCCGTGCTCATCGGCGAATTCCACCTCGGCGTCTATGACCGGGGCATGTTCTCGCCGGGCCTCTGCCCCGCCGGCATCACCCAGGCCGAACGGGCGCTGGCCTTCACCCGCTACCTCCAAGGCGCCTTGGTGCATCCCAGCATCGTCGGTGCCCACTGGTTCCAGTTCCGCGACCAACCCCTCACCGGCCGCTGGGATGGCGAAGGCTACGCCATCGGCTTCGTCGATGTGGCCGACACCCCCTACCGCGAGATGACCCAGGCCGCCCGCGCCGTGGGCGAGAACATGTACCGCTACCGGCTCAACGGCGTGCTCAAGAACTCGATGGAGTAGAGGGGGGCGAGGACGAAGGCCCAGTCGAGACTCCATCCCCTTGCCGGTTTGGTCGTTTCGGTGGGGCGGGGTACATTCGCCTTGATCGTTCACTCATCGAGGAGATACCGATCATGATGCGGTTGTGCATGTTGGGCCTTCTGGGCGTCGCGGCGTTGGCTGTCGAGGTGCCGAACGGGGATTTTGCCGAGGGCCAGGGGGACCAGCCTGCGGGCTGGCAGTTGGCGGAATCACAGGGGGGATGGCGGCAGGATGCCACGTGCGTGTTCGTGCGGGGCGATGGCCAGAACATGGGATACTGGCGGTCGGCGAAGCTGGCCTTCGCGCCGGGACATGTCTACCGGGTGGAGTTCCTGGCCAAGTCCACGGAAGCCAGCGGCGGCACGGCGGTGACCGGGCCGGTATTCTGCAACATGGACATCGGGGTTCCCCCGGTGGACTGGCGGCAGTACCGGGGCGTGTTCATGGTCCCGCAGAACCTGACGCCCGACAACTCCTGGCTGCGCTTCGGCCAGTGGCATGTGTCCGGCGAGGTGGCCTTCTCCCAGGTTTCGGTGGAGGAGGTGCAGCCGGTCCACGCCCGGCAGGACGGCATCGTCATGGGCACGGGCGAGTCGGTGACCGGGGACCAGTACATCTTCGAGGCCCCGCTCAACGGCGAAGCCCGCAATTACGCCCGTCCCCTGACCACGGCGGCCTGCGGGTTCAACTCCAACCGCTGGACCTTTGGCGCGGGTAGCGAGGTGGTCTATGCGCACCGCGTGGGCGACCGGACCCAGGTTTCCGGGACGGTCGAGGTGACGGTCGGCTACTGCCAGGGCGGCCAGTTGATCGTGGAAGCCAGCGCCGACGGCAAGCCCTGGCAGGAGGTGGGTTCGCTGGGCGAGGTGGGCAGCGTGCAGACGGTGCTGCCGACCAGCCTCTATCCGGCGCAAGAGATCCGCATCCGGCTGCGGGCGCAAGCCAAGCAGCAGGTGGGCGCGGCACAGAGCGATCCCGGTTCCTTCCAGGTCCACGGTTTCCGCTACACCGCCACCCTGAACCGGGGCGTGGACCCCGGCTTCGAGGGTAGTACCCGATACGTGGCGGTGGATGCCGTCCATCCGACTATCGACGTGACCTTCGAAGGGTTCGGTGCGGGGATTCCGGGGGCTCGCAATGCGGTGAGAGCGGTCCTCACTAACCGCGGCCCCGGCCGCGATGTGGTCTTCACGACAGCACTCCAGCAGGAAGGGAAATCTGACGTATTGCCGGGGACCAGCCAGAAAGTGCATCTTGGCCCTGGACAGACTGTGATGACTGTTCCCTACGAGATTCCCGGCACGGGCGCGTGGAACCTGCTGTTCACGGTCGCGGGTGGAGGCACCTTCCAGGCGCGGACCGACCTGTACGTGCCCGAGTTCTACGCCAGCAACTATGGCGAAATGGTCCCGGGCAGCACGCCGGGGGTGGCCCTGTGGCGCGCGTCGTCCGGCTGGAAGATTCCCCGGACCCGCCCAGCGCCCACCGCGACGGCAGCGGCGGTGGAACTGGCGATGGCCCGGAACGAGGCCGAGGCGGTGCAGTTGGTGGTGCGCCCGACCGGGAACCTGTCCGGGCTCACCGTAACGACCAGCGACCTGCTGGGCCCCGGCCAGACCTCCCTGCCTGCCAGTGCCATCGAGGTGCTGCGCGTGGCCTACGTGCCGGTCAGCCGTCCCACGGACCGGACCGGGCTGGCGGCGGACTGGCCCGATCCCCTGCCGCCGTTGGCCGCCCCGCTCGATGTCCCCGCCGGGCAGAACCAGCCCCTGTGGATTCGGGTGAAAGCGCCGCTGAGTGCGACTCCCGGCATCTACCGGGGCAAGCTGCATCTCCAGGCTCAAAGCTGGCAGGCCGAAGTGCCCTTGGCCGTCGAAGTCTTCGCCTTCGCCCTGCCCCAGCGCATGACCTGTCAGACCGCCTTCGGCTTCTCGCCGGGTCGGGTGTTCCAGTATCAGAAAGTGGCCGATCCGGCCCAGCGCCGGGAGGTGCTGGCGAAGTACTGGCAGAGCTTCGGCGACCACCATATCTCCCCCTACGATCCCGCGCCGCTCGACCGTTTCGGCGTGACTTGGCCCAGCCTCGGCAGCTGGAACGGCGGCCAGCGTGACCAGAGCGACAAGGTCTCGGGCAAGGCCTCGCTGCTGGTGGACGACACCTCCACCACGCGGGGAGTCAGCGCCTCCTATGCCGACACCATCCCCATCCCCGCCAAGGGGTTCCGCCTGCAGTTCCACTACCGAACCCTGACCCCCGGCCACGAGTTTCTGGTGACCTTCAACCACCACGATGCCGACAAGACGTGGATGTCGGGCCGCAACAATGATCTGCATTTCACCGGCGACGGCACCTGGCAGAGCGTGGACCGGGTGATCGACCACTTCCCCGCCGGGGCCAAGTACGTCCGCGTCTCGCTCTGGGCCACGCTCTATGCCGACGACGGCCACTACACGGGCGGGGTCCGCTACGACGACTTCGCGCTGACCGATCTGGACACGGGCAAGGTGGTCGCCAGCGGCGATTTCGAGCCCTTGCCGCTGGACCAGCTTCGCCCGACCTTCGACTGGGCCGCCTGGGACCGCGCGGTGGCCGATGGGATCGGGACCTACGGGTTCAACACCTTCCGCATGCCCATCCAGGGCATGGGCGGCGGGACCTTCCACTCGCGCACGGAACCCTCGCTGCTGGGCTATCCCGAGGGGAGCGAGGAGTACACGACGGCCTTCTCCCGCTATGTGGGGGCCATCCAGGAACACTTGCGCGAGAAGGGCTGGCTGGACGAGGCCTTCATCTACTGGTTCGACGAGCCCGATCCCAAGGATTACGAGTTCGTGATGGACGGGTTCCTGCGGCTCAAGAAGTACGCCCCCGATCTGCGCCGAATGCTTACCGAACAGGTGGAAGACGCCCTGATCGGCGGCCCCGACCTCTGGTGTCCGGTCTCCAGTTCCTACCAGGATGACCGCAGTCCGGAACGGATGGCGGCAGGCGAGCGCTTCTGGTGGTACGTCTGCACCGGCCCGAAGGCCCCCTACTGCACCCTCTTCATCGACCACCCCGGCACCGAGATGCGCGTTTGGCTCTGGCAGACCTGGAAACGGCAGATCGACGGTATTCTGGTCTGGGAGTCCAACTACTGGAGCAGCCCCTGCGCCTATCCCGACGCGCCCCAGAATCCCTACGCGGACCCCATGAGCTGGGTGTCGGGCTACGACACGCCCAAAGGCACCAAGCGGCCCTGGGGCAATGGCGACGGGCGCTTCGTCT
>QKCY01000244.1 GCA_003245525.1 Victivallales bacterium | reverse complement strand
GTTCGCCCGCTGCCTCTCCGCCATCAAGGACGAGCGCGTGGCCGCCAGCACGATCCTCAAGGGCGACGTGAAGGCCTTCGACGGCGACAAGGCCCAGCTGATCGACGACCTGCGCCAGGCCCTCTACGCCTCCAAGATCGTCAGCTACGCCCAGGGCTACCAGCTCATGCGCGCCGCTGCCAAGACCTACGGCTGGAACCTGAACTACGGCGGCATCGCCCTCATGTGGCGCGGTGGCTGCATCATCCGTTCCGTCTTCCTCGGCGACATCAAGAAGGCCTTCGACAAGGACCCCGGCCTGGTCAACCTGCTGATCGATCCCTTCTTCGCGGACATCGTGCAGAAGGCCCAGGCCGCCTGGCGCCGCGTGATCGTGGCCGCCGTGGAGATGGGCATCCCGATGCCCGCCATCTCCAGCGCGCTGGCCTACTTTGACGGCTATCGCGCGGAGCGCCTGCCCGCGAACCTGCTCCAGGCCCAGCGCGACTACTTCGGCGCGCACACCTACGAGCGCGTGGACAAGGCCCGTGGCGAGTTCTACCACACCAACTGGACCGGTCGCGGTGGCAACACCTCCGCGTCCACCTACATTGCGTAGGCCCTTCCCGGGCTGAGCATCGAACGGCCGGGCGGGCATTCCCATGTCCCCCGGCCGTTTGCCGTTTTGCCGGGCTCCACCATCCACCGTAGGAGAGAACTACCATGCGTCTGCTTCGTCAGGTTCTGTTGGTCTGGATCGCCGCCCTCGCGGTAGCCGTTGCCGATCCCAAGCATCCCGCGCCCTTCGCCAATGGCGACACCGTCTGCTTCATCGGCGACAGCATCACCCACGGCGGGCTGTACCACAGCTACATCTACCTGTTCTACGCCACCCGCTTCCCGGACCGCAAGATCGAGTTCGTGAACTGCGGCATCAGCGGCGATTCCGCCGCAGGCGGACTGGCGCGGGCCGACTGGGACGTGCTCGTCCACAAGCCCACCGTCGCCACCATCATGATGGGCATGAACGACGTCAACCGGAATCTGTACGGCAAGGACAACCCGGACGAGAACAACCTCAAGCAGCGGCAGGCGGCCCTGGATCGGCATGCCGACAGCATGCGCAAGCTGGCCGAGGTCCTTCACCATGCGGAAGTTGAACCCATCTTCATCCTGCCCTCGATCTACGACGAAACCAGCACCATGGAAAAGCCGAACCTGTTCGGGGTCAACGGTGCCCTGGGCATCTGCGCCGAAGGGGCGACCAAGCTGGCTTCCGAGTACGACGCGGGCGTGGTGGATTTCTGGGGGGCCATGAACCGCTACAATGCCGAGGTCCAGAAGGCCGACCCCGCCGCCACCATCGTGGGTGGCGACCGCGTGCATCCTGGCCCCATGGGGCATTTCCTGATGGCCTACACCTTCCTGGAAGCCCAGCAACTGGAAGGCGTGGTGTCCGCCATGACCGTGGACGCCGCCGCCGGGGCCGCGACCGGGCAGGACAACTGCGCGATCTCCGAAGTCCAGAAGACGGAAACCGGCGTCCGGTTCGTCTGTCTCGAAAAGGCCCTGCCGTTCCCGGTCCAGAAGGGTACCGAGAAGGCCCTCGAACTGGTTCCTTTTATGGAGAAGATGGATCAGGAGACCCTGCGCGTGCAGGGCTTGGCCGAGGGCAACTACGCTCTGCTCATTGACGGGCAGGAAGTCGGGGCCTATGCTGCCACGGATCTGGCTGCAGGCATCAATCTCGCCACCAATGCCAAGACTCCGCAATACCAGCAGGCCGAAGAAGTCGCCAAGGCCAATGCCCAGCGTCATGGGGTCGAGTCCGGGAGCATCCGGAACATCGTGGCCACGGAGCGGAGCCTGCGAAACCAGAAGCTCGATCTGAACGATCCCGCCGCCCGGCAGCAGGCTGTGGATGCCCATCTGGCCAAGTTGGCCAACAGCCCCTATGTCGGCTACTACAAGGGAGCCTGCGCGCGCTACCTGAAGGACAAGGGCAACGAGGCCGAACTGCGCCAGCAGTGGCATGACGCCATGGCCCGCATGTACGAACTGAACCAGCCCAAGCCCCATACCTACGAACTGGTCCGGCGCTAGCCGTTGGCCGTCGCATTCCCCGGCAACGGGGTTACGTTGTGGTTTTTGCATCCAACGACAGGAGCATCCAGAATATGAGTCGAGTTGCCGTTCTTCCTGGCGACGGGATCGGTCCCGAAGTCATGGCCGAGGCCCTGCGGGTTCTCGAAGCCGTCCAGCAACGCTTCGGTTTCAGTCTTGAGTTCGAGCACGCCGACGTGGGCGGCATCGCCATCGACAACCATGGCGAGGCCCTGCCGGCCAGCACCCTCAAGACCTGCGAGAGCGCCGACGCCATCCTCTTCGGCTCGGTGGGCGGCCCCAAGTGGGAGAAGCTGCCCCCCGCCCAGCAGCCCGAGCGGGCGGCCCTGCTGCCCCTGCGCAAGCACTTCGAGCTGTTCTGCAACTATCGTCCCGCCCGCATTTTCCCGGCCCTCAAGGCCGCCAGCCCGCTGGCCTCCCATGTGGTCGGCGACGGCTTCGACATCCTTTGCGTGCGCGAGTTGACCGGTGGCATCTACTTCGGCCAGCCCAAGGGGCGCGAAGGGGAGGGCGAGGACGAGTTCGCCTTCGACACCATGGTCTACAGCCGCCGCGAAATCCGCCGCATCGCCCACATGGCCTTCAGGGCCGCCCAGGGCCGCCGCGGCAAGGTGACCAGCATCGACAAGGCCAACGTCCTGACCACCATGGTCCTCTGGCGCCAGGTCGTCGAGGAAGTGGCCGCCGAGTACCCGGATGTGAAGCTGAACCACATGTACGTGGACAACGCCACCATGCAGTTGGTGCGCAATCCCTGCCAGTTCGACGTCATGCTTTGCGGCAACATGTTCGGCGACATCATCTCCGACGAGTGCGCCATGATCACCGGCTCCATGGGCATGCTCTGCTCGGCCAGCATCAACGAGTCCAGCTTCGGCCTCTACGAGCCCGCTGGCGGCTCCGCCCCCGACATCGCGGGCATGGGCATTGCCAACCCCATCGCCCAGATCCAGTCCGCCGCCATGATGCTGCGCTACAGCCTCGGCCAGCCCGAAGCCGCCGACGCCATCGACAACGCCGTGGCTGCCGTGCTCAACGACGGCATTTTCACCGGCGACATCGCCCCCGCAGGCGCTGCCAAGGTCGACACCGTCACCATGGGCAAAGCCATCACTGCCCGTATCGCGGGCTGATTCCTCCCGCATCTATCCAAAGCCCCGCCCGAACGTGTGTCTGGCGGGGCTTTGTGTTCTGGGGATCGAGGGAGGAGAACCAGCGGGGGACCGTGGTGAGGACCGAGTCCATCCCTGCGTCTGCTTGTTGATGACATAGCGCTCCGCGCCCGAGGCCGGGCGCTTCTCCAGGACCTCTTTGCACATGCCACGCGCTGGAGGAGCACCCGGCCCCGGGCGCGTGGCGCACTGCCGCCTCAGAAAAGCGTCGTTGTTCCCAGCCACCTTTCCCAGATCGGCGCTGCCGCGCCTCGGCGGCGGAGGCCCTCCGCTTCTCCAGGACCCCTTCGCCCATGCCACGCGCTGGAGGAGCGCCCGGCCCCGGGCGCGTGGCGCACTGCCGCCTCCCAGCCAGCGGCGTTGTTCCCAGCCACCTTTCCCAGATCGGCGCTGCCGCGCCTCGGCGGCGGAGGCCCGCCGCTTCTCCAGCTTTGGGACGAGGATGGCTCCCCTCAGGTCCCCTGCACTAGCGGTACGTCAGGGTCGCCGAAGGTATAGCTGTCGGCGGCGTCTTGGGCCATTTGCGTCAGTCGGGCGTGGAGTTGGCGGCGGAGGCTGGCATGGGTTTCAGAACGAACAAGGTTCTGCTGCTGGTAGGGGTCTTCGACTAGGTCGAAGAGAAGCCAGGGCGAGCCCTTGAGCACGGCATACAGATGCGTGCGGGTACGGATGCCGCGATAGGGGGCGTTGTGGAAGACCATGCTCGGGCGGTGTTCCTCGACCAGTTCGAGATAGATGCCGTCGCGGGACAGGCGGTCGTTCTCGCCGCGCAGACAGGGGCCGAGGTCCAGGCCGGGCTTGGGGGAGGGCGGAGCAAGGCCAGCCAGGGCGAGGGTGGTGGGGTAGATGTCCTCGGTGCAGATCACCTCGTCCTGGATACAACCGGTGGCAAGGCCGGGGCCGCGGACGAGGAAGGGGATGTTGATCGATTCCTCGCGCGGGTCCTGCTTCGAGTGCATGCCGTGGGAACCGAGGAATTCGCCGTGGTCGCTGAAGAAGAAGACCACGGTGTTGTGGGACAAGGCCGAATGGTCGAGATAGGCGAGGAGCCGCCCCATGTTATCGTCCAGATTCTCGATCTGGGCGTAGTAGGCGATCTCCGTGTTGGTGGCGCGCTGCTCGTTCCAGCGGAGGCCCGGCGGATAGGCCGCGCCGTCCGTCGGCAAGGCGAAGGAGACATTGGGACGGGGCTGGATACCGCGTTCGCGAACCCGGGAAAGATTTGCCTCGGGCGCTTCGTGGGGCGGGTGGGGGGCTTCCAGGGAAAGCACCATGAAGAAGGGATCGTCGGGGTTCTTGGCCCGATCCACCAGGCAATCCAGGGCGATGTCGAACAACCCGTCCGTCTGGTACTTGCCGAGATGGACCGGAGTGGGGTCGTCGCCGTGGAAGACGCAGGTGTCGAAGAAGCCATTCCGCAGGTTGAAGCCATGCCACTCGGTGAAGCCGCCCCGGCAGCCGGGCAGGACTGGCATCCGGTTGATCCCCTTCGCATCGCCCGGCGGAATGCTGCCGTTGAGGTGCCATTTGCCCACATAGCAGGTGTGGTAGCCTGCGTCGTTGAACTCGTGGGCGATGGTCCGTTCGGCGGGTGACATGCGCCAGTCGAGAGCGGGAATCCAGCGGCTGTGGGCGTATTCACCGGTCAGGATGGTGAACCGGAACGGCACGCACAGCGGATAGCTGCTGCACGCATTGGTGAACCGCACGCCCCCCGCCGCCAAGGCATCGAGATGCGGGGTGCGCACATTGGCATCCCCCGCGCAACTCATCGCCTGGCCGCGCATCTGGTCAGCAAAAACCCACAGGATGTTGGGGCGTGCGTCTGGCATCGGTCTAGGCCGGCTCGGTGACCATCAGGGAGACGCCGACCGTCATGTCCTTGGTGGCTTCCTTGTAGGCCTTCATGTGGGGAGCGACCAGATGGGCCTTGAGGTGGTCCAGGCTTTCCCAGGCTTCGACCACCGTCACCACGTCGGCGCGCACGCCGCCCTGGGGAGGCAGGCCGGTGTCCACGTCCAGGGTGGGGGCATAGCGGATGCAGCCGTCTTCGGCGAGGACGGCGGGCACATTGGCCTTGAAGATCTTGAGGAAGGGCTCGACCTGGCCAGGCTTGACCTGGATGCTGGCGATGACGTTGATCATGGGATTGCCTCGGATAGTGGGGGTGGAAACGGGCCTGTAAAAGGCTTCCGAACCATACTTTGGTCGGAGCCGAATGCCAGCCAATCCGGGTTGCGTCCGCGCGATGCGGTGGCATGGTTGCAGGGAGAGTGGTTTGTGCAACCCGAGCCCAGGAGTCCGCCATGCCCCGTGCCGCCCAAGACCGCCCCAATATCATTCTCATCAACTGCGACGACCTCGGCTATGGAGATGTGGGCTGCTACGGTTCGCCCGTGAACAAGACGCCCCATCTCGACCGCATGGCGGCGGAGGGATTGCGCTTCACCGACTTCTACATGGCCTCGCCCGTGTGTTCGCCGTCGCGGGGGGCGATGATGACGGGCTGCTATCCCTCCCGTATCGGGTTCGACGACTTCGAGGGGCGCTGGGTGCTTTTCCCCGGTCAGCCGGTTGGCCTGAACAGCCAGGAGAAGACGGTGGCCTCGCTGCTCAAGGAGCAGGGCTATGCCACCATGATCATCGGCAAGTGGCACTGCGGCGACCAGCCCGAGTTCCTGCCCACGCGGCATGGGTTCGATCACTACTATGGTATTCCCTTCAGCAACGACATGGGCCGCCAGGCCGGGCGGCGCAACAACTATCCGCCCCTGCCACTGCTCCGCGACGAGGAAGTGATCGAGGAGCAGCCCGACCAGGCCGGGTTGACCGAACGCTACGTGGAGAAGGCGGTCGGTTTCCTCCGCGACCATCGCGACGAACCCTTCTTCCTCTACCTCGCCCACATGTATGTCCACCTGCCCATCTATGTCCAGCCCCGGTTCGAGCGGGAGTCGGTCAACGGTCGCTATGGAGCCGCCGTGGCCTGCGTGGACTGGGCGGCTGGCGTGCTGTTCCGGGAACTGAAGCGGCTGGGGATCGACGAGAACACACTCGTCGTCTTTACCTCGGACAACGGCTCGCGGGTGCGCGACGAAGGCGGCAGCAACGCCCCCCTGCGCGGGACCAAGGGCACCACCTTCGACGGCGGGCAGCGGCTGCCCTGCATCATGCGCTGGCCGGGCCAGATCGCGGCGGGTCGGGAATGCCCGGAACTGGTCTCCTCCATCGACCTGCTCCCCACCTTCGCCAAGCTGGCGGGTACAGAAGCCCCGACCGACCGGATCATCGACGGCAAGGACGTCCGGGCGCTGCTCTTCGATCCTGCCGCGAAGTCGCCACGCGACAGTTTCTTCTACTTCTTCCGCAGTCAGATCGATGCCGTGCGTAACGACCGCTGGAAGCTCTTCGTGCGCCGCCACGACCAGGACGTGAAGGAGCTCTACGACCTGCGGGCGGACATCGGCGAAACCACCAACGTCTACGACCAGCGCCCCGAGGTGGTGGCGGAACTCATGCCCCTGATCGAAGCCTGTCGCACGGATTTGGGCGACACCGGGACCGGCACGGCGGGCAGGAACCGCCGCCCCCTCGGTCGCGTGGAGAACGGCAAGCCGCTGACCGAGTTCGATCCCGAGCATCCCTACTACGCCGCTGAGTACGATCTCGGCGAGGCAGGCTGAGCAAGCCATGCGGCGTCTGGCTGGGCCAATCCTGATTGCACTCCTGGTGCTGGTGGCGCTGGTCTGGCGCAGCCAGGGACTGGCCAGCCGCCCCATGCATCATGACGAGGCCAACCAGGCCGTCCGTTGCGGTCAACTGCTCGACGGGGGAGGCTACGCCTACGACCCCCGCGAGCACCACGGTCCCACGCTGTACTACTTCACCTTGCCGATCGCCTGGCTGCGGGGACAGACGACCTTTGCCGCGACGGACGAGGCCACCTACCGCCTGCTGCCGGTGATCTTCAGCACGCTGACCCTGGCCCTGACCCTCTGGCTTCTGCGCGATCTAGGGCCCCCGGCCTGCGTCTGGGCGGTCGTTTTCGGACTGCTGTCGCCGGGACTCTTCTTCTACAGCCGCTACTACGTCCAGGAAACCCTGTTGGTTTGTTTTACCTTCGGCCTGATCGTGGCCGGACGGCGCTACTGGCGGACCCGTCGCTTGCGCTGGGCCATTCTGGCCGGGGTCTGCCTGGGACTGATGCACGCCACCAAGGAAACCTGCGTTCTTGCCTGGGCCGCCATGGGTTTGGCCGCAGTCTGCCAGATCCGTAGTCCGCGCCGCTTGGGAAAAGTGCTCCGGCACCCCCATTGGCAACACGCCGTCTGGTTTGCCGGCGTGGCTGCGGTGGTATCGGTGGTCCTCTTCTCCTCCTTCTTCACCCACTGGCGGGGACCGCTCGACTCGATCCTGACCTACACAACCTATCTCGGACGTTCCGGGGGCGAAGGCCGCCACGTCCAGTCCTCCCCCTGGTACTACCTCCAACTGGTCCTCTGGCAGCGGGACGAAGGAATCACCTTCCGCCCCGAGTTGGGCATCGCAGCGCTGGCCGTGATCGGGGCGATTGCCGCCTTCCTGCGACGGGACCGTAACGCTGGTTTTGCCCGTTTCCTGGTCCTCTATGTGGTCCTCCTGACCGCCATCTACTCGCTGCTGTCCTACAAGACCCCTTGGTGCATCCTATCCACCTTGCACGGGCTGACTTTGCTGGCGGGACTTGGGATCGACGCCATCTGGCGGCTGCATAGGGCCCCGTTCGTAGTCCAGGCTTCAGCCTGTGTCTTTCCGGGACAATCCAAGGGACCCCAGGGCAAAGCCTGGACTGCGTCTCTAGCCTGTCTGGTCGGGCTTCTGGTGGCTGGCTTCACCGTCCGCCAGTCGGTGTTGGTGAACGACCGTTTCCGGGCCGACGAGCGGAATCCCTACGTCTATGTGCATACCGCCCCCGATCTGCTCAAACTGGTCCGGCGGATCGAGGATATCGCGGCGGTATCGGGCGAGGGCAGGGGGCTTCTCATCCCCGTCATCACCTCGCCCGAGGATGCCTGGCCCTTGCCGTGGTATCTGCGCCGGTTCAGCCACGTGGGTTACTGGAGCGATCCCGCCGAACTGCCCGCGGAACCGGCCCACCCCCCGGTGCTGGTCACCAGCACGGCATTCGACGAAACACTGGCCAACCGGCTGGGCGACGGCTACTTGTGCGAGTATTATGGATTGCGTCCCCGACAGGATGTGCTGCTCAGCCTGTACATCCGCCGCGATCTGTGGGAACGTTTCCTGGCATCCCGGCAACCTTGAGCGGAGAGAATGTCATGAACCAGCGTATCCTGATCCTGGCCAGCCTGTTCGGACTGAGCCTGGCGGCCGCACCCGTGATTCTGGATGGCTACATCCCCCCAGTTCCGGGAGCGTTCACTCAGGTCCCCGACGGACAGGAAACCCGGCTGCGCAGTCCCCAGACCGTGTTGCTGGGCGTGGACGAGGGCGAGGCACTGGCGTTCACGATCCGTTGCCATCGCGTCGGTCAATACGTCAACGAGGCCGCCTGGAAGCTCTCCGACGCCAGCGGCGCGGAGGTCCAGCAGGGCGTGGTTCCGTTGGGGGAAAGCCAGGAGATCACGGTACCCGACGCCAAACCGGGGGTGTACTCCCTGAGCATCGACGCCAAGTCGAACGCCTACACGGTGCGGACGCCGCTCCATGGCCTGACCCTGATGGCGGGAGGTCCCTCTCTCTTGCGGGCCGTCTACCAGGTTCCCACGCTCTATTTCTGGGTGCCGGATGGTGCCCATGAGGTCCGCGTTGCGGTCCACGGCCAGGGCGACCGCGAGCAGGCCGCCTACGTAGTCCGCCGGGCGGATGGGACCGTCCTGGTCGAGAGCGACTCCCGACAGAACCAAGGGCTGTCCACCCTGTCGGTCGCTCCCGGCACGGCCGGAGAGGTCTGGTCCATCGAGCTAGGCCAGCTTGCCGACTACACCTTCGAGGATGTCTCGCTCGAACTGAGTGGCGACTTGGTGCCCGTGGTGGCCGAGGCCCCGCAACGTCTGCTGGTTCCCGTGCTCAGCACCTTTGCCTCCCCTAACGCCGAGGGGGCCGAGTTTGGCCTGCGGCTCATGGCCACTCCCAAGCTGCTGCAGAACCGCACGCTCCACTACACGGTCCGCGAGGTGGGCGAGAACACGGTATTTGAGGACAAGACCGTCGCGCAGCCAGTGCCGGGCGTCATCTCCACGAAAGTTGTCCGTCCGGGATTCCTCCATGCGGAGATTGCCGGGGAACTGCTGGACGGCGAGGGCCAGACGGTTGTCCGCACCGCAACCAAACTGGCCGTGGCCCATGGGCACCAGTACACGGAGGTCGAGAATCGCGAGGACCACCCCGTCGCCGCCGCCAGTTGGGCGGACCATCAAGTGGGCTATCAGGTGTTCCGCCGGGCGGAACCCGGCGATATCCGTCCCAACAGCACGCCCCGAGAGGACGAACTGGTCACCGAACTGCCTGTCCGCGTCACCCCCGGCGAGTTCGAGACTCTCTACTTCGCGCTCCAACCGTTGCGGGATCTGCCGGAGACTACGTTGCAGGTCGGCGGCTTCACTGGCGCGACGGGAGAGGCAGCGCCGATCACCTGCGAACTGCGCACCGTACGGTGTTGGCCCCAGCTCACCGACTGGCGTTCGCCCACTTTCCACGTCATTCCAGAGCTCCTGGAGCAGGGCGGTCCCATTGATCTGCGCCAGGGCCGGCCCCAGCAGTATGCCCTCATCCTCCACGTCCCTGCGGACCAGGCCGCCGGAACCTACTCCGCTCCCGTGGAGATGACCGGCAAGGGGCAGCGGTCGCGGGCCCTGCTCGTCCAACTCGAAGTCCTCCCCTTCCATCTGGAGGCGCCCTCGGGGATTACCTGGGGACTCTACCCCGACACTGCCCGCTGGGCCTCTTTCCCCGAAGCCCAGATCGCCGCCGAGCTCGCCGCCTTCCGGGAACATGGCATGAACGCCCTCATGATGTACCCCATGGGCTCTGCGAAATGGGAGTGGAAGGACGGCGTCCTGACCGCCGACTTCTCCCGTTTCCGTACCCAGATGCGGCTCTACAAGGAGGCAGGCCTGGGTGGTCCCATGGTCATATCCATCCAGGGCAGCGAAGGCTTCATCACCCGCCTGACGGGATACAAGCGCGAGACGGATGATGAGCAATTTTGGGGGGCCTACCGCCAGTTGCTTGCCATCCTGCGGCGCGAGGGGACCGAACAGCAGTGGCCCGAATACGTCATCCATTCGGTCGACGAGCCCCACAGCGGGCCCACGTTGGCCGAGGCGATCCGCACCCTGAGCGTGATCAAGGAGGCTGGCTTCCGTACCTTCAATACCTGCTACGGCAAGGCGGTCCGCGAATCCCTCGATCCCTACCTCGACTACCGCTGCTACAACAACATCGGCTTCCTCTCCATGGTCACCCCGGAGGCGACCCAGGCCTTGCGCGAGGAGACCCTGGCCAGCCACGACGTCTTCTGGTGGTACGGCACGGGCTGCTACACCAACGGGCATCTGATCCAAGACGGCAACACCCTAGTGAATCGGTTCATGGGTGGCCTCCACTTCTGGCGGACGGGTGCCACTGGCTGCTGGAGTTGGACGTTCCTGCGGCCCAAGAACAGTGCCTACGACGATTTCGACGGCAGTTCGCAGCGGGAGAGCAAGGACGCCTGCATCGCCTATCCGACGCCCGATGGCAAGGCCCTGGTCCCCACTCTCCAGTGGGAAGGGCTGCGCGAAGGCGTGGACGACTACCGCTATCTCTACACCCTCAAGTCCCTGATCCGCAAGGCCGAAGGCAAGGCGGGCAGGGCAGGGGAGGCAGCCGCCCAGGCGGACCGCCAGATCGATGCCGCCATCCAAGCCATGCCCTGGAACTGCCGCGAAGGCGGCACGACCACGGCCGATCTCGACCGGTTCCGGGCACTGGTCATCAATCAGATCCTGGCCGTGGGCCAAGCCATGGAATGATCCCGTAGCGCCTGGTCATCATGCGAAGGCGGAGACCGCAGAGAGACACCTAGTCTGCCAGCGGGGGGGCCTTGGTAGCGGCTTCTACCGCATTCTGCACCCGCCGTATCTCCGCCTGGACGATCTCGGCTGCCCGGGCTTCGTCGAAGCTGTTGGGCTCGACGAAATTCCCGGTTTCGAAGTCATTCCAGGTCACGACCAGGAAGGGACGGTGCTCTTTGTAACCCTGCCAGATACTGTGTTGCAGAACCTTGCCGCCACCGCGGTGCAAGGTCTGTCCATCCGCGGTGCCTGCCACGGCCCAGTACCACTCGTCCTTGGGGATTACCTGGAACATCAGGGCAGGGTGGCTTTCGCCAATGATATCGACGCCTGATCGCAAGTAGATCACGGGCCGCCCGCCTTCCTGGAGCGCCTGTTTGCTGGCCTGGATCCGGGCCGCCAGAAAACGCTTGGCCAGCACGTCCCGCCGCAACGGGGTCTCGGCCGGCCCCACGAGGAGCACCACCTTGGGACCGCCCAGGCGGCCCGCCTCGGAGAGGAACTGCAGGTAGCGGTCGACGATGAATTCCTCGTTCAGCCGATCCGCTCCCAGGCACACGAGAACAGTCGAGAATCCGACCTCCTGAAAACGTCGCAAGTCCCTTACCATGCGTTCGTTCGTCCAATTCGTATAGTTCGGGATTGGCGCTGCCAAGTGGCGGGGAACGCAGCAGCCATAGGGGTAGTACGCGACCGCGAATGTCGGTCGGTTGGCTGCCGTGAAGGTGAATTCTGGTGCCTTTTCCGACGTCGGGGACGGCAAGGTGCCGCAACCGACCAGCGAGATGGCCAAGGCAAATACGGAAACGCAGGGAAGAAGGCATCTAGGCATCGTTTTCTCCAGACTCGGCTTCAGGCGGGCGGGGACTGAAATCGGGACAATCGTCCATCGGCTCGGTTGGACGGTTGTGATACAGGCAGCGGCTGACAAAGGGATGGCGGAGGAAATGCACGCAGTCCTTGCAGAAATGCTCGCCTTCGGGCGAGAGACCCGCAGCGGACGAGGATTGTTCCTCGCCCAGAAACGCGGCCAAGGCGCTCAACCTGGTTACCGCGACAGTGGACTCGGCGGGAGGAGCGGTCTCTTCGACGGGCAGTTCGGCACCGCATAACGCGCACACGAGACACTCGCGCACGACGGTCCATCCGTCCATGACACGCTTGGTCTTGGCGATAGACTCGTGCTGGCACGCCGAGCAGAAGATGCGTTCACCGGTTTCGGGCATGTCCCGTGCTTTTCCCAGCAAGTAAGGTTCGCCCACAACAGGGTGGTTCTTTACGATAGCAACCCTCCGGGCCGCTTGCGAGTTCCAAGGAACCGGGGGGAGACATTCCATACGCATTATGAAGCGTCGCATAATACATGTTAAGTATAATACGATATAGCGATAGGCTCATCCATTGAACTCATCATCTTCCTCCACTGCACTATGTTGCAACTTGCCACGAACCCCCCTGTCAATAACCTGTTCAAGAAGTCGCAGCAATCTCGGCAGGGGAAATCCACCAGGAATGGCATGCTGATTCCGCATTCGGTGCAGAAGGCCCGTTGCTCAGTTCCGACCAACCATTGCCCCGGTACGAGTTCCGGTAGATTCCGCGGCTCTCGCCGGGTTGCTCTCGTTGCCTTGGTCCTGCACCAGGACTACGAGCCTGCCGCACTGCCCCACAGTTTGGCGATATTGCGGGCGGTCCGTTCCAGGTCGGCGGGGGCTTGGCGGATGGCGTCGGCCAGAGACATGGCGTTGGCGCAGATGGGGAAAACACCGGCGAAGACGTCCTCCAGAGGACTGGTGTCGCCACGCAGTCCACCAGAGACGAGAATGGCCGGAACCCCCTGCTCTCTCGCCAGTTCGGCGACGACGGCGGGGAGCTTTCCGTAGGCGGTGGAGGCATCGCTGCAGCCCTCGCCCGTTAGTACGAAAGCGGCGTTCTCCAGAGCGGAACGCAGACCGACTGCGTCCGCCACAAGTCGCGCTCCAGACACCAGTTGTGCCTGGCAGAGGGCCCGCAATCCAGCCCCTAGGCCGCCGGCGGCACCATCGCCAGGCTCACTGACGCTGGCGAGGAGGTTCTGGGCTTGCCAGACCTTGGCCAACTGGGTCAAACCGTTCTCCAGGCCTGGCAGCATGGTGGGAGTGGCCCCCTTCTGAGGCGCGAAGACGGCCACGGCACCGGTAGGGCCCAGCAGAGGATTCGTGACATCGCAGGCAATCTGGATCGGGCATTGGCCCAAGCGCGGATGGGCTCGGCTCGGATCGATGGCAGCCAGGCGGGAAAGGGATTCTGCTCCCGGAGGAAGGTCTTTCCCCGCTGCATCCACCAGCCGGTAGCCAAGAGCCTGGGCCATCCCTGCCCCCCCATCGACAGTGGCGCTGCCGCCGATGCCGAGGATGATCCGGGCGGCCCCCGCGTCCAGCATGGCTCCAAGCAATTGCCCGGTGCCATAGGTGGAAGCGCGGAGAGGATTCAGCTCGTCGGCC
>QKCY01000233.1 GCA_003245525.1 Victivallales bacterium | reverse complement strand
TCCCGGCGCCGATCCGAAGAAGATCAAGACCGAAATGTTCCTGCTGCCTTCGGCCCACCGCATGGAGAAGGCCGGTTCGGTCACCAACTCCGGCCGCTGGGTGCTGTGGCATCACCAGTGTGTTCCGCCCCAGTTCCAGGCCCGGCCCTTCGCCGAGATGTACATCCCGCTGATGAACAACCTGCGCGCCATGTACACCAAGGAAGGCGGAACCTTCGCCGAGCCGCTGCTCAAGCTCGACTGGCCCAAGACGTTCGATCCCGAGGATCTGTGCAAGCGGATCAACGGCCGCTTCACCAAGGACTCCGTGGTCGGCGGCAAGACCTACAAGCGCGGCCAGCAGGTGCCCTCCTTCGTCCACCTCAAGGACGACGGTTCCACCTCCAGCCTCAACTGGCTCTACTGCGGCGGCTGGACCGAGGAAGACGGCAACAAGGCCCTGCGCCGTTCGCCCGAGCAGACCCCGATGCAGGCCAAGATCGCCCTGTACCCCAACTGGTCCTGGTGCTGGCCGGTGAACCGCCGCATCCTGTACAACCGCGCCTCCGTCGACGTGAACGGCAAGCCGTTCAACCCGGACAAGGCCGTCATCGAGTGGAAGGACGGAAAGTGGATCGGCGACGTGCCCGACGGCGGTTGGCCGCCCCTGTCCGATCCCAAGGGCAAGCTGCCGTTCATCATGCATACCCACGGCATGGGCCACCTCTTCGGCCCCGGCCGCATGGACGGCCCGTTCCCCGAGCATTACGAGCCCGCCGAGACGCCGGTGGACAAGAACCTGTTCTCCAAGCAGCTCTCGAGCCCGGTGTACAAGTTCGCCACCAGCGCGCCCGACATCCTGGCCAAGCCCGCGGACCCGAACTACCCCATCGTCCTGACCACCTACAGCCTGACCGAGCACTGGTGCGGCGGCGGCGAAACCCGCAACGTGCCCAACCTGCTCGAGGCCGAACCCCAGCTCTATGTGGAAATGAGCCCCGAGCTGGCCGAGACCAAGGGCATCAAGAACGGCGACGGCGTGATCATCGAGTCCATTCGCGGCAAGGTCCAGGCCATCGCCATGGTCACGGTCCGCATGCGCCCGCTCAAGGTGCACGGCCGGATCATCCATGAGATCGGCATGCCCTACTGCTTCGGCTGGACCACACCCGGCTGCGGCGACTCCACCAACCGGCTCACCCCGTCCGTGGGCGACCCGAACACCACCATCCCGGAATACAAGGCGTGCATCGTGAACATCCGCAAGGCGGACAAGATCACTGAAATCGCACGCTAGAGGAGAACGTCATGACCAAAACATTCCTCATAGACACCTCCCGCTGCACCGCCTGCCGCGGCTGCCAGCTGGCCTGCAAGGAATGGCACGAGCTGCCCGCCAACAAGACCAAGCAGACGGGAAGCCACCAGAATCCGCCTGACCTCAACCCCTACAACTACAAGGTCGTCCGCTTCCATGACTACATGGATGAAACGGGCGTGATCCGCTGGAACTTCTTCCCGGACCAGTGCCGCCACTGTCAGATCGCCCCGTGCAAGGAAACCGGCGACCTGTACATCGAGGAGGCCATCATCCAGGACGAGAAGACCGGTGCGATCCTGTATACCGAGAAGACGCGCCAGTTCACCAAGGACCAGGCCAAGGAAATCATCGAGGCGTGCCCGTACAACGTGCCGCGCCGCGACGAAAAGACCGGTCTGCTGACCAAGTGCACCATGTGCAACGACCGCGTCCTCAACGGCATGCCCCCGTCCTGCGTGCGCGCCTGCCCCACCGGGGCCATGCAGTTCGGCGAACGCGACGCCATGCTCAAGCTGGCCGAGGAGCGGCTGGCCGTGGTCAAGAAGGACTGGCCCAAGGCCATCCTGGCCGATCCCGATTCGGTCAACGTCATCTACCTGCTCATCGACAAGCCGGACACCTACCACAAGTTCGCGGTGGCTTCCGCCGCGCCGGTCGGCCCGATGTCGAAGAAGCAGCTCTTCGCCAAGCTGTCCCAGCCGTTCAAGGCGATGAAGGCGTAACCTGAACACCTCTCCCGGCCAAAGGGCCGGAGCGTCCGCCCCCCGGATCGCTCCGGCCCCACGGCCGGTACAAAACGGAGCATGCCATGCACCCGGAACAGACCCGCCAAATGATCGACTCCACCCTCCAGGCCATGGGCGAACGGCTGGACGCCTATGGCGAGCTGGCCCGCCGCTTCGGCCCCCTCCTGCGCGAACAGGCGGCGCTGAGCGAACAATTCACCCGGGACGACGTCCATCTGCCCGCCATTGACGAAAAACGGCTGGCCGACGGCGTCCCCCTGCTCGACACCGCCGACTGTGCCGCCCTGGCCGGACAGCTGGCCGCCTCGGCCGGAAGGCTGCTCCCCCTGCTGGCCCCGCTGCTCCGGATGGACGGCGAGGCGGGCGACGCCCTGCGGGCGTATCTGAACGACCCCGCCCATCTTTCGGGACTTGCCCAGGCGCGGATCAAAGGCGACTGGAAACACTTTGAGAACACCTCCGTACAGCTCGGCGACATCCCGAGCGAAAGCCTGCTGTATATTTCAGAGAACGTTTTCGCACCCGCCTTTCGTGCTATGGTCGGGCGCCTGGGCAACTCCCTTACCCGAGCCGCCGGGGAACACAGCCGCTGTCCCGTCTGCGGCTCCGCCCCCACCATCGCCTATCTTTCGGCCCGGGAGACCACCGAGGTCGACCACCTGGTCGGCGGCGGCGGCAAGAAGCATCTCCACTGCTCCCTGTGCGGCCACGACTGGAAGGTCCGGCGCAACGTCTGCCCGTCCTGCGGCAACGACAAGAACGAGACACGTGAAACCTTCACCGTGGACGGCCGCCCTCAGGAGCGCATCGAGGCGTGCCACGCCTGCAAGTCCTACATCCTGTGCATCGACCTGCGCGAATGCCTGGAGCCGCCGGACCTCGACGCCGTGCAGATGGGACTGATCCATCTGGACCTCCACGCCCGGTCGCAGGGGTTCTCCCCCATGACCCGCACCCTCTGGAACACGCTCGACGCCTAGCCAAGGAGCTCCGATGACCACGATTCCATCCCCGGACCGCTGCCGCATCCTGCCCCTCAAGCGCGACGCGGAACGCCCCGAACAGGACCATCCGTCCACCCCCGGGCTGATCGGCCTGGCCATGCTCGAACGCTACGCCGACGGCGCCGTCAGCCGCAACGAGGCCCTGATCGCCGTGGAGGAGCCCCTGCTCGTCCAGGTGGAAGGCCGGGGGGAATTCGTGGTGCCGCGCACGCCGGGCGACGACCGCAACCTGATCGTCGGTCACCTCTTTTCCCTGGGAATGATCCGCTCGGCGGACGACATCCTGAGCATTGAAACGGACGATGCGGACGGAGGACGGGCCTTCGTCTCTCTCGGGCCCGATCGGCGGCCGGGCAAGGTGGACGCCTTTCCCGACCGGCTGAAGCTGCGCCCCGAGCGGATCTTTCTCATCAGGGAGCAGTTCGAGGCGCGGCAGCGGCTCTACCGCTCCACCGGGGCCACCCATGCCGCCGGGCTGTTCCGGGAGGACGGGACGCTGCTGGCCTACGGCGAGGACGTCAGCCGCCACTGTGCCTTCGACAAGGCCGTGGGCCGCGCCCTGATCGACGACTCCTTAAGCATGGCGGACATCGCCATGCTGACCTCGCGCCTGGCCCGGGAACTGGCGGTCAAGGCGTCTCGGGCGGGCATCCCGGTCCTGTGCGGAT
>QKCY01000103.1 GCA_003245525.1 Victivallales bacterium | reverse complement strand
ACCGGCCAGCCCAAGGGCGTGCAGTTGCCCTACCGGAGCTACGTCACCAACCGCGCGACCTTCCAGAAGCTGCTCGACATCCGGCCCGAGGACCGCTTTGCCGCGTTGATCGTGAACCCTATGCACCACACCAACTCCACGGCGATCACGGACTGGGCGCTCCGGCGTCCGGGCAGCCATCTGCATCTCGTCGAGCGGTACTCCACGCCGTACTGGCGCATTCTGTCCGACTTGGCGTGCCAAGGCTACGACCGCATCGTGGCCCCCACGGTATCCCGCCACTTCGACTTCCTCGCCGAACTGCACGAGACCGGGCGTCTGCCCGTGCCCATGGATATCCTCGGGCCTGCCATGGGCAAGGTCGATTTCCTGATCGGCTCCGCACCCGTCGGCCCGACCACGGTTCGCCGTCTGCAGGAGTTCGCCGGACGTATCCCGACAGTTCGCTTCGGCAGCACGGAGACCTGTCTGCAAGTAACGGGCATTCCCCGGCAACTGGACGAGGCGCAACGCCTTGGTTGCTTCGAACGCGGCTGGAACCATGCGTGGCAGGGCGAACCTACCTGCGGCTACTACATCGGCCGTCCCACGCCGCCCTTCACCGAATGCCGGATTGTGCGGAGCATCACCGCTGGCGAGGCTGGCTTCCTGGTGGACCAGCAGGAAGGCCAGCCAGGTTACCTGATCACCCGCGGCGACAACGTGATGAGCGGCTACGTGGGCAATCCCGCAGCCACCGCCGCCGTCCTGCCGCAGGGCTGGTATACGGGTCTGCGCGATGTGGCCTTCCGCCTACGCAATCCCGAGGACCGCGAATGGGACTACTACTGGATGAGCCGCGACTCCGCCCTGCTTATCCGCGGCGGGGCCAACTACGCCTACGACCAGATCAACCGCGAGTTGGCCGACTTCGTGGTGGATCACTACGGATTGGACCCCGTTGCCTTCGACCTCGCCGTGGTCGGCCTGCGTCTGCAGAGCGAACACGAGGACACCTGTTGCGTCACCCTCGAACTCAAGGACGGCGTGCCAGGCACCGTGCGCGACCACATCGCCGCCAGCTTCGTCGAGACTGCCCGGAAGCAGGTCAGCAAGGGTGCCAAGCCCGACCTCCTTCTCCTCGCCCCCGTCCTGCGTAACTTCAAGGGCGCCATCCTCGTCCCCGAACTGAAGAAGCAGTTTCAGGACGGAATGGTGGAGTGATGGAATGGTGGAATGATGGAATGATGGAGGTCGCGGCCCCCGCTGGGCACGCAGTGCCCTTTGGACTGCGGCGCTCTGCGCCGCTTTGACTTGCGTGCCGGACGTTGGATCGCTTCCCGCTGCCAGAATCGGCAAGAAACGGAAAGCGGCGCAGAGCGCCGCAGTCCACAGCGGCTGCGCCGCAAGTTCCTACTCCACTACCACCGGACACTGGGCCAGGGCACGGAGTTCGGGGACATCGCCCCAGAGCAGGAACCGGGGCACGTAGGCGGCCATGTGAAGTGTCGGCAGCTTCTCGCCGGGAACCACGCTTTCCGGCAAACCATGCAGTTCGCAACGGGCTAGGCTTCGCTCGAAGGCGGCGGCACAGAGCGCCGCCAGACCCGTTTCCTGCCACGCGGCGATCTCCAGGCTGGTCCCGGTGTCGGCGAAGAGTCGGATGAGGGCCATGATGTCCTCGGTCCATTCCCCGAGCATGGTCCGACCGAGCCACAGGGCGGTGCGGGCCGCGTCGTGACCGGGCGCGATCCGGCCGTCGTCCCAGCGGGTCTCGCCGGTCCCGCGCAGGTCGGCCAGGCAGACTGCCACGCCGTCGGCGAGCCAGCGCTGGACCTCGGGACGGTCCGCCAGTTCGGCCTTGCCGCCGGGATGGAGAGCCAGAACCGTCCGTTCCGGTTCGCCGTCGCTAGGCAAGAGCTCCAGGCAGGGCAGTAACCCGCCAGGCTGGGCCTCCACCGTGAACTTGCGCCAGCGGCGGCCATCCGTCACGCCCTCGACAAGGGGGCCACGCGCGATGCGGACCGGACCGGGAGTCAGATGGAGCAGCCCGGCCAGTTCCTGGCGGCGGCCCTCCAGATCGGTGCTTGGCTGGCGGCTGGCGGCCAGGGCGACGGCGTGTTCGCGGACGTAGGCGAGGATGGACTTCACCTCCGCCAGACGCTGCTTGTCCGGGAAGCACATCAGGTCGGATTCGGGCAGTTCCGGGATCGGCGGCAAGGCGCAGGGACGCCCCGCGCCTTCGCCCTGCAACCAATGCTTGAACCAGCCCAGCATGTGCGCCTGCATCTCCGGCCAGTAGCCGTGCGGCAGGTCGATGGCCTGGTAGGCGAGCCGGTCCTCCTGGCCGAGCAGGCGATACACCTCGCGCGCACCGCTGAAGGAGCGGATCATCTCGGTCACTTGGAAGGCCGCATTGGAGTCGCGCAGGGCGTTGAGAATCAGGACGGCGGCCGGTGCGGCCAGGGCGAGGATGGCCCATTCCTCGGTGAGCGGCAAGCCATCGGGCAGACATTCGCAGATGCAGTTGGGATTGCAGACGTACTTCTCGAAGGTGCCGACCGAGACCACCGGCACCGCGGCCTTGATCCGGTCGTCGAAGGCCGCCACCCACATGGTCTGGTTGCCGCCGCCGCTGGCACCGGTGACCCCGATCCGGTCGCCGTCCACGCAGTCCAGGCTCTGGAGGAGGTCGATGCCCCGCATGTTGTCGTAGACCTGCATCCCGAGCAAGGTCTCGCCGATGGGCAATAGCGACGCGCCGATCTGCTTGCCGTGGTACTCGAACTCGCCCGGTACCGTACCCCGCTCGCCGGAGCCAAAGGCGTCCACGATCAGCACCACGAACCCGGACTGGGCCAGCACATGGCCCCGCGCCGCCACCCGCGCCGCCAGCTTGCCCTGGCTCCAGTGGCCGTGGGTGCCGAGAACGCCGGGAAAGGGGCCGGGGCCATCGGGCAGGTAGAGGTTGGCGGTAGCCCAGAGTCCCGGACGGGTCTGGAACGACACCTTGCGGATGCGGTAGCCGGGCCGCTCCAGTTCGCCATGGACGCGCAGCGCCAGCTCGGGCGGCTCGGGCCACGTACCCGCGATCTCGCGCAGCCGCGCCCGCAGACCGGTCCGATACTCCTCCCAAGCGGCCAGGGTCGCGGGCGGTTGATGCAGCAGGTGCCAACGGCGACCCTCGGCCAGAAGCTGGTCCTTCAGCAGATTCGCGGCGGGTTCCGACCAGACGTTCGTATCCATGGCACTCTCCCGACAAGAGGATGGGGGGGACCTCTCCACCGTATCCCGAAACGGGGCCCGCGCAACGTCGCCGAGGGTGCCGTATAGTGGTCCCATGCTGATTCTCACCCAACTCAACCGCCGACGCGAAGCGGAAGCCCTGGCCGACATACTCCGGACGCGGGGCGTCTCCAGCCGTCTGGGCGACAGCGGCGAGGTGGCGGTGGAACCGGACGATTTCGAGGCCGCCTTCGCGGTTCTGGCCGAGGCGGAGCTGGTGGCCGCGTCGCCCTGGACCGGCGAGGCCTGTCCGGTCTGCGCCAGCCACCAGGTGCGCGATTGCGGCGTGGACTGGAAACACGCCTCGTGGGCCTTCCTGCTGCTGACCGCAGCCTTGCTTGGTCTGCCTCTCCTCTGGCGGCGGCGAATGCACCGTTGCCAGGTCTGCGGCGAGGGCTGGTGATGGATTCTCCTTTTGCTTGCTCTGCCGTTCCCCAATCCGCCCGCGATCTGCC
>QKCY01000584.1 GCA_003245525.1 Victivallales bacterium | reverse complement strand
TCGCAGGGCGGCGCGGGCTTCACCCATCGTCTGGCCATGGGGGTGACCGACTACTGGTTCCGTCTCTTCGACCTGTCCGACGAGGCCTGGTCCATGGGCGGGCTCTGGCACGAGGCCACCAACCGGCGGATGGATGAGCGGAGCGTCAGCTACGTCGAGTGCCACGACCAGGCCCTGGTAGGGGGCAAGACCTGCTTCTTCCGCCTGGCTGGCATCCGCATCTACGACGCCATGCACGTGGGTTCGCAGAGCATCGAGATCGACCGCGCCGTGGCCTTGCACAAGCTCGCCCGTCTGCTGACTCTCGCCACCGCCGGCAATGGCTATCTGAACTTCATGGGCAACGAGTTCGGCCACCCCGAATGGGTGGACTTCCCGCGCGAAGGCAACGGCTGGTCCTACGACCATGCCCGTCGCCAGTGGTCCCTCCGCGACCGGGAGGACCTCCGCTTCCGCCATCTGGCCGAGTTCGACGCCGCCCTAGTCGCCCTGGTACGCGAGGAACGCATTCACTCGGTCCTGCCCGACCTGCTCCTGGTCCACGAGGACCACAAGCTCCTGGCCTGGCAGCGGGGCAGCCTGGTGTTCCTGGTGAACTTCCACCCCGCCAACTCCTACCCCGACCTCGCCGTCCCCTGCGCCGCTGGCCGTTACCAGCTTGTCCTGGACTCCGACGCCGGGGAGTTTGGCGGCCACGAGCGGGTCAAACCGGGACAGACCTACTTCACCCAGGAGGCGGGAGGCAGCCACATCACGGTCTACCTCCCCTCCCGGACCGCCCTCGTCCTCCGTCAGGGCTAGTATGGAAGACAGGCCAGACAGGTGGTCGCGCGTTCGATGAACGCGCGAGTTTTCCGAATGCCGATGGGGCTCTCCTACGCTGGGGGAAGCACCCAGGGCGCGCGGTAGGGCCTAGAGAGCATGGCGTTGGCTTCGTCGTCGCCGAGGAACCGCTCGGTCGCCGGGTCCCAACGCAGCTCGCGCCCCAGCAGCAGGGCGATGTTGGCCAGGTGGCAGCAGGTGGCGGAACGGTGCCCCACCTCGGCCGGACACACCGGCTGCTGGCGGTTGCGGATACAGGCGAGGAAGTTGCCGTGATGGTCGTTGCTCTCGTAGAGATGCACGCCGTCGGCCGGGACCTCGGTGTCGAGCAGGGCGGCGGGTTCCGCTTCCAGCTTGCCCCGGCCCACCATGATCTTGCCCTTGGTGCCGACGAAAGTCACCTTGCTGTCGCCCGTGATGCAGCGGACCTCGACGCCGTTCGCGTAGGTCAGCGTGAAGTCCACCTTGGTGGCCGTGGTGAAGAGCCCGCTGGCCGGGAACTCGCCCTTGCCCCGCACCTGTACCGGGCCGGAGTCGTCCATGCCCAGCGCCCATTGGGCGATGTCCAGATGGTGCGCGCCGAAGTTGGTCACTTGGCCGCCGGAATAGTCCCGCACGAAGCGGAACTGGTAGTGGCAACGTTGCTCGTGATAGGCCGCTGCGGGGGCGGGACCGAGCCAGAAATCGTAGTCGAAGCCGGGCGGAACCGGCATGGGCTCCCAGGTCGGCTCGCAGAACTTGTTGTTCGGGGGGATTTCCGTCTCCACCACCTGCAAGTCGCCCAAAGCGCCGTTGCGGACCAGCTCGCAGGCCCGGCGGAACTCGGGCATCGAACGCTGCTGGCTACCGGTCTGGAGAATGCGCCCCGTCCGGGCCACGGCGTCGCAGATCGCGCGCCCCTCGGCAATGGTGAGGGTCAACGGCTTCTCGCAGTAGACGTCCTTGCCCTGCTCCATGGCGTCGATGGCCATGAGAGCATGCCAGTGGTCCGGCGTGGTGATGACGACCGCATCCACAGCGGGACAGGCATTGAGTTCGCGGAAATCGTGGAATGTCAGGCAGGCCTCGTCGCCATTGTGCTCGTCCACCAACGCCTTGGCTTTGGCCAGGTGCCCCTCATCCACGTCGCAGACGGCGACCACCCGGGCGTCGCTCTGCTTGAAAAACTCCTTGATATTCAGGGTGCCCATGTTGGCAACCCCGATGAATCCAAGCGCGATGGGAGCGGAGGAGCAAGTGGCGGTGCTCACGGACGAGTCTCCATTCAGGTTCGGGGGGGAGCGGTGCTGCGGCGGACGACCAGGGAGGTCTCCAGCCGATTCTCCTGCGGAGTATGGCGTCCCTCCAGCAAAGCTGCAAGCAGCCGCCAGGCGGTTGCCGCCAGACGCTGCATGGGCTGGCGGACCGTGGTCAACTGCAAATCGCGGCTGAGTTCCGAATCGCTATAGCCGATAACCGACACGTCCTCCGGACAACGCCGGCCGCTCTCCATGAGATAGCGCAGCGCCCCGGCCGCGATCACATCGCTGCCGCAGACCAGGGCGGTGGGCGTCGGCGAACTGGCGAAGAGCCGCCCGGCCGCCAGATGCCCCCATTCGCGGGAGTACTCCTGGCAAAGCCGGTAGCTGGAAGGCACCGAGATCATCGCCTCGGCCAAGCCGTGGTCGAAGCCGCGCAAGCGTTCGCTGCTGGTGGCCTCGCCACCGCCGCCGATGTGGGCGATCCGCCGATGCCCCAGGCTAACGAGGTGCTCCACAGCCCAGCGCGTGCCCTGGAAGTCGTCCGTCACCACATAGGGGAACGGGACCTCCTCCAGCCGGGAGTCGAAGAACACCACCGGCATTCCCGGGTCCCCATAGGCCTGCTCGCTGTCCCCCACCGGTGCCGCCAGAACGCCTTGCACCCCAAGCCGACGGAAATCGCACATGATCTCCGCCTCCCGGGCGGGGCTGCCCCGCGTGAAGCGGATGACCGGCGACAGACCGCGGGGAGCCATCAACGCCTCCAACTCGCTCACGATGCGCAGGAAGTAGGGGTCCACATCCGAGAAAAGCACCCCGACCAAGGCCGACGGCTGCGCGTCGGGCGACTGGCTGGGAGACGGCCCGGGGTACGTCCCACGGCTGGGAACCGTATGCACCACGCCCCGTACCGCCAGGAGCCGCAAGGCCCGACGCACGGTCAAGTGATTGGCGGCCAGTTCGCGAGCCAGCCGTTTCTCGCCGGGCAGAGCAGCGCCAGCGGGAAACTCGCCAGCCTCGATCCTCCGCTCCAGCAGATCCGCAAGTTCACGGTACTTCGGGTTGGATGCTGCCATGAGCGAATCATATACCGGTATACTGAATCTGCAAGCCGACGCGCGGAATCCAAATACATTTCCGGTTGACATACCCCATGTATAGTGGTATAACACCGAACATGCAGTGAAACGATCCGCCCACCATGCGCGACCCGCGCGACCTCCCCTCCTCCCCAGCCCCAAGGGACTGACCATGGCCACCATCCCCGACGCCGAATACCGCGCCCGCGTGCAGCAGCTCCAGGCCAACGTGCGGGCGGCTGGTCTGGATGCCGTGCTGGTTCATGGCAACGAGGCGGACTGCGCCAGCGTCCGCTACCTGAGCGAGTACTGGCCCACCTTCGAGAGTGCCGCGGTTTTCGTCCCCGCCGAAGGGGAACCGGTCCTGCTCATCGGCCCCGAGAGCGAGGAGTACGCCAAGGGGCGCAGCAAGATCGCCCGGATCGAGAAGATGGTCGAGTACCGCGAATCCGCCGATCCGGAGTACCCCGGGATCGCCGTGGCGAACTATCGCGATGTGGCCGCCAAGGCCCTGGGCGGCAAGCCTCTGCGCAAGCTTGGCATTGTCAGTTGGTCGATCACGCCCCTCCCCGTCTACATGAGCCTCAAGCAGCAGTTGCCCGACACGGAACTGGTGAAGGCCGACGACACGCTCATCAGCCTCCGCGCCGTGAAGACGGACGCCGAGATCGCCTGCATGAAGCGCGCCTTCGAGATCAGCGAGCTGGCCATCGACGCCGTTCTGGCCGAGATCAAGCCGGGTATGACCGAACTCCAGGTCACCGGCATCGCCCAGCGCGAGCTCTACCGCTATGGGGCCGAGTACGAAGGCCATGCCCTGTATGTTTTCTGCGGCCCGGCCACCTGCAATGCCATCAGCCGCCCCACCCACAACACCATCAAGGCCAACGAGGTCATCCAGCTCAACATCGGGGCCCGCGTCTGCGGCTACTCGTCGAGCGTGGGCCTGCCTTTCTCCATCGGCCCCTTGCCGGAACGCAAACGGCGGCTGGTCGAGTTCGGGCTCGAAGCCCACTTCAAGACCCAGGAACTCCTCTGCGCTGGCAAGCCCGCCGCCCAGGTGGTGAAGGAGTACGAGGCCTTCGTCAAGGAGCGCGGTTTCGCCCAGTATATGCTCTACGGCCCCTGCCACGGCATCGGCATGATGGAGGTCGAGCGCCCCTGGATGGAATCCACGTCCACCTACGACCTGGCCGAGAACATGACCTTCCAGGTGGACACCTTCTTCTACGACCGGGACTTCGGCCTGCGCTGGGAGAACGGCGTCCGCATCGCCCAGGGCGGGGCCGAGCGCCTGTCCCAGAAATACATGAAGATGGTCCAGATTTAGGTTCGCCGCAGAGAGGCGACGGGCCAGTCTCGCCGGAGAGTGGTTCGCGGGTGCAGTCGGGAGCACCTGCGGGCTACTCTCCGGCCCCCTTTTCGGGGGGAAGGCCAGACCCGTGCGCCGTGCTGGCGGCTCCGGATCAGATCTGGATGCCACCGAAGGAGGATGGGGTGGACTCGTCCGAACCGGCCTCCAAGGGGGCCTCCTCCACGTCCCCCTCTCCGCTCCCTAGTTCGGCATCGCAGTTCCAGCACCGGTCGAAGGTGCCCGGCACTTCCGCCCCGCAGTGCGGGCAGTTCCGGGTGGCGTTCACCGTCGCCACCAACCGGGTGCAGACAAGGGGGTTCTCGGCCAGACAGCGCGCGAAGTCCCCCTCCGTGATTGCCCCCTGGCGGAGCAGGCGGGTCTGTTCCGCCAGTCCCTTCGCCTTGGCCACGTCTTCCTCGTCGTCCACGTGTATCTCGTACTCGCAATGCTGGCAGCGCAGCGAATAGCTACAGTCGAGCGGGATGATCGCGAACAAGGCCAGGGTCCGGCTGTGGAGAACGAAGTAGTCCACGGCATGGCACATCGGGCACTCCATCGGCAGGGCTGGCCCGAGATACTTCCACAGCGAGTGGCAGAAGGACATCGCCTACCCTCCCAGCGACGGGGGATCTCAGCCCTGCTCGTAGGCCCAGTTGATCAGCCCGGCGACCAGGGCATTGCGCCCAGCCTTGCCGTTGCGGGTCTTGGCTTCCTCGCACCCTGTCACCACCACGATCACCGTGCGGCCATTGCGGACACAGGTGGCGGCCATGCACCAGCCCGCGTCGTCGGTGAAGCCGGTCTTCATGCCGTTCACGCCCGGCACCGTGCCCAGCAGCTTGTTGGTGGTGGTCAGCATGGTGGGGGTCTTGCGACGGGGGCTAGCCAAGGTGTCGAATTTCGTCTGGCTCCACTTCAGTACGGCAGGATAGTCCAGCAACCGCCCGGCCAGATAGCTCAGTTCACGGGCGGAACCAGTATTCTCCAGCTCCTTGGGTCCTTCGGGAAGGCCGTTGGGGTTGTGGAACGTGAAATGCTGGAGCCCCAGTTCGCGGGCCCGGCTGTTCATCCGGCTCACGAAAACGGAGCAATCCCCGCCCGCCAGGAACTGCCCCATCAGGTAGGCGGCATCGTTGGCGCTGAAGATGAGGGTACACTTCAGCAGCTCGTCCAACGTGAAGGTCTCGTGCGGATCGAGCCAGACCTCCCGGCCGCCGATCCCCATGGCCTCCTTGGTCACCCGGACGGGCGTCTCAAGCGTCAGGGCCGGGTCCTTCTCCAAGGTCTCCATGAGGAGGAGAACCGTCATCATCTTGGTCAGGCTGGCAATGGGTACCGCCTTCTCGTCCTCCTTCTTCCACAACACGGTACGCGCGCTCCAGTCCACCACGATCCCCACCCGGCATTCCTGGGCGGTCTTGGCCAACTCGGGGGGCAGCGTCGCCAGGGATTCGCTATAGAAGCGCGGACCGAAGGCGAGGCTGGCGGGTGCCGACGGGTCGGCCGGCGGGGCCTGCGGCCCGGGGAGGGCGTCCAGGACGGTCGCCGCCGGTTCCTCCGGTTTGGCCTCCGCCGCCTTGCGCTCGGAACGGCACGGCCCCATCAGAAAACCGAGAATGACCAGATGGATGACGATGATCGCGCCCAGGATGATGAATTTCACGCTGACTCCTCCGGGGGGGAAACCGGGGCTCCATCCGTCCGGGGACGGTGGCCCTGCCGGGGGGACCGGGGACGACGGCCACGCGGCCCGCCCGACTTGCTGGGACGGCACTGCGGCCACTCGGCAAGGCTCTCCTGGCTCTCGCCCTGGGTCGCAAGCCACAGGGAATACAATTCGTACCCATACTGGTATTCGGGATGCCGCGCAACCCGGCCCCGCTTGATTCCGGCCTCAAAACGCGGCAGCAACATGCAGATGTCGCGGGCGCGGGCGGAAAGGAAGCGGGAGATGGGGAACGGGGCCATGAACTCGTGTACGAGATTCCGGCAGACATGGTCGATACCAGACTGGAATTCCCACAGCTGGCCGGGCGTCCCGCCCCCCAGTTCGGCCCGGATCGGGGCCAGCATCAGCGTGCCCAGCAGCAGAGCCTTCGAGGCGGGATAGTTGTTGTCGGCCGCCTGACGGCGTCCCCGTTCGGCGAGCAATGCCCGCAGGAGTTCGCCGGCGGGCTCGTCCCAGATCCGGTCCAAGCAAGGCCAGAACCAGTGCAGGAACCCATGGTCGTGGAAGGCCGCCAGGATCGCTCCACCCCGGGCATTGCCCATGATCTTCAGAAGCTCCTCGAAGAGCCGGTTCGTGCTGGCCAGTCGGATTCTCTCGCCGTACTCGCGGACCGTCCTCTCCAGTTCCGCTTCGAGGTGAAATCCATAGAGCCCCACCAACTTCAGGGCGCGCAACAACCGGACGGGGTCCTCGGCCATCCGCATGGCGGTGTCGCCGATGGCCCGGACCGTCTGGTTCTCCAGATCCTCGACGCCGCCGACGAAATCGATGATGCCCCGGTCGCCCACCACGTCGAAGTAGAGCGCGTTCACGGTGAAGTCCCGGCGCCGAGCGTCCTCTTCCAGGGTGCCGTAGGAGTTGTCGCGCCAGAGCATGACGCCATCGTCGCCTTCGCGCACGCAACGCTCCTCGGCGGTGGGCTCGCGCCGGAAGGTGCTGACCTCGTAGACCTCGCCGTGGTCGTACACATGGGCCAGCCGGAAGCGCCGCCCGATGATGCGGGAGCGGCGACGGGTGAATACGTCCCGCACCTCCTCCGGCGAAGCGGAGGTGGCGATGTCGTAGTCCTTCGGCTCGATCCCCAGCAGGAGATCGCGCACTGCACCGCCCACGAGGTAGGCCTCGTGCCCGTGTTCCACAAGCTGGGCCGCGATGCGGCGTACGCTCGGTCGGATTTTGTCTCGGATCGGCATAGGCGGAACGGAACGGTGCCTTGGACTAGGGTTCGGACGCGAAGCCGAATTCAAGCTGTTCCGGCGGGGGAGTCAGGGCGTCCCGGACCGGGGCGAAGGAGCGGCGGTGCAGCGGGCACGGTCCCTGGCGGCGCAAGGCGTCCAGATGCTCGGGAGTACCGTACCCCTTGTTGCGGGCAAATCCATAGCCCGGCCAGGCTACATCCTGCTCGTCCATGAAATGGTCGCGGTGGACCTTGGCGACAATGCTTGCCGCCGCGATGCTGGCGGAACGGGCATCCCCCTTCACCAGGAACTCCGCCGGAACCGGCAGACCCGGCACTCGCAGGCCGTCCACCAGGGCGTAGTCGGGGAGCCGGGGGAGCGAAAGCAGGGCCTGCCGCATGGCGGCGTGCGTGGCCCGCAGAATGTTCAGCTCGTCGATGCCCCGGGCATCCACCACGCCAAAACCGATCTCGACGCCGGGATCGGCCTGCATGGCCTCGGCCAGACGCTCGCGGGTCGTGGCCGTCAGCGCCTTGGAGTCAGCCACCGGCAAGGAGAAGCCGGGCGGCAGCACCACGGCCACCGCCACTACGGGACCAGCCAACGGCCCCCGCCCGACCTCGTCCACGCCCGCGATGCGCTGGCTGCCGCGCTGTCGCGCGGCCTCCTCGAAGGCGAACAGATTGAGGGCGGAAGCCGTCAACGGTGGCCTGCTCCCGAGCTTACTGGAGGCCACGCTCCTTGACGCGGGCCGCCTTGCCGACCTGGTCGCGCAGGTAGTACAGCTTGGCCCGGCGGACGCGGCCCTCGCGCACGACCTTGTAACCGGCCACGCGGGGGGAATGGAGCGGAATGACGCGCTCAACGCCCTGGCCGTAGGAGATGCGGCGAAGGGTGACCGTCTGGGCGATGCCGATGCCGTTGCGGGCGATGACCGTCCCGCGGAAGGCCTGGATGCGCTCCTTGCCACCTTCGACGATCTTCACGTCGACGACCAGATCGTCCCCGATTTGGAACTCGGGGAGGTCGGTCTTCATGTTTTCTCTGTGGATCTTCTCGACCTTGTTCATGTCACGTCTCCAGTTCGGGGCGAAGTAGGTCGGGACGCCGCGAGGCGGTCCGTATCCACTTCTGCTCTTGTCGCCACCGTTGAATACTCTGATGATTGCCGGCTAGCAGCACCGCCGGCGGCTCCATGCCTGCCAGGCGGGCGGGTCGGGTATACTGCGGATACTCCAGCAGGTTCTCCTGTGCGAACGTCTCGTCTTCGGCCGATGCCTCGGTGCCCAGGGCTCCCGGGAGCAAACGGACAATGGCATCCACCACTACCGCGGCCGCGATCGTTCCGTTGGTCAGCACATAGTCCCCGATGGATATCTCCTCGTCGAACAGCGTCTGTCTCAGTCGTTCATCCACGCCTTCGTAGTGCCCGCAGACCAGGATCAGATGGCGGTGGCTGCGGGCCAGTCGTTCGGCATGGCGTTGGGTGAATCGTTGCCCTTGGGGGGTGAGCAGGATCACGTGCGCTTCGGGGGAGGAGACGCTGGCGATGGCCTGCTGGATGATATCGGCTTTGAGGACCATGCCCGCTCCCCCGCCATAGGGGGTGTCGTCCACGGTCCGGTGCCGGTCGGTTGCGAATTGTCGGGGGTCTGTGCAGTGGATCCGGACGATGTCCCGGGCCTGGGCCCTGCCAAGGATCGATTCGCTCAGCGGGCCGGCGCAGATGTCGGGGAACAGCGTGATCAGATCCACGCGCATGGCGAAACTAGTCCAGGACTTCGACCGAGACCTTCTTGCCAGCCTTGCCCGCCGCACCAGCAGCCAGGGCCCGGATAGCCGAGATGGTCTTGCCGCTGCGGCCGATGATCTTGCCCGTGTCCGACTTGGCGCAACTGATGTTGATCGTCGTGTTGCGCCCCTTCTCGACCGTTTCCAGCCGGATGTCGTCGGGGCAATCGACCAAGGCCTTGGTCACGAAGCGAACAAAGTCCTCGATGTTCGCCGTGGTGGCGCCGGTGCCTTCGCCGTCGTCGTCGGCACCGTCAGCGACGGCCGCGACTGCGGGCTTGGCCACGGGGGCCGGGGCAACCGGGGCTTTCGCCTGGTCGTCCGTGCGGTCACCGCCGCCCAGCAAGTTCTTGATGAAGGAAAGCACCATGGGTCAACTCATTCTTCGGTCTTGGCGACGGGGGCCGCCTTGTCGTGACCCAGCGGCTTGCCTTCGCGCGCCCGGCGCATGATGGCCTGGACAGTCTCGCTGGGCTGGGCGCCCTGGGAGACCCAGTAATCGGCCCGTTCGAGGTCGATCTTCTCGTCCTTGCCACGGGGATCGTAGGTGCCGATGCACTCGATGAAGCGACCGTCCCGGGGGCTGCGGCCGTCCGCCACCACGATACGGTGGCACGGGGCGTTGCGTTTGCCGACTCTGCGGAGTCTGATCTTGACTGCCATACTTGCTTTCCTTGACCAACGGCGAGTGGTTACGACCCCAGCCTGTCGCGTCGTTCACTGGCGGGGCCTCGCTGGTTGCGGGATCCTGGAATCCCGCTCGCATGCGGATGCAACTGCTTGCGGCACAGATTCCTGCGGCAACCGGCAACGAGGCGCGCGCAGACTCCTGGCTACAAAGCAGAAGCGCAATATACCATCGCACGGAACCCACTCAAGTCGTTTGTGTTAAGAAAGGCCTTCAAGAAGGCAATCCTGAGTGGTCGACGGGCCTGTACGGCCTCTGCGGGCGGGCCAACGGAACCCGGGTTGCCCGAAAGGGTTTGGTAAGGTAGTGTTGCTGGGACCCAAAAGCCACGCCGTACCGCAAAGGCCACCATGACAGAACACGTTCCGCCCTCCTCGCCCGATCCCGCCCATGCCGCCGCCCTGGTCCAGGATGTCGCCGCCCTGCGGGACGTGGCCGCGCGCTGCCTGGCCGCGCCCGCCGTGGCCGTGGACACGGAGTTCGTCTGGACCAGCACCTACTATCCCCGGCTGGGCCTGATCCAGCTGGGCATCTCGCACGAGGATGTCTGGCTGGTGGATGCCGTGGCGCTCTCCGACCTGTCGCCGCTGGTGCCGCTGTTCGAAAGCGAACAGGTGGTGAAGGTGTTCCACGATCCGGAGATGGACCTGCCGATCCTGGTCCGCCCCACCGGCTGCCAGTTCCGCAACGTCTTCGACACCCGCCTGGCCGCCGGTTTCGCCGGCTACGAGGGCATTCTCTCCCTCGCCCGGCTGATCAGCGAGTTCTTCGGCGTCGATCTGCCCAAGACCCAGACCCGCACCGACTGGTGCCACCGGCCCCTCACCCCCCACCAGCTGGCCTATGCGCTGGACGACGTGCGCTACATGCCCGAGCTGCGCGAGCGGTTGCTCGCCCGCGCCCGGGAACTCGGCAACGAGGCCTGGCTGCTGGAGGAAATGGCCCGCTACGAACTCCCCGAGCAAACCGCCGAGAACGATCCCGAAGAGGCGTTCCGCACCGTCAAGGGTATGGGGCGGTTGCCCCCGGCCCAGATGGCCGTCCTGCAACGGGTGATCGCCTGGCGCGAATTGGCCGCCCGGAAGCTCGACCTGCCCCGTCGGCGGGTGCTCTCCGACGAAGCCGCCATCGTCCTGGCCCGCCGCCAGCCCCGCGACGCCAAGTCGATCCAAAAGCTCGAATGCGTGGCGCGCCGTACGGCCCGGGACCATGCCGACGAGCTGGTCGCCGCCATCGCCGCCGGCTGTGCGCTCCCCCCGGAGCAATGGCCCCGGCTGAACGGTTCGCCGCTCGACTCCAAGACCCTCAAGGCCCATGCCGACGTCATGCTCGACGCCGTGCGCAAGGTGGCCAATGCCCGCGGCGTCGACCCTGGCATCGTCACCTCCCGGAAGGACATGAACCATCTGATTCTTTCGCACGCGCGCGGGAGCGTGGACGGCCATGGCCTGCGCACCGGCTGGCGGGCCGAGCTCCTGGGCGACACCCTCGATCCTCTTTTGCAGGCCGTGCCCCAACGGGGATAGACACCCTCCCCTCGCGGGGATATGATACCGTCCTGACGGCGGGATGACGATAATGTCATCCCCATTCCCCTATTGCACGGAGATTTCAGATGATCAAGATCGGTGCCCAAATGTACACGGCCCGGGAGTACTGCAAGACTCCTGCGGACATCGCGAAAAGCTGCGCCAGAGTCAAAGCCATGGGCTATGACGGCATCCAGGCCTCCGGTATGGGGGCCATCGATCCCGCCGAACTGAAGCGGATCCTCGACGGCGAAGGCCTCGAATGCGCCGCCTCCCACATCAGCATGGACCGCATGAAGAACGAGACCCAGGCGGTGATCGACGAACACCTCCTCTGGGGCTGCAAGTACACCGCCATCGGCGGCTACTTCCCCAAGGCCGAGGACTGGAGCCTCGCCCTCTGGGAGAAGTTCGTGGCCGACTACAACGAAGTCGCCGCCAAGTTCGCCGGTTCCGGCGTCTCCATCGGCTACCACAACCACAGCCACGAGCTGGCCCCCGCCGACGGCGTCAAGCCCATGGACCTCCTCATCCAGAAGCTTAGCCGCGACGTCTGGATCGAGATCGACACCTACTGGATCGCCCACGGCGGCAGCGATCCCGCCGCCTACATCGAGAAGGTGGCCGGCCGCATCCCCTGCGTCCACTTCAAGGATCTCACCATCACCGCCAAGCGCGAGCACAAGATGACCGAGATCGGCGACGGCAACCTCAACTGGCCCCGCATCTGCAACGCCGTCCGCAGCGCCGGCAGCGAGTGGGTCCTGGTCGAGCGCGACAACGGCGAACTCGATCCCTTCGACAGCCTGAAGCGCAGCGTCGAGAACATCCGCGGCACCTTCTTCAACCTCTTCTAGAAACCGCCGCGTCCCTTCCCACGGCGCGCGTCCCTCACCGGACGCGCGCCGTTCCTTTTTGCGGGCGGGCCGGTCCTCGTCCAGCAAGCCCAATGTCCTGCTGGCCCCGTTCTCCAAGAGAGCCACGGCCCCCCTACCATTGGCCGCAACCGAGTGGGATTCTCGCGCAGAGGCGCTGAGGCGCAGAGGAAATGCAGGACAGGAGAGCTGGGAGGCCAGGGAGTCTTCCGGTTTTTCTCTGCGCCTCAGCGTCTCTGCGCGAGAATCCCATTTGGTTGCGCCCAACGGCTGCTCAAAGAGGTTCGTGGTCCTTTCAGCACGCAGGGGCACAATCCAGCCATCAACCGGACGACATCCTAAAACACCCGACCGAAGTCGCGGGCTTGGGGGATGGGGACGGCGCCGGGGAGGTCCATGCGGGGCTTGGCGCGGAGGGCTTCGGCACCTTGACGGATGGCTTCCAGCAGGCGCTGGTAGTCGGCATCCTCGCGGTTCGGGAAGATGGCGGTGGCGGCGGGGGCGTGGCCGCCTGCGCGCTCGCTGAGGTTGTCGAGCAGGAGACCACTCCACTCGGGATGGGTGTAGTTGACCAGGATTTGGTCCAGGCTCCAGGTGTTGTTGCCGGTGTAGTAGTGGACAATGCCGGAGGCCGGAAGCTTGCGGGCGGCGATGATCGCGAGCACGTTGGCGAACCAGGGCTGGGGGGTGGCATCGGGGGGCTGGGTCCAAGTATCCCGGCCGCCGAGCCAGTGGGGGCGGGACATCTCCCAGGTGGAATAGTAGGGGGCATCGGCATCGATCCAGGCGTAGACCGTCCGCCGCTCCTCGTCGCTGAGTTCGGAGCCGCCGTGCTTGCTCTCGATCCGGGCAGTGAGCTTGCTCACCTGGGAGCCGGTCTTCAACGCGGGGAAGACGCCGGTGGGGCCGGGGTTGATGTAGTAGTAGTCCACCAGATTGCGCAGAGTCAGATTGGTGTAGGACATGCAGAACATCCGGGTACGGTCGCCGGAGAGGTCGAGCTTCGCCTTCGGACTCGGGCCGGAGTGGCAGGAGACGCAATGGCGGTCCAGGATCGGCTGCACCTGCTGGATATAGTCCACGGCCGTACCCCACGCGGGCGGTTCGAGGGCATCGGGCGCAGGCAGATCGTGCAGGGGCTGCGCCGCGACCGGCGGGGTGCTGAGCCGGTTCTCGTGGCAACCGATGCAGGCCACCTGTTCGCCGGGGGTGATCTGGGTCACCGACCCCATGCGCTGCACTTCCTTCCCTGCCGCATCGAGGGCGATGAAGTAGAGTTCGCGCTTGGCTGGTGCCTGGAAGCAGACCGAGCCGTCGGCACGCACCGGCACGCTGCCGAGATTGCGCTTCACGTAGTAGGACCCATGCCCGATCACGGGGTAGTGGTCGCGGTAGCGCGGCCCCTCGGTGTTGTACTTCTTGGGCAGGACCTCCATGACCCGGAGCCGGGCGACCTGGCCGGGTTCAACGCCCTGCTCGCGGAGGCCTCGGTAGATGTCCTTCACAAAGAACGTCCCCTCCCCTTCGCCATCGTCAGGACGGCCCGGTACCACCGTG
>QKCY01000127.1 GCA_003245525.1 Victivallales bacterium | reverse complement strand
ATCCGCTGTTTGAGGGCGGGCTCTGCGACCGCTGCATGGCCTGCGTGCGGGAATGCTCGGGGAACGCGATCTCGGCGACCGAGACCGAGTCGATCACGGTCGCGGGCCGCAAGATCGAGTGGGGCAAGTTCGACACGACCAAGTGCTCCATCGCCTACTGCGGCGGCAAGGAGGAGTACAATCCCTTCATGCGTCCCGAGGCGGATCCGAAGAATTTCGAGGGCAAGTATTGCGGCAAGCCCGATCTGGACAAGGTGGTGGGCTACCCGGCGAGCTACCACCACAATCCGGCGCTGGAGGGGGCGCGGGGCTGCATGCGTGCGTGCGTGAACCACCTCTGGGAGACCAGGAAGCTCACGCGCTCCTTCGTGAACCCGTTCCGCACCCGCAAGCCGTGGAAGCTCGGCCCGTTGGCCGAGGCGGATTGGCCGCCGTCGAAGGAATGGACGAAGCCGACCGGCATCGAGTAGGACGCGGGAAGGGCGGGGCGCTGCCCCGAAGCCCTGCCGGGGAGACGCGTCTCCCCGGACCCCACGTGAATGCCGCGCGGTACGGGTCGGCTGCGCCACCCCGTTCCGTGCGGCGGTTGCCGCCGCTGGCGCGCCGCCGCAGAAGCGTGGCGCAGGGCAGAGGGCAATGCCTCGCACGCAAACCATGCCAGGTCTCCTGGGAGCGCCGCCAGGACGACGGGATGTTTCGCCGTGGACCCATGCTGGGCTCCTGGGAGCGCCGAGCACCAGCTCGGCGATGTGGCGAGGAATACCGCCGAGCTGGTGCTCGGCGTTCCCAGGAGGGAGTCTACCCTTGCAGGAAGGGCCTGGCCTCTCGTCCCGACCTGCTGGGCAAAGGGGAGAGGAATGCCGCCGAGCTGGTGCTCGGCGTTCCCAGGGGAGATCTGCGCGGCCTGCCCTTCCAGGGGGGGCCTGGCCTCTCGTCCCGACCCATTCTGCATTCCTACTTCTGCATTCTGCATTTCCCCTACGGCACAATACCGGGAATGGGTACCCGCACGGTGTAGACGCTCTTGCGGGCGGCGATGAGCATGGTGCAGCCATCGGGCCCGCCGAAGGCGCAGTTGGCGGGGACTTCGGGGCAGGGAATGGTGCCGAGACGGGTGCCATTCGGCGCGAAGACCGCCACGCCGTCCTTGCTGGCCACGTAGAGGTTGCCCTTGGTGTCCATGCGCATGCCATCGGGGTTGGGAACCCGCACGAAGACCTGCCCACCGACGAGGCTGCCGTCGGGCGCCACATCGAACCGGCGCACGTGGTTGCGCGGGGTGTCGGCCACGTAGAGGAAACGCTCGTCGGGCGAGAAGACGATGCCGTTGGGCATGTCGAAGTCGCGGAACAGGGGGACCGCTTCCTGCCCCGGCTTGAGCAGGTAGACGCCCTTGAAGGGGATCTCCTGGGGGCGCTTGGCCAAGCCGTAGGTGGGGTCGGTGAAGAAGATGGTGCCATCCTGGCGGACGGCGACATCGTTCGGGCTGTTGAAGCGCTTGCCCTGCACGCCTTCGGCTAGGGTGATGACCTTGCCGTCGGGGCCGGTGAGCGAAACCCGGCGGTTCCCGTGCTCGCAGGTGACCAGACGGCCCTCGCGGTCGAGGGTGAGGCCGTTGCTCTGGCCGCTGGGGTCCCGCCAGACCTCGGCCTGATGGCCAGGGACGAGCTTGTAGATGCGGTTGCCCTGCACATCGGAGAAGAGCCAGTAGCCCGCATGGATCCAGACCGGTCCCTCGGTGAACTTGAAGTCGGTGGCGGCCCGCTCGACCTGGAGGCCGGAAAAGACGTCGGATTGCGCGGTTGCCAGAAGTGACAGGCAGAGGGCGGCGAGGAGGAGGTAGCGCATGGGAGTTCTCCTTAACCAGAGTTCTCCCACAACGTACTGATTGCGACTGGGAAATGCCAGAGAGCCAGCAAGCCCGTCTCAGCCCAGCCATACAGGGATTGGTCGGGATGCTCGCCACACGCCCCGCGCAAGGGTCCCGCTTGCCGCGATAACGGTTGTGGGTTTGCCGTGCCCAGGCATAGAGTGTAATATGGTGCCATTAGTCTGGCTGATGCTGAGAGACTACACCACCGTTCTCCGAGAGGTGCGACCATGGGGAAGCAGTCCGTATTCGTTCTGGCGCTACTCGCCACGTTGCTCGTTGGTACATCGTGCGCCCCGAAGACCCCGAAGGCAGTGGTGCCTCCCCCTACCGCGAACAGCCTGATTGGGCTGACTGAGCAGGAATTGGTTGCCCTGTTTGGCGAGGCGATGGATGCCCGGCCGGCCAGCTCGGACCTCTACGGGATCCTGTGGAACGACGGGGACTGGCATCTCAACGCCTTCCTTAGAGACGGGAAGGTGGTCACAGCCATCGTGTTCCGCGGGCACTCCCTCAAACTCGACTCGGGCATTGGTTGCGACTCCTCCCTGGAGGACGTCGTCGGGGCCTATGGCGAGGTGACCTCCGAGCAGGATATAGCAGAGGGGCTAAAGGCATCGGACTACTCGGCACGGACGCTCTACCACGTCGCCAAAGACGGCTCGTACAACCTCTGGTACCCGGAGCCATCCCTCTCCTTTATCTTTGGTGCCGACAAGAAGGTGAGAGTGTTCTCGGTAGGTGAGTTCCTGTAGGGTCCTCCGCTCGTCGGCAGCCAAGACTTGCCCGCCGGAGGCCAGAAGGACCTCAGCCCAGCGAGGAACGCTGACTTCCCAGGAGGCGTCACTCCAGCCGGGCTTCGACCCAACCGCGCACGGAGTTGATGAGGAAGACGCGCCGTGCCGAACGGAGGTCGGCGGGGGTGAGGGTGCGTTCGGCGAGTTCGCCCCTGGCCAGGGCTTCGGCGCGCTGGGTGCCGGCCAGGAGTCCGCTGGAAACCGGGGGGGTGAAACGGCCTGCCGGGGTCTCGATCACCACGTTGGCGCGGCAGGATTCGGTGATCTCGCCGCGCTCGTTCTGGAGGATTACGTCGTCGTAGCCGGGATGGGTGGCGGCGGCCTTGGTGTAGACCTCGCGATGGGTGGTTTTGTGGTAGAGGAAGGGGTCGTGGCTGTCCACGGGTTCGGGGTGCAGGCAGACCCGCCAGACGGGGACGGGCGGACCCAGCGGGCTGGCTTCGGCGGTGACCGTTCCATCCGGGGCCACCAGCACCCGGACCTTGTGCGGCTCGGCGGCAAGTCCCGCCGCCAGCCGGGTCAGTTCGTCCCGGACTTGGGCGAGGTCCGCCGGGCGGTTGAAGTAGGTGGCGGAATCGCGGAGCCGGCCGAGATGCCGGTCGAGCAGGACAAAGCCCTCGTCCGGCGTCCAGAGCAGGCTTTCGAGGAGGGAGAACTCGGGGCGGATCGTACGGAGAACGCGGCTCTTGGTCATGCATTCCTCCCATTCGGCTTGGGGGTCCGAGTCCCAGACAATACCGCCCCCCACGCCGTATTCGGCCTGGCCGGTGGCGCGGTCGATGAGCACCGTGCGAATGGCGACATTGAAGCGGGCATCGTCGGGACCGAGGTACCCGATGGTACCGGTATAGACGCGGCGGGGCGTGGTTTCCAGTTCGCGGATGATCTCGGTGGTGCGGGCTTTCGGAGCCCCGGTGATGGAGGCCGGGGGAAAGAGGGCCTGGAGAGTCCGGGTGAACCCCACCTGGCTGCGGGCTACGACCTGGGAGGTCAACTGCCAGACAGTGGGATAGGGCTCAGCGGCGAGCAGCTCCTCGACGGCCACGCTGCCGGGTTCGGCGATGCGTCCAAGGTCATTGCGGACCATGTCCACGATCATCACGTTTTCGGCCCGGTCCTTCTCGCTGGCGAGCAGATCGTCGCGCTGGAGCCGATCATCGGCCAGAGTCAGGCCGCGCGGGCGGGTCCCTTTCATGGGCCGGGAGCGGAGGGTGTCGCCTTCCTGCACGAAAAACATCTCCGGCGAGGCGGAACAGAGGACGAAGCGGCCAGTATCCACGTAGGCGGCATAAGCGCATTGCTGGGCGGCGGCGAGACGCGCGAAGAGCTGCTCGGGGTCCCCGGAGAAGGGAGCGCGCAGGCGGAAGGTGTAGTTCACCTGGTAGGTGTCGCCCTCGGCGATATACCGGCGGACTTGGCGGATCGCCTCGCGATAGGCTTCGGGAGTAACGGTGGGCTGCCAGGGCAGGGGCGAAACATCCGCCAATGGCGGCAATGGCACGACTTCGCGTTCCCGGTAGAGGCCGAACCAGACCAAAGGGAAGCCATCCGGCGGGTAGGCCGCCAAAGCCGCGTCGAAAGCAGGGCTAGCTTCGTAGGAGATGAAGCCTGCCGCATAGAATCCCTCGTTGGCCGCTTCCTCGATGGCTTCTATCGCAGGCAACACCTCGTCCAGCGCATAGGCAGTCACCACCCGCACGGGGTCGCGGAAGCGATAGAGTCCACCGGCAGGGCTGGCGAGCAGGACTGAGGAGGGGTTCAAAGGGGCTCCCGGACTACTGGGGCGTGATGCTGGCCTTGGAGCGGGTCTTCTGCAGTTCCTGGGTCAGCGGTTGCCGGGCCAGAATCTGCAGGGACATCTCGCACAGCTCGCGGGCCTCGTGGACGGAGCTGGTGCCGACCGTGACCATGTCGCAGGGGCGGATGGAGTTCCAACTGAAGGTCAGGGCCTGGAAGGGGCGGACCTGGCCGGCGGCCATGCTCTTGATGGTCATCACCGGCTTCTTGGCGTTCTGGATGATGCGGGAGATCCAATCCACCTCCACCTGCATCAGGAAGCCCATGAGGTTGTAGGGCTGGATGTAGGATTCCACATCGAGGCCTGACTCGTCGGAGTAGACCACGGTCTCGGGGGCGTGGGTGCTGAGGCCGGGGACCATTTTGCGGGCGCGGATCTGGGCGCAGACCGGGGCCATCTGGCGGATTTCACGGGAGCACTTGTCGAGCATGTTGTCGGTAACGGACTGGTGGGGCATGGCAATGTCCACCCCGCGCGCGGCCTGGGCATCCAGGACCCGTTCCACCTCGCCCAAATCGAAGCCGTCGAGGGCGGTCCGCCGGTTCATGGGCAGAGCGAAGGTGCTGATGACGACCAGGGGCTTGCCGGTGCGTTGACGGGCCTCTTCGATGGCCTCGGGGATGACGGTGTCGGTGTGGGGGCACATGATGGCGTCCACGCCGTATTCCACAAAGGCCTGGATGATGCCGGCCACGGCGTCGCGGTGGTTCACGCGCTCCGCGTTCGTCCGGCTCTGCCCGTGGGTGGAGTGGGTGTAGCCGAGGAACCAGTTGGTGCCGATGATGAGCCGCGAAACGGATACGTCGCCGACCAAAGTGCGGGGGAAAGCGTCCATGAGCGTGCCTCCGAGATGGGACCCGCCCATACTGTACCGTGCGGGGGGAGAACCGCCATGACGCCAAGAACGCCAAGGGAAGACCAAGGAAAGGCGGAAGACGGATAGGTGGGGGCAGGGACGAGGATGCCGCAGGGATTTGGCCGAGGCCCGTTAGGAAGGTCGTTGGCTTCCGGTTCCTCTTGGCGTTCTTGGCGCCTTGGCGGTTAGGAAAGGACCACTCGCTGGATGCCGTTCTTCAGGAGGGGGACGTTGAAGTTGATGAGGAGGCCGAGCGGTAGGCCGGTGGCTTTCAGGTAGGAGATGACTTGGGCCACACGGATGGGCGCGATGGCCTCGACGGCTTTGAGCTCGACGATCAAACAGCCACCAACCAGGAGGTCAAGGCGGCCCTCGCCGACAGCATGCCCCTTGTAGTCCACGGCGATCGTCTTCTGGCGCTCGAAGGGAATGCCGCGCAAGCCGAGTTCGACGGCCAGAGCTTCCTCGTAGATGCTCTCCAAGTACCCCGGCCCAGCAACTGATGGACCTCCAGCGCCGCCCCGATCACGGCATGCGCCCAGCCATCCACCCTCTCTCCCGGTTCCCTCCTCATAGCCTCCTCTTGGTTGAACCGTCATACTCTTTATTGAACCGCCATGACGCCAAGAACGCCAAGAAAAGACAGATAGGTAGGACTGTTGCCAGTCCAAACCTACCTGTGGTGTTTCATATCTCCTCCAAAACAGGATTTCCTGTCTTCTCTTCTTCCTTGGCGTTCTTGGCGCTTTGGCGGTTCCCTTTTCCTGCCTAGCTCAGCATGACTTGGCCGCCGGTGACGGGGATGGCCTGGCCGGTCTCGTACTTCTGCTCGACGCAGTAGAGGATGGCCTTGGCCACGTCTTCGGGGGTGCAGCCGCGGTCCATGGGTACCTTGGATTCGTAGAAGCGGCGGACTTCCTCGATGGTCTTGGCTCCCGGCACCTTGCCGGTCTGCAGGTACTGCACGAAGAGACCCTTTTCCGGATGGCTCCACAGCGGGCCGTCGAAGAAGTTGCCGGGGCAGATGGAGTTCACCTTCACCCGGTCGGTCACCAGCTCCTTGGCGAAGCTCTGGGTGAGGCCGATGGTGCCGAACTTGCTGCCCGCGTAGGCCCCGTTCTTGTTGGAGCCTTCCAGGCCGCTCTTGGAGTTGATCTGGACAATGTCGCACCAGTCGCCGCCAGCGGCGGTCTGGGCGGCGAGCACGGGGGCCACATGCTTCACGCAGAGGAAGTAGCCCGTGTAGTTGACGTCGGTGACGAACTCCCAGTCCTTCAGGGTCATTTCCTTGACCGACCCGGCCTTGAGCACGCCCGCGTTGGCCACGAAGACATCGAGCCCGCCGAAGGTACGCACCACGCTGGCGACCATGGCGGCGACCGATTCCTCGTTCGCGATGTTGACCGCGACGGCGGTCGCGCGGTCCGCGCCGAACCGCTCGTTCAGGCCGTCGGCGGTAGCCTGGGCCCCATCGACGTTGAGGTCGGCCACCACGATATGCGCGCCGTTGGCGGCGAGCTCTTCGGCGATGCCGAGACCGAAGCCCTGGGCGGCGCCGGTGATCACGCACACCCGGTCGTCCAGGCGCTTGGGACCGGCCCCCGCCGAGGCGATCTTGCGGCGGTAGGCCTCCACTTCCCAGTTCTCGATGAAGCCCCATTCCGCGTCGGCCAGATAGCGGGGGCCGCCGAAGGCTTGGGTGAGCTGGAGAACCTGGGCGGCGTCCATGGCGGCGATGGCGGTGGCGCGGGCGTCCTTGAGGTTGGGGCCGACGCAGAAGACCGCCTTGCCGGGGACGGCGAGCACCTTGGGCAGGTAGCCGCGCTCCTGACGGTAGGCGGCCAGACCCTCGGCGGTGAACTCGCCCGCGTAGGCGAAGGACTTGGCGTAGACGATGTGGTCCGGCGACAGCGGGCCGGGGGCCACGGCGAAGGTCTCGGGCACGGCCACGATGGCGCGCTTGCCGTCCTCGCCCAGCAGCGTGCGCAGGGCGGGGGCCTGGGTCATCACCGTCGCGGCATCGGGAGTGGTCGTGACGAGTTCGGTCGCGATGCCCGCTTCGGCGTAGGCCGCAGTCAGCTTCGCGATCAGGTCGGCGTAGATCTCCTGGATCTCTTCCAGGGTGTCGGCCCCGACGAAGACGCCATGGCTGCCGAGGAAGAAGACCTTGGGCTGGCTCCCCCGCTCCGCCTTGGCGGCGTCCAGGCGCTGCTTGACCACGGTGGAGAGGGTATAGCCGGGATCGGTGAACTCGATCCAGAGGGCATCGGGGAACAGCTTCGCGGCGACCTTGGCCCCGTTGCGGGCGCAGGTCATGCCATTGACCAGAACCGGATGGAGGTGGATGACGTAGGCGTATTCGATCACTTCGTGCACGGGCGCTTCCACCGAGGCCCGGCCCGAACCGGCGGGTTCGACGGCGGCGGCCATCAGGTCCTTCACCGTGGCCTCGCGGGCCCAGGGATCGGTGGGTACCGGAGCCGTGAAGACCTGGCGCAGGGTCTCGCGGCGGACCTTGACGAACTGGTCCTCGCGGATCGTCGCCAGCGTGGTGCCGCTCGGCTTGATGTAGAGGAACTCGTCGTTCTTGAAGGAGGTGTTGCCACCGCCCAGAAACACATATCCGCCCTTGGTGCCAAAATCCCGGGACACGGCGGCGAGTTGAGCGACTTCCTGCATGGTTCGGAACCTTAGTAGGGGGTGAATTGGAAAGTCTGGGAATGTACTATCCCCCTCCCTGCCAGCCAAACCCGACGGGCCAGTGGAAGCCCCGATCTATCCAATCTTGCAGATGCCACGGACGCACACGGACGGTCACGGACTGACAGAGAGCAGCCGCTGGCCACAACCAAAGACGGTTCGCCGTCCTCGTCGGAGTCCCGCGTTCACGCGGAAGCCACCTCCGGTGCTTCAGCGCCGGAGGGAGACGGTTGCCACCGTCCCAGCACGTCCGGTGTGCCCCGCGCTCGCTGAAGCTTCGCGCCTGCTGCCGCCTGAAGGCGGGACTCCGACGGCGTTCACAACGTGCTGAACGCAGATGACGTGCGATTCGTTTCCTGCACAAAAGGCAGGGTTCTGAATGACAGTGGAACGGATACGGCCAGACTGCGGCAAGGCGAGGTCTACCTTCCCAGCAGGTGCCGCAGGGCGCGCCAGGGGTGGCGAAGGAACATGCGGGGTCCCGCATAGCGCATGGCGGCGCGGATCCGCTCCCGGTGGGCGGCGTCGAAACAGTGGATCACGCAGGCACGGCAGGTCGGCTTGTGGGGCTGGTGGGGGCACTGTCCCACCCGTGCCGCCGCATAGTCGAACAGCTCCTGGCACTCGCGACAAAGATCGTCCCGGCCCCCATGCCGTCCGGCGCAGTGGATGGCCAGGAGGAGGCGCAGCGTCGCGATTTCGTCGGCAGGCTTCACGCCGGGAACTCGTCCTCGGGATCGAAGGCGGGAACGGGGAGATTCAGAATCCGCAGCTTGCCCACCGCCCGGTGGCGGCAGCCGGGGCGGATCATCACCGAGACGCCGGGGCGCAGGGGGACGCGGTCGTCGTCCAGTTCGAGGTGGCCGGTGCCTTCGAGCACGTAGTAGAACTCGGTGGTGCGCCGGTGCAGATGGGGTTGGGAATCCTGCTCGATCTCGACCACATGCACCGACGCGATGCCGCCCGACGCCTCGCCGAAGGCCCGGCGCGCCCAGCCGCACGGGCAGCGGACCGGGTCCACGGTCCCGAAATCCGCCACCTCGTAGGGCCGGTCACTCATGCCTGGGCGATTCCCAGGTTGCCGGCGTGGAAGGCGAGGGCTTCCTGGATGTGGAGGTCCCAGAAGTCCCAGGTGTGGGCACCGGGGTATTCGGCGTACTCGTGGGCCAGGCCGATCTCGTTCAGATGGGCGGTGAAGCGGCGGTTGTGGTCGAGGAGGAAATCCTCGGTGCCGCAGTCGATGCGCACGGCGGGCGCGTTGTTCTCCTTGACGCGGGCCTCGGCGAGGGCGAAGAGGTCGTGGTCGGAGCCGGTGGGCGAGGGACCGGTCACCAGCATCCATTCGCGGCTCATGCTGGTGTCGGGCTGGAGCGGGTCGTGGCCGAAGGCGAGGGCGCCGGAGTGGCTGTTGGCGGAGCAGTAGACCTCGGGGTAGCCGAGGGCGAGCCGCAGGGAGCCGTAGCCGCCCATGGAGAGGCCGCCGATGCAGCGGCTGGCCCGGCCGGTGCGGGCGGGGAAGTTGCGCTCCACGAAGGCCGGCAGCTCCTCGGCCATGTAGGTGGCGAAGGCGGGGCCGTTCTCATGGTTCGTGTAGAAGCCGCGGAACCCGTCGGGCATGACCACGATCAGGGGCAGGTTGCGCACGTACCACTCGATGCGGGTGCGGCGATGCCAGATGGTGTGGTCGTCGGAGAGCCCGTGAAGGAGGTAGAAGACCGGGTAGGGGCCCTCGCCGCACTCGGGAAGGATCACGTTCAGCCCGAGCGCCTTGCCGAGCACCTTGCTGCTCCATTGCACCTGACAGAAAGCCATCTTGCGTCTCCGAAGCGGGGCGGGGATCTTGGCGTTCGGCGAAAACGGGAGCCCCTGCTTCACAATCCCGGCATCGCCGTCTACATTACACTTTCCTGCAAACCTATACTGTACATCTGAGGAATCACCCCGATGGGGCAAATAACCGCGAACGAACTTCGCCGGAAGTACATCGAGTTTTTCGTCGGGCACGGCCATGCCGAGATCAAGAGCGCGCCGCTGGTGCCCGAGAACGACCCGACGGTGCTTTTCACCACCGCGGGCATGCACCCGCTGGTGCCCTTCCTCCTGGGCGAGAAGCATCCGGCCGGCACCCGTCTGACCGACTACCAGAAGTGCCTGCGCACCGGTGATATCGACGAGGTGGGCGACGAGGTCCACCTGACCTTCTTCGAGATGCTGGGGAACTGGTCCCTCGGCGACTACTTCAAGAAGGAGGCGATCAACTGGAGCTTCGAGTTCCTCACCGGCGAGAAGTGGCTGAACCTGCCGATCGCCATGCTCGCGGTCTCGGTCTTCGCCGGCGACGAGGATGCGCCCTTCGACCAGGAGGCGCACGACATCTGGCTCGGCCTGGGCATGCCCGAGGCCCGTATCGCCCGCCTGCCCAAGAAGGACAACTGGTGGGGGCCCGCCGGCCAGACCGGCCCCTGCGGCCCGGACACCGAGATGTTCTACTGGACCGGTCCCGCCCCCGCGCCCGAGACCTTCGATCCGAAGGACCGCCGCTGGGTCGAGATCTGGAACGACGTGTTCATGCAGTACAACAAGACGGCGGAAGGCACCTACGTGCCGCTGGCCCAGAAGAACGTGGACACGGGCATGGGCCTGGAGCGCGTGACCGCGATCCTCCAGGGCAAGACCACCTGCTACGAGACCGAGCTCTTCGCGCCCCTCTTCGCGGCCATCGCCGAACTGACCGGCGAGGCGGCACCGCAGAAGACCCGCGGCGGCCGGATCATCGCCGAGCACATGCGCGCGGCCACCTTCCTGATGAGCGACGGCGTGCGTCCCGGCAACGTGGACCAGGCCTACGTGCTGCGCCGCCTGATCCGCCGTTCGATCCGCGAAGCCCGCAAGTTCGGGGTGCAGGATCTCTTCACCGCCAAGCTCGCCACCGTGCTCATCGACCAGTACGGCGAACTCTATCCCAACCTGGCGACCGGACGGGAGACCATCCTGGCCGAGTTCGAACAGGAGGAGAAGCAGTTCGCCAGCGCCCTGGAGAAGGGCACCCGCGAGTTCAACAAGGTAGTGGAGGGCTTCCCGGCCCACGTGGAGCGCAAGGTCATCAGCGGTCGCAAGGCCTTCTACCTCTACGAGACCTACGGCTTCCCGGTGGAGTTGACCGTCGAGATGGCCGCCGAGCGCGGCTTCACGGTGGACGAGAAGGGGTTCCAGGAGGCCTACGAGAAGCACCAGGAACTGTCCCGCGCCGGGGCCGAGCAGAAGTTCAAAGGCGGTCTGGCGGACAACTCCGCCGCGACCGCGCGCCTGCACACCGCCACCCACCTCCTGCACAAGGCCCTGCGCCAGGTGCTGGGAGACCATGTGGGCCAGGCGGGCAGCAACATCACGGCCGACCGGCTGCGCTTCGACTTCACCCACGCCGACCGGGTCACCCCCGAGCAGTTGGCCGAGGTGGAGAAGATCGTCAACGAGGCGATCCGCCGCGACCTGCCGATCACCGTCGAGGAGATGGCGGTGGATGCGGCCAAGGCCAGCGGGGCCATCGGCCTCTTCGGCGACCGCTACGGCGAGACCGTGAAGGTCTACTCGATCGGCGATTTCAGCAAGGAAATCTGCGGTGGCCCCCATGCCTCGCATACAGCGGAACTGGGCCGGTTCGAGATCAAGAAGGAGGAGAGTTCCAGCCGCGGCGTGCGCCGGATCAAGGCCGTGCTGCTGGATCAGCCCAAATGATTGCCCTGCCGGCACCGGTCCGTCGGCCGGTGCCGCTCAACGGAGTTGGACCATGGCCGAGACCGAAGCCCAAGTACTGGCTGCAACCCAAGGAAACGTGGTTGTATTCCGCGCGATCGGGAGAGTGACCTTCAAGGTCAGCACCGACTTCCGCGAGTACGCGGTGAAGGCCTACGCCGACGGGGTGCGCTGCCTCATCCTCGACCTCTCGGAATGCGTCACCATGGACAGCACCTTCATGGGTGTCCTGGCCATGATCGGGATCGAGGGGCGGAAGCGGCAGGCCCAGTTGCTGATCGTCAATGCCGACGCCGGACACCGCAAGCTGCTGGACGGCATCGGGGTCAGCCGGGTCTGGACCTTCAGCACCGAACCGGTGCCGGAGGTGAATCTGGCCACGCTGTGCGAGGCGGCCAAGGGGGCTGTTTCGACGGCGGACGTAGCGGAATTGGTGTTGACGGCCCATCGTACGTTGATGGAACTGGACGAAGCCAATATCCCCAAGTTCAAGAATGTTGTCGACCTCCTCAGCCAGGAGCTGGGGAAGTAGCCGTGGAGTTAGGACCGGCGGCGGACCGCCGCCTCACGCACCCGCACAAGCCGAGGTACCGACCATGACCCGTACGCTGGCATCCATCGCTCTCGCCGCCCTGCTGCTGCCGCTCGCGGCCACCCAGGCCCAGGAGAAGACCTACAAGACGGCCTATGTGAACATGCAGGCTGTCTTCGAAGGGTACTACAAGACCGTCCAGGCCAACATCCGTTTCGCCAACGACAAGCGCGACTTCCTCGACCGGCTGAAGCTGCTGGAAGAGGGGCTGAAGCCGCTCCAGGAGAAGGCCCAGAAGCTCCAGGCGGAACTCAAGGACGACCTGGTCTCCGACGACGCCAAGAAGGAGTCGGCCCGCAAGCTGCGCATGGTCATGGAAGAGGGCAGCAACAAGCAGCAGGAATACATGCGCTTCCGCCAGAGCGGTCGCCGCGACATCGAGGACAAGCGCCTGAAGGCCGAGGGCGAGCTGATCGACGACCTCAGCGACTTCGTCCGCAAGTACTGCGAGATGAACGGCTACCAGATCGTCTACGATATCAACGGCAAGTCCCTGAACCGGATGCCGGTGCTGCTGCTCTACCCCAAGGAGCTGGAGATCACCGACGAGCTGGTGAAGGCCGTCAACCGTGGCCACGAGGACGAGCTGGCGAAGGCGCAAGAGGAGCTCAAAGCCATCGAAGCCACCTTGGCCGACGACGTCGATAACAACTAGGAGGCGGTTGGTGAACGACTGCATGCGTACCAGCGCCCAGATTGCCGAGCTCGTGGGCGGTGTCCTGGTGGGGCCCGGCGATCTGCCGATTGCCGGCGTCGCCTCCCTTGCTCTGGCCGGCCCGACCGATGTGTCCTTTCTGGGCGACGAGCGTTACCGGCTCAAGGTGCTGCCCTCCGCCGCCGCCGTGGTCCTGATCCCGGAGCAGGGGTTCGATGAGCCGCCGCCTGCCGGGCGGGCCTGGGTGAAGTGCGCCGACCCCGGCGCGGCCTTTGCCGGGCTGGTGCCCCTCTTCGTGGCACCGCCGCTGCAATACCCGGCGGGAATCCACCCGAGTTCGGTCGTCCACGAGAGCGCCGTGGTACCGGCCAGCGCCCATGTGGGGCCGCTGGCGGTGATCGAGGCGGGCGTCCGGCTGGGAGCCAACACCATCATCGGTGGCGGGGCCTACATCGGGCACGACAGCGTGGTGGGCGACGATTGCCTGATCTACCCGAACGTGACCGTTCGCGAGCGGACGCGCCTGGGCAACCGGGTCATCATCCATTCCGGCACGGTGATCGGCAGCGATGGCTTCGGCTACGAGCAGACGCCTACCGGCCACCGCAAGGTGCCGCAGGTCGGCTTCGTACAGATCGACGACGACGTGGAGATCGGCGCCCAGGTGGCGGTGGACCGCGCGCGTTTCGGCAAGACCTGGATCAAGCAGGGCGTGAAGATCGACAACCTCGTCCAGATCGCGCACAACGTGGTGGTCGGCGAACACGCGCTGATCATCGCCCAGGTCGGCATCTCCGGCAGTACCAGCATCGGCGCCGGGTCGGTGC
>QKCY01000417.1 GCA_003245525.1 Victivallales bacterium | reverse complement strand
GGGGAGGGCTTGGCGGAGTTCGGACTCGGTGATGGGGCCGGGGCGCAGTATTTTGAGTTCGCCGCCGACCACGGATACGACCGTGGAGGCCTCGCCGACTTCCACCTGGCCACCATCCACGAGCAGGTCGGGTTCGCCAGCCAGGTCGCTCACGGCCGCCGCCGCATCGAGGGCGGGAGGAAGACCGCTCCGGTTGGCGCTGGTGGCGGCGAGGGGTTCGCCGAGTTCCTCCAGAATCGCCAGCAACAGTCGGTGCCGGGGGACGCGGAGCCCGATCGTTTCGCCGCCAACGGCTTCCGCCACTACGGTCAGGGGGCCAGGCCAGAACGCTTTGCCGAGGGCTTGCAGGACCGGCGAGGGCAACACCCCCGCCCGTTCGGCCATGGCCACCGAGACGGCCAGCATCTGTAGGCGTTTGTCGGCCGGCCGCTGCTTCAGTTCGTAGATCCGTTCCCGCCCAGCGTCATTCCGCCAGAGGGTCATCAGGCCGTAGACCGTCTCGGTGGGCAAGGCTGCGACGCCGCCCGTCCGCAGGCAGGCGACGGCTTTCAGGATCGCGTCCGGGGCTGTTGCCGAAACTGTGTTCATCCCAATACCGTACCTTCTCCGCCGGGTTGCGCCAGACGGAGCCGCAGGTACGCCCTGGAGGGGAGATGAGACCTACAGGTTGGCGAAGGGCAGCGCCGTGGCCATATGCTGCTGATAGATGTGCGTTGCCGTCTGGGCATCGACATGCCCATCCAGGTACATCAGATTCAGCCGGTCGCCATGGGGCGGCGTATCCGTTGCGCGCCAGCCATTGTTGGCGGGCGAACAGCCAGAACCGCAAGCCGGCCCTTTGTACTTGATGGAGGTGGAACCGCGCCAGTCAAAAAGGACGCCGTATTGGGAAGGATGGAGAATCTTCCCTGTGCCAGTCCTCACTTCGCAGAAATTGTACGCATATGCCGTGCGAACCGCCGTGTTGAAGCACGCATTGGCGGTCGTCCGGGAAGGGCAGACAAAGCACTGCGTATTGTTCGTGTAGGCATTCAGCAGGTCGGTCCAGAGATAGCGGTTCGGGTCGACGCCGTAATCCCGCGTCATGCACATCTCCTTGTTGTCGTCCATGTACATGATGACCCCCAACCCCAATTGCTTGAGGTTGTTGGTGCAGGAGATGGAGCGCGCCTTGGCCCGGGCCTGGGCGAGGGCAGGGAGCAACATGGAAGCAAGGATCGCGATGATGGCGATGACCACCAGAAGTTCGATCAAAGTAAAGGAGCGGCGATTCTTCATGATGGGTTTTCTTTCCAGCGTTGGGCGAGGGGGAAAGGGGTAGGTGGAGGTACTACACGTCCTACTCTTTTACCTATGCGGCATACTTCCAGTCTGTCAAGAAATCATGAAAAAAACGCGAATTGTGCCAGCCCGGCCAGGAGAAGGCCTACAGGTTCACCGAGTACAGCGTCGTGTCCGTCAATTCCAGATACAGCGATACGGCGTCATACTGGTAGGTTTCCGAGGAATGGTTGTCCTCGCCCCAGCAGAGATGGATGCGCCCGGCATCGCCCTTCAGCAGGGCGCTGTTGTGCAACTCGTAGCCGGGCAGGCAGCCGCCCAGGGGATCGCGGAGTTCGGCCCGGATGCCGCCCCGGATGTCCGCGTTCAGGGAAAGGGAACGCTGGAGGAGAATCTGGGGTTTGAGCAGCAGGCGCGCCGTGGTGCAGGGAGCGGTAACCAGACCGGCGAAGCGGCCCGTCGGCCAACTTGCCCCCATGATGGCGTGGTGCTCGGCAGACACTCCCTCGGGGAGGGTGTGGTTGTGGCGGCTATTGCCGCCCCGGTAGAGCATCAGGGTCCGGTTGTTGGCGACGGGCAGGAGCCGGTTGGTGGCGTAGACCGACATGCAGTCCTGTTCCGGGATCGGACCGTGGGGAATGAAGCTGCCTCGGAAAGGCCGTTCCCAGTACCGTCCGTCGCGGGAGAAGCACATCTCGCAGTCCATGGTCTGGTCCCAGCAATGGTAGTTACCGAGGAAACCGACTCGCCAGTCCCCCTCCTGGTGCTGGGAGAGGTAGTAGAACTGCTGGGTGATGGGATCGCTGGCGTCGGGGAACACGACCAGCTCGGGCGCGCTGAAATCGAACCCGTTCGCGCTCGTCCGCCGATGGATGACCCGCAGGGCGCCGGGCGCGTTGTCATGGGGCGTCTGGCGGCCCTTCTCCGGCGCATTGGGCAGCAGCCAGACCGAGTACATCTCGAAGAGGTTTGTCACCTCATTGAAGTAGACGTAGGTCGCGTCGTTGCTGCGCAACCGCTTTGCGGCCATGAATTCCCAGGTACGCTGGGCGTCGAACTTGGCCTTGGGGTTGGCGTTGGTCAGTCCTGCGGTCCAGCCAGCTTGCCCGACTTCCAGGTCGGAGGGGTGGAAGATGGCGGGACGGTTCTGGTCGTGCAATTGCCAGTTCAGACCGTCCTCGCTGGTGCAGACGAGGTAGCGGATCTGGCCGAACTCCTGGCCGTGGAGCCAGCAGTACATGAACCAGCGACCGTCGGGACACAGCACCACGCTGGGCTGGGTGATGTTGGCGTCCTTGGGCAGGCCTTTGACATGCAGGTGGCTGGTGGGCGAACCCTCCCATTCCTGCTGGCCGAGGAGACGCCGTTCCCAATGGAACCCATCGCTCGATTCGGCCACGCCGATGCGCATGGTCCGGGGCTGGCGGCGGCTGGCGTAGTAGTACATGCGGAAGAGGCCGTCCGGCAGCACCACCAGGCTGCCGCAGAAGACACTGACCCCGTCCAGGTCGGCGGGGCTCTCGCAATCCATCAGGACGCCGTGCTTCTCCACCGGTACCGGTGCCAGATGCAACCCGGCCATGCCCGCGACTTCGCGACCATCGAAGAACCAGATACGCTGCGTTTCCATAATCCTGTCCTCTCCGCCTACTCCACTTGGGGGCGCACCATGCGGTTGGCGCGTACGATCAGCAAGGTCCCCGCACAGAAACAGACCACTCCACAGACGATGAACACGTTCGGCAACGATACGCCGGCTTCCACCAATCGGTTGTGAATCACCCCCACCGTAAGCAGCGAAGCCATGAGGATCAATCCCATGCAGGCAAACGCCGCATCGCGCAGATTGGGCGGCACCATGCGGTTCAGGGCCGTGGAGTTCGCCCCCCAGACGATTCCCTGCCCGGCGTAGTAGAAGGAGAGGAAAAGCAGCAGCGGCGTCCTCGCCTCCCCGGGCACCAGCCCCAGCGCGACCACGCCGATTCCCCCCAGGAACAGCCCCATCCCGTAGCAGCGGGCCGCATTGAGCCGGTCGATGACATGGGTCAGGACGAAGAGGACCAAGAGGGCGGGAAGCCGGGTGGTCGAGACCACTACCGTGATGGTTCCTTCCCCCATCTGGTGCAGTTCGCGGGCGAGGTTCGGGAAGAGCTGGTTGACCGTGTGGAACCCGAATGGCTCCAGCATCAGGCCGCCGAGGGCAAGCCAGATGAAGGGGCCGTGGAACAGCGCCCGCAGGTCTCCCCGCTTCAGCCGCCAGATGCTCGTGACCTTGCTGGTCCCCTCGTCCAGCTTCGCGGCCAGGACCGCAAAGGCGATGGCCGAGACGAACATGGTTCCCCCGCCCGCGAGGAACAGCGTCCGATACGCCCCGAGCCGCATGACCGGTGCCGCCACCAGAATCGCCAGGAGAGAGCAGGTGTTGAAGACGAACTGCGTGCCAGCGATGGCCCGCCCTGGTGCCGCCCGGCCGGCCGAGGCCACAAAGGGGAACCAGACGCCGAAGAAGACTCCATGCATGACCCCGAGCAGCGCGAGCAGCGGTCCCAGCGCCTGCGCGCTGCCCGCGAAGGGAATCGCCGCGAACAGCCCCGAGGATAGGAGCATGGCCCCAGTCAGCGTACGTCGCCGTCCGATCCGGGCCGAGAGTTCCGCCGCCGTCGCCTGCCAGACCACCACTCCGCCGATGAACCACAGGGTCAGGCGGGTCCACACCGCCGTATCCTGGAGAAGCACATGCTTCACGTAGGCATTGACGAAGCAGAAGACGCCGAACCAGGCCAGCGTCCACGTCACCGCCATCGGGATCGCCACCAGAACCAGGCGCAGGAAGACCGACATGACGAAAAGGCTCCGGGGCTAGGAATGGAAGTCCGTGACCAGCGCGGCCTGCTCGGTCTGCCGTTCGAGTGCCAGATCGACCAAACGGTTGATGAGCTCGGAGTAGGGCACGCCCGTCTCGCCCCAAAGCCGGGGATACATGCTGATCCGCGTGAAACCGGGGATCGTGTTGATCTCGTTCAGGCAGACCGATCCGTCGGGCCGCAGGAAGAAGTCCACCCGCGCCAGACCGGAGCAGTCGAGGGCGCGGAAGGCCCGCACGGCCTCCTGCCGCACCGCATCGCTGGCGGCCTGGGGAATCCGGGCGGGGGCGTGCAGGACGGATTTCGTGCCGTCGATGTACTTGGCGTCGAAGGAGTAGAACTCGTCCAGCACCTCGATCTCGCCGGGCACCGAGGCGGCGGGCGTCCGGTTACCCAGCACGGCCACCTCGATCTCGCGGCCAGCGACGAACTCCTCGACGATCACCTTGGTGTCGTAGCGGAACGCGGTAGCCAGGGCGGCGGCCAGATCCTCGGTCCGCTTCACTTTGGTGATGCCGACGGAGGAGCCCAATCGGGCGGGCTTCACGAACAGAGGCAGGCCCAGTTCGGCCACGATCTCCGCATCGCTGGGGCGGGGCAGGTCCTTCTCCGCCATCACCCAGCGCGCGGTCGGGATGCCGGCCTGGACGAAGAGCCGCTTGGCCACGTCCTTGTCCATGCAGTTGGCCGACGCCATCACGTCGCAGCCCACGCAGGCCGCCCCGTACATGCGCAGCAGCCCCTGGACGGAACCATCCTCGCCGTAGGTGCCGTGGAGAACGGGGAAGACCACGTCCACCGCCGTCGTGCTCCCATCGGCCGCCAGCAGGACCAGTTTGCCGTCGCGGCAGGTGGGGACCACCGGCGCACCGCCGGGTGCCAGCCGGGCCGTGTCCGGGCTTTCGAAACCCACGACAAAGGCCTCGGGCGGCAACTGGAGCCACTGCCCCTGCTGGTCGATGCCCACCACGCTGACCGCAAACCGTTGCGGGTCCACTGCCCCAACGACGTTGTAGGCGGAACAGAGGGAGACCTCGTGTTCGGCGGAGCGACCGCCACAGAGGATGCACAGAGACTGCCGGGAGTTCATGGGTGGCTTCCGCCTTCCTGACGAAAGAATGGGATCACATGCTATGGGACACCCAGATGGTCTGGGCTCCCTCGTCCTGCGTGGCGATCTGCCAGGCGACATCCTCGCGGCCCAACTCGGCCAGACAGCGCCGCAGACCCTGTTCGACCAAACCATAGTCGTTGCATTCGCGACTGGCATGGGCTAGCACCACATGACGGGTCCGGGAATGGATCACTTTGCGCAGCAGATCCAGCCCGTCCTCGTTGCTCAGGTGCCCGTGCCGCCCCAGAATGCGCTGCTTCAGGGACCACTTGCGGTCCGAATTGCGCAGCATGCCCAGATCGTGGTTGCTCTCCACCACCAGGGCGTCGCAGGCGCGCAACTGATGGCTCACCAACTGGTTCACATGTCCCAGGTCGGTGGCGATCCCGAGCTTCACCGGGCCGTGCTTAACCACGAAGGCCACGGGGTCGTAGGCGTCGTGGGGAATGGTGAAGGGCTCGATGGTGAACTCCCCCACCGCAAAGGGACTGCCCGGCGCAAAGATGGTGAGCGCCCCCAGTTTGTCGTCGCGACTGCGCAGGACCTCCGCCGTGCCTCGGTTGGCATAGATCGGCAAGCCCAATTGCTTGGCCAACACCCGCAGACCGCAGATATGGTCGGCGTGCTCGTGGGTCACCAGCACTGCCCGGATGCTGGTCTCGTCGATGCCCTTCAGTTCCATCCGCTTCCGCAGTTCGCGGGCGCTGAATCCGGCGTCGATCAACAGCGCGTCGCGCTCGGTATGGACCACCGTCGCGTTGCCGCTGCTGCCACTGCCAAGAATAGTGATACCGACCCGTTCGGCGCTGACTGACATGCACATCCCATGAGGTTTCGGTCGCGGTTGCTGATCGGGAAACCTAATGGTCTGCCCCCGCTTTGCCAGCGTCTTCCGCCCCAGTTGCCGAGAAGTGGAAGCGGCGTCTCGCCGCTGTCTTTCCCAGGGAGCGTCGAGCCTCAGCTCGGCGGTCTTCCCCCGATTGCCTTCTCTGGGAACAATCAGCGGCAGGATGCCGCTGCCACTTCCCGTCTGCCGGAACGGAACCACTTGCGCTTGGTCCGAGGAGTCCGTACGGTTCGTACCCACACTCAGTAGCCCCGGATTGATGAGCATGGAATACCCCCGAGCCCAACTGGTGCGCGCGTTAGTTGCCTATTTCGGCGACGACAACCGGCGTATCGAGCACGCCCTCCGCGTCTTCTACCACGCCGAACGCATCGCCGAAGAACACCCCGAATGCGATACGGAAATCCTCGTCGCCGCTGCCCTCCTGCACGACGTGGGCATCAAGGTTTCCGAGGAGAAGCACGGCTACAACAACGGCAAGACCCAGGAACAGTACGGCCCTCCTGTCGCCCAGGAACTGCTGGAGAGCATCGGCTTCCCCGCCGACAAGACCCAGGTGGTGACGGATATCATTGGCAACCACCACTCGCGCTCGAAATACGACTACCCCGAACTGGCCGTCCTCAAGGCCGCCGACCTCATCGTGAACCGCGACGAGAAGGTCTGACGCAGCCATCTCTTCCCGTGCCCCCCCCAGCCGGGCGCGGGTTGAACTGTGGACCATGTGGCCGGAGCGGCCCGCTCCGGAATCCCCGCCGGAGCCAGCGGCTCCGGCCACGTAAGCGTTCCCGTCCATCTCGGATCGTGTCCAACGGACATGCTGGAGTGAGGATAACTGCCGCGGGAAGGTACCTTTTCTCGCCCCCCCAACTGCGCGCGGGTTGAGCTGTGGACCATGTGGCCGGAGCGGCCCGCTCCGGAATCCCCGCCGGAGCCAGCGGCTCCGGCCACGTAAGCGTTCCCGTCCATCTCGGATCGTGTCCAACGGACATGCCGGAGTGAGGATAACTGCCGCGGGAAGGTGGCTTTTTTTTCGCCCCCCCAGCCGGGCGCGGGTTGAGCTGTGGACCACGTGGCCGGAGCGGCCCGCTCCGGAATCCCCGCCGGAGCCAGCGGCTCCGGCCACGGAGGCCACCCGGCGCTATCATTGCCAGCCTCTTCACATGGGCAGTACGACCATACCTGATGAATCCCCGACGGCACGGTGGCGACTACCGCCACTCGTGCTTGGGGTAGCGGCGGGCGAGTTCCTGCTTGGCGCGGGGATAGATGTCGCGCCAGAAGCGCTCCAGGCTATCGGTGATCTGGACCGTCCGCATGTTGGGGGCGAGGATCTCAAGCAGTAGCGGCACCCGGCCACCGGCCACCTTGGGGGTTTCTTCCAGGCCGTAGAAGTCCTGGATGCGGGAGCGCCCGAGGGGGGGCTTGTCCAGGGAGTAATGGATCTTCATCCGGCGGCCGTTGGGCAGAATCACGGTGGAGGGAGCCATCTCCTCGACGAAGCGCTGTTCGTTCCAGGAGAGGGCGTGACGAACGTTGTCCAGGCAGGGCTTGGTGCGCAGGTCGCGGTAGCGGGTCGCCCCGGCGCAGATCTCCCGGATGATGACCGCCTGTTCGGTTTCGTCGTAGGTGGGCAAGCCCTTTTCGGGGAAGATGGCGGCGACCCAGCGGACGCGGTTGATCCAGTTTTCCACGTCCTGGTTCCAGCCTTCGAGCCGGAGCTTGCCCGCGAGGACCCGCTCGGCCAGCATCTCGGCGGCGCGGTCGGCGGGGACGTTGGTGGATTCGCCTTCCTCCAGGCAAATGCCGAGGCAGGCCAGCCGGCGGCGGCGGATCACCTGGTCGCGGCGCTCGTCCCAGACGATCTCGTCCTCCTCCTCCCAGGCGTCGGGGAAGTCCTCCAGCAACCAGTCCTCGCGCACCCCGCAGGCGAGGGAGAGGATGGTTTTCGGACCGCGCCCCCGGCCGCTGGTCTCGCGGATCTCGGTGACGACCAGCAGGGTCTCGTCGCGGGCCACGCTCTCGCGGGCCAGTTCGCCCCGCCGTCCCTCGCGCAGCTCGCAGAGCAGGGTGCCTTGGTCGCGCCGCCGGGCCAGACGGTCGGGAAAGGCTCGCAATAGGCAGCGGCTCAGGCTGACGCCAGGCTCTGTGTTGGTCAGCAGATCGGCCTGGCGGGCATAGCTCAGGAAGTGGGCGGCCGCCTGCCAGATCTGCCGGGAAGCTGCGGCATGGAGCCCCAAGCGATCGCAGGCGTCCCGGTCGAACCGGGCCGCCTTAGCTTCGTGCAGCAGCGGGATCAGGACGGCGAAGTCGGAGGCGGGTTCCGGACCGAGATCCAGCGATTCCTCGCGCTGTTGGCGGCGCTGTTCGCGCGGTGAACCTGTCGTAGGCGAACGCTCGGAAAGCACGGCGGCTACCAGGGCCGCATCCGCTAGGCAGCCAGCGGCGGCAGCGGCCTGCAGGAGCAGGGCGAGGCGGGGATGGGCGGGGAAGCCGGAAAGGTCGCGCCCCCGGTCGGTCAGTCGGCCCTGGCTGTCCACTGCGCCGAGCATGGCCAGCAGGTTCTCGGCCTGGTTCAGGGCCTCGGGCCGGGGCGGCTCGAACCAACCGAAGGACGCGGGTTGGTTTACGCCAAGCGCCTTCAGGGACAGGACCGTTCCCGCCAGGTCGAGCCGTTCCACCTCCGGCAGCGTGTGCGGGGTCTTGTGGCGTTGCTCGCCCTGGGTCCAGAGACGGCGGCAGGTGCCGGGGGCCTCGCGCCCGGCCCGGCCTTCCCGCTGGTCCGCCGAATCGCGGGCGATGGGCACGATCTCCAGCACGTCGAAGCCGCGCACGGCATCGTAGTGGGCCTGGCGCACCTGTCCGGAGTCCACCACATGGCGCACGCCGGGGATGGTCAGCGAGGTCTCGGCCACGTTGGTGGCCACAATCACCTTACGCGTCTCCCGCCAGCCTACCGCCTCGTGCTGCCGTTCCGGCGGCAGTTCGCCATAGAGGGGGAAGACGGCCAGCGCCTTCTGCGGCCAGCGCGCCTGGAGAATCTCGCAGGTGCGCCGGATCTCGAACATGCCCGGTAGGAAGACGAGCACATCGCCCTCCGCCTCCGAGCGCAGCACCTCGCCGACGGTGTCGGCGGCGCTCTCCCAGACCGGCTTGGGCGAGGGCTTGGTCAGATACGAGGTCTCGACCGGGTAGCGCCGTCCCTCGGCATGCAGATGGGGACAGTCGTCGAGGAAGGCGCAGACTGGCTCCGCGGCCAGCGTGGCGGACATGACCACCACCATCAGGTCGGGGCGCGTGGTCCGGCGCAACTCGCGCACCAGCGCCAATCCCACGTCCGAGGAGAGACCCCGCTCGTGGAATTCGTCGAACACCACCGCATCGATTCCCTCCAGGGTCCGATTGCCCAACAGCAAGCGGGGCAGTAGTCCTTCGGTAATGAATTGGATACGGGTCTCCGCCGAGAGGGCGCGCTCGTAGCGGGTCTGGAAGCCGACGGCTCCCCCGAGACGGCTCCCCAACTCCTCGGCCACCCGCTCCGCCAGCAGCCGCGCCGCCAGTCGCCGGGGCTGAAGCACGAGGATACGCCCCCCGCGGATGCTGTCGGCCAGCAAGTACTGCGGCACTTGGGTGGACTTGCCCGAACCCGTCGGAGCCGTGACCACCACCGCGCCCCCCGACTGCATGGTTGCGGCCAGGGCGGCGCGAATCTGTTGGATGGGCAGTGCGGCGGAGGCGAACGGCATGGCGGCGCTGGATTCCTGAAAGCGGCGGACCGGAAACGGCAGAATGCGAAATGTAGTGTGTCGGGAACGGCAATTCTTCCCCCATGCCATCCGCTTTCGCCGTCTCGGGACACGGGGGATTTGCGGTTGGCGCGGCAGGGGATACACTCTTGGGGTGTGTCATCGGAACCCCCAAGAGGCGGATACTTGCCGCATGAAACGCATTCGTCCCACGCGTCGACAACACCGTAATCGGTTGGCCATCCTCGAACTGCTCAATGTATCCACGGGGCCGGTTAGTAGCGCCCGTATTGCCGAGTCGCTGGTGGATTCGGGTTACGACGTGAGCGAGCGCACGGTGCGCGCCTACTTGCAGCAGATGGACGAGGATGGGCTGACCCGCTGTATCGGGCGCAGCGGCCGGGTGATCACCCAGGAGGGGCGGTCCGAGGTGGGCGCTTCCCGCATTCTGGAACGGGTGGGCTTCGTCAGCGCCCGGATCGACCGGCTTACCTTCCAGATGAGTTTCGATCTCATTCGCCGGGTCGGGACTGTGGTGAGCAACCTCACCATCGTCAATCCGCAGGATCTCCGCGATTGCCTGGGTGACATCACGGAGGTGTTCGACAAGGGCTATGCCATGGGCACGCAGGTAGCGCTGTTCGGCCCTGGCGAGTCCATCGGCGAGACCACGGTGCCGCCGACCAAAGTGGGCCTCTGCACGGTCTGTTCGGTGACCCTGAATGGCGTTCTGCTGAAGCACGGCGTACCGGTGCGGTCGCCCTTCAGCGGTCTGCTGGAACTGCACGAAGGCGAGGCCATCCGTTTTGCCGAACTGGTGAGCTACGAGGGCACCAGCCTGGATCCCCTGGCCATGTTCATCCGCGGCGGCATGACCGACTACCTGGGTGCCATCCGCACGGGCACGGGCCGGATTGGCGCGGGGTTCCGCGAGATTCCCGCCGAGAGCCGCGAGATGGTGGCCGGCTTGGCCGCCAAGCTCGAAACGGTAGGCATGGGCGCCTTCATGAGCATTGGTTGCCCTGGCCAGATGCTGCTCAACTTGCCCGTGCGCGAGGGCTGTTGCGGCATGGTGCTGATCGGGGGCCTGAACCCCGTCTCGATCATGGTCGAACGCGGCTACCGGGTGAATCCCGTGGCCCTGGCCGGGCTGGTGGAGTTCCACCGGCTCCATCACTATAGTGAGCTTGCTCGCCGCCTGGACGAGCTGAAGCTGTTCTAGGTGGCGGCGTCTTCCGGCGTACTGGAGAGGATCTGCGGATGCAACTGTCGATTTTCACCGACGAACTGGCGATGGATGTGACCAAAGCCCTGCCCATCATCAAGGGCTGGGGCCTCGATCTGGTGGATTTCCGGGGACGGATCTTCGGCAAGCCCATCGAGCGGTTGACCGACGAGGAATTGGCCAGCCTGCGCAAGCTCCTCGACGACCTCGGGATGCGTACCGGCTGCATCGAATCCTCCCTGGCGAAGGTCCATCTGCCCGATGCCGCCCGCATGGCGGCGGAAGTGGAGAAACTGGAAGGCATCATCCGGGCCGCCGATGCCCTTGACTGCCGGTTGGTGCGTTCCTTCTTCTACTGGCAGCCCACGGCCGATTCCGGGCTTCAGGGCGCGTTGGCCATTCGTCCCGACGAGCAGCAGAAGGTGATGGACGCCTTTGCCCCCCTGGCCGCGCGCGCCAAGGAGGCGAATCTGGTCCTTGCCTTCGAGAACTGCGGCGTCTGCCATGACGAAGTCATCGCCATGCTCTCCATGTTCGACGTGCCCGAATGGGGCATGGCCTGGGATGTGGCCAACACCTGGAACTGTCCCGAGCGGGAGCAGGGCTTCGAGGCCTTCTGCAAGCGCCTCGTTCCCTACGCCCGCCAGCTTCATGTCAAAGCCCGTGGTGCCGTGCCCGGCATCGTCGATTACTCCATTCCCTGGGACAGGGTCCTCGACATCGCCGCCAACGCAGGTCTGCAGGGCCCGGTCAGTGTCGAGACCCACAACCCGGACAAGACGAAGAGCGACGCGGATGTCTCCGAGCAGTTGGTGAAGATTGTCCAGGCCGCCTGGCCCTCCGCCGCGCCCGGCAGCAACATCTCCAAAGGCAAGTCCACAAAGGACGTGACGCGGGCATGGCAGGACAACCCGGTCCGCTTCGCCGTGGTCGGCCTCGGCATGGGCCACAACCGGGCGAAGATGATCTCCGAGACCCCCGGCTGCGAGTTGGTCGGGGTCTGCGATTTGGTCGAGAGTCGCGCCAAGCGCACGGGCGAAGCCTGCAAGGTGCCCTACAACACCGACATGCAGCGCTGGCTGGACGACGACACGGTGGACGTGATCTACGTCATGACCGAGACCGGTCGCCACGGCGAGGTGGCCCAGGCCGCCCTCGCGGCGGGCAAGCATGTCATCACCACCAAGCCCATGGATGCCTCCCTGGCCGCCTGCGACGCCATGGTGCGCATGGCCGAGGAGAAGGGCCTGCTGCTGGCCGTCGACTTTGGCCGTCGCTTCAACACCGATCTTGTGACCCTGCGCCACACGGTGTCCAGTGGGGCCTTCGGTAAGCTGCTGAGCGGCAGCTTCGAGCTGAAGATCCTGCGCACGATGGACTACTTCCAGAGCAACGGCGGCTGGCGCGGGACGCGGCGCTGGGACGGTGGGGGCGTGCTCTCCAACCAGTCCATCCACCACATCGACGAGCTGGCCTACGCGGTCGGCCTCCCCGTCAAGGTGCGCTGCGTGCTCTGGACCCAGACCCACGAGATCGAGGCCGAGGACCTTGGCATGGCCTCGTGGCTCTATCCCAACGGCGCGGTCATCACCTTCACCGGCACCACCAGCTATCCCCACAGCACCTGGTTCGACCGGGTGGAACTGGTCGGTACCGAGGGTGCCTACTTTCGGGCCGAGAACGGCCCTTTCGACAAGCCCATGGAGCGGTTCTTCCTCAAGGGCGCCTGGCGCGACGAGGCCCCCCAAACGGTGGAGCCCGAGTGGCTCAATGCCGCCGACAACATGGCTGCCGCCATCCGTACGGGCGCCCCGCTCGCGTGCCCCGGTCGCGACGGTCGTCGTACCCAGTCCATCCTGGACGCCATGTACCGCAGCGCCTACGAAGCCGACGGCCAGTGGGTCGATCTCGCCCCTGATCTGGCATAGCACGATGTAGCGCAGGCGTCTCGCCTGTCTGGAAAACGAATGCAGGCGAGGACGCCTGCGTCACGCAAGAGAGTAGAAGACGATGTCCAACGACCAAGCAAAACGTCCCGAGGTTGTCTCGGTCTACTACCCCCATTGGCATAGCTACGACCACGGCAGTTCCTGGAAGGGCGAAGGCTGGACCGAGTGGGAAGGCCTGAAGGCCGCCACGCCCCGGTTCCCCGGCCACCACCAGCCCCTCGAACCCGAATGGGGTTGCTTCGACGAAAGCGATCCGGCCTGGGTCGAGAAGGAAATCGACCTCGCTGCCGACCACGGGATCGATGTCTTCATGTACGACTGGTACTGGTACAGCGGCGTGCGCAACATGGAAGAGGCCCTCGAACAGGGTTTCCTCAAGGCCCGCAACCGCGACCGCATGAAGTTCTGCCTCATGTGGGCCAACCACGACCGCGTGGACCAGTTCTGCCCCGAGTTCGGCAAGCCGCGCAACACCTGGCTCGGCTCCCATCACTCGGTCAAGGATCTGCATCGCGTCATCGACTACTGCATCGAGCACTACTTCCGCGAACCCAACTACTGGCGCGTGGATGGCGGGTTGTTCTTCAACATCTACCAGGCTCCCCGCTTCGTGAAGGAAATCGGCGGTGCCGAGGCCACGCGCGCGCTCTTCGCGGAGATCGACGCCAAGCTGGCCGCCGCCGGACTGCCGCCCATGCACTGGGGTGCCATGGCCTCGATTCCCGAGCAAGTGCCGGAACTGAAGGCAGCCGGATTCGCTAGTACGGCCCGGTACAACATCAGTAGCAGCGGGGCCCGCGATCCCGAGTTCGAGGAGTACGACAAGGTCATGCAGGCCCATCGCGACCATTGGCAGCGCATGTCCACCGCCGAGCTGCCC
>QKCY01000195.1 GCA_003245525.1 Victivallales bacterium | reverse complement strand
ATTGCGGCACACCCGCGTCAGGGTCGGGTCGGACGGCTGCGTCAGCCAAGTACCGTCCTCGTTGCGGCGCAGTTGGACGATGTACGCCTGGGTGGTGCCGAATCCCTCCAGCCAGGTCAGCGCCTTGAGGCCCCGACTATGCAGATCCCGAACCCGTTCCGGGGCGGAGGCGAACCGGGTCCGCTGCGCGAATATCCCCCAGCAGGGATCGTCCGCCGCCCCGCATAGCGCCGCGACCGCGTGCGTCCTCGCCGCGAGGTCCGCGTCGCCACTCTGGACAATCGTCGGGAAGTCATCCCACCAGGGAACCGCCCGTGGCGCGACTGCCGGCACGCCTTGTTCCGGTTCCCCGGCATACAGGCATCTCGCCAGCAACACGACTACGAGAACGCCAATGCGAAGCAGACCGCAACCCATTCAGGCAACCCTTTCCATCTGCCGGACTCGCCATCGAGCAGACCAGCGGTGGCCATCTCCTGGCACCCGCTGGCGGAATGTACCGCACAGGCCAAACCGGGACAAGCAGAAGGGACCGCCTCCAGCCCCCCGTAGCCAGAGCGTCCCGCTCCGGGCCCTCCCCCCCCACCGGAGCCAACGGCCCATGCATTCCGTGGCCGGAGCGTCCCGCTCCGGGCCCTCCCACCCCGCCGGAGCCAGCGGCTCACGCACTCCGTGGCCGGAGCGTCCCGCTCCGGGCTTTCCACCCTACCGGAGCCAGCGGCTCCGGCCACGAAATACCAGTCCACGCACTCCGTGGCCGGAGCGTCCCGCTCCGGGCTTCCCACCCCACCGGAGCCAGCGGCTCCGGCCACGAGATACCAGTCCACGCACTCCGTAGCCGGAGCGCGGCCAATATCCCATTTCCTACAGGCGTCGTCATAATAGCCTGCCCGCAAACCACTGAGGAGGGTCTGTCAATGGTCTCCATACCCGGAAGAGTGTCCTGTTTCGCACTGCTCGTCTGCTTCGGTTTCCTGTCAGCCGACGACTACCGGATTCAGGTCAGGCAGCAGGAATTCACCATGCCTGCTGGCATCACCGTAGAGCAGGTTGCGACCGGTCAAGTGCCACTCGGCGACCTGAAGGCGGGGGACGTGCTCTTCTCGCACGAAGTCACCGTGACAGAGGAACAGGTACTGGAGAACACGGTCAAGATCGGCCGCACCAAGGTCGAGGTCCGGTACCGAGTCGGCAAAGCGGCGGAGAAGGCTCTCCCGGTAGGGGTGAGTATCAGTCTCAACGCAGCAGGGACAATCCCGGGCGAGGCGTCGTCTTGCTGGTCGTGCCAAACCTCGCTGGCTGTTCCCATGGGGCAGGACACCATCTTGAGCGCGGAAAGCCCGCGGGAAGACGGGCGGATGAAGCTCACGATCATCAGGATCGACAGGGTCCAGGAGTAACCGGAACGCGAGCGAGACGTGCCAGAGCATGGCTGATCCTGACGGGGGTCGTCTTCATGACCCTCATCGCCCTTCTTGCCGCCCGTTTCATGCCCGGCAGGAACCCGGTGATGCACCGGGTCACGATGGTCTTGTCCTTCGTGCTTCCGCCCGACCGGGCGAGGGAATTCCTCGCTGTCTATGTAAAGGAAAACAAACTGCCTGCCGCAGCGGACCCGGCAGCAATCCCCGATTATGTGCTGGGGATGCCAGGACAGGAGAAATGGGATGCCCGATACTGGTTCGGCAGCTTCAGCGAACTCGATGAGATCTACTATGTGAAACACCTCTTCGTCGGTTACTCGGCGAGCAGGAATCGCGTGTATTTGATGAACTGGAATGACTGACGCAGGCAGGAATCCACGCCACGCGGCGGACGGCCAACCGCCGCCGCAGATGGACCCGTTGCTTTGCGGCGGAGAGTGCATGGAGTTACTGCCCCCCCGAAGCCGCAGGCCGCTGGCCTGAGTTCCGGAGAGGGACACGCCCTGGGCTCTGCTCCGGCGGCCTTTCAGGCCGGAATCAGGGAACAGCCACAATCCGTACTATTTCCGCCCAGACTCTCCTTCTCCGATAGGAAAGCCTCGCGCAGAGGCGCGGAGACGCAGAGATGAAGACCGGAGGATTCCCCAGCCAGTTGGTCTCTATTCCTGCATTCCCCCTGCGCCTCCGCGCCTCTGCGCGAGAACCCCATCTGGTTGCGCCCAATGGCTGCTTTGGCGGTTCAAGACACCCCCTCCGGGTTCCTTCCGGCACCATCTGGCCAGGTCAAGGGACCCAATGGCACTGCCGAATGCCCGAAGCAACCGGGGCTTGGTTGGGGCAAATCCCAATGGCGGGGCTTGACAGTCCGTTCCTGCCGTATCATATAACTGCTCCCGGCGTGCCTGCCGGGCCCGTCCGTTCCCGTTTGGCCCCAGGTCCACCGAGGGAATCCATGGTCGAAACCACATCGCTCTCGCCCCAGGAAGTCCAGGAATTCCTGTTCTTCGAGAACCGCACGGACACGCGCCGCGTGATCGTGCAGACGCACGACGTGCGCAAGGTCTACAAGATGGGCAAGATCGAGGTCCACGCCCTGCGCGGGGTGGGGCTCTCCATCTTCGAGGGCGAGTTCCTGGCCATCATGGGACCCTCGGGCTCCGGCAAGTCCACCTTCTTCAACATGATCGGGGGGCTCGACAAGCCCTCGGGCGGCAAGGTCTTCATCGACGAGGTGGACATTGCCCAGCTCGACGCCTACGAGCTGGCCTGGCTCCGCTGCCGCAAGATCGGCTACATCTTCCAGTCCTTCAACCTCATCCCGGTGATGACCTGCGTCGAGAACGTGATGCTGCCCATGACCTTCGCCGGCGTGCCCAGCGAGGAGGCCTTCGACCGCTCCTGCGCGATCCTCCGCCAGGTGGGCCTCGGCCACCGGCTGACCCACAAGCCGCCCCAGATGTCGGGCGGCCAGCAGCAGCGCATCGCGGTGGCCCGCGCCCTGGCCAACCAGCCCGCCATCCTCCTCGCCGACGAGCCCACCGCCAACCTCGACACCAAGACGGGCCAGGAAATCATCGACCTCCTCGTCGGCCTCTGCCGCGACCTCAACGTCACCGTCATCTGCGCCACCCACGACATGAAGATGCTCGACAAGTGCGATCGCGTCGTCTGGATTCGCGACGGCATGTGCGACCGCGTCGAGGACCGCGCCAACATCAAGATCCAGGTCGGGGAGCTGTCCCATGACTGAGCGCAAGGTCCTCATCCACACCGACCAGGTCACCCGCCACTACCGCCTCGGCGACGAGACGGTGAAGGCCCTCGACGGGATCACCGCCGACATCTACGAGGGCGAGTTCCTCTCCATCATGGGCCCCTCCGGCTCCGGCAAGTCCACCTTCTTCAACATGATCGGCGGTCTCGACCGGCCTACCGGCGGCAAGATCTACATGAACGGGGAGGACATCTCCAAGCTCTCCGAGCGCCAGCAGGCCTTCCTCCGCTGCCACAACATCGGCTACATCTTCCAGACCTTCAATCTGATCCCGGTGATGAGCGCCTGCCAGAACGTCTCCCTTCCCCTCATCTTCTCGGGTGTGCCCATCGACGAGGCCGAGGCCCGCGCTGCCGAGACCCTGGCCATCGTGGGCCTGGGCGAGCGGGTCCACCACCACCCCTTCGAACTCTCCGGCGGCCAGCAGCAGCGCGTCGCCGTGGCCCGCGCCCTCGCCAACCGGCCCAAGCTCATCCTGGCCGACGAGCCCACCGGCAACCTCGACCTCAAGACCGGGCAGGAGATCATCAGCCTCCTCAACCAGCTCAAGGAGGAGCAGGGCGTCACCATCATCTCGGCCACCCACGACATGAAGATGCTCAGCAACTCCGACCGGGTCCTCTGGATTCTCGACGGCAAGGTGGACAAGATCATGCACCGCGAGGAACTCCAGATCCAAGTCGGCACCATGGACGGCCACGAACTCGCCTAGCCCGATCATGCCCTTCCTTCGCGCCTGTCTCCAATCCGGTCTGTTCCTGCTGCTCGCGGGTTGCTGCCTGATGCGCTCCTCATCGCCCATTCTGGTCTGGAACTGCTCCCGCGACGGGCTGGCTCCAGTCCTGTTGCGGGACCTCGACGCGGCAATGGCGGACTATGCGGAGGCGACCGGTGACGAAGCCGTCGTCGTCACGTCGGGCCGACGCACGCTACGGCGGCAGGCGGAGCTGATGGCGGATTTCTCGCAGGACCAACTGGTGGGTCTGTACGGGCGGCACGGGATGCCCTGCTATGTGCAGTCCATCGGCGAATTCCGCCAGCGGGAGGGGCGCGACCCCAACGCAGACGAGGTGTACGAGATCCTCCGCACCCGCGAGAGCGGCTATATCTCGGACCATCTCTACGGGGGCGCGGTGGACATTGCCAGCAGCAGCGTCCAGAACATCGCCGCCTTGCGTACCTGCCTGCAAGAGCACGGGTTCCGGGTTCTCGACGAACGCGACCAGGGCATCGCCTGCCTCCACGCCAGCCATACCGGCGTCCCCCGCCTGATCGCCCGCGACTGACGCGCAATCGGCGGCGCAGGTCCTATAGTATCGATATTTCGCGCTCCATTCCCGAACCTTAACCAGGACCTCTCCTATGGACGACCTGAAAGCCCGCGCCTTGGCGTACCACGCCAACCCGACCCCCGGCAAGATCGGCTTGCGCACCACCACTCCCTGCGAGACGGCGAAGGACCTGTCGCTCGCCTACACCCCCGGCGTGGCCCAGCCCTGCCTGGAGATCCACGAGAAGCCGGAGACGGTGTGGGACTACACCGCCAAGGGCAACATGGTGGCCGTGGTCAGCGACGGCACCGCCGTCCTCGGCCTGGGCAATATCGGCCCCGAAGCCGGCCTCCCCGTGATGGAGGGCAAGGCCGTCCTCTTCAAGCGGTTCGCCGACATCGACGCCTTCCCGCTCTGCGTGCGCAACGTCTTCCTGCCCGACGGCAAGACCGATCCGGCCAAGGTTATCGAGCTGACCGCCGCCCTGGAACCCACCTTCGGCGGGATCAACCTCGAAGACATCGGTGCCCCGGCCTGTTTCGAGATCGAGACCACCCTCAAGCAGCGCATGGGCATCCCGGTCTTCCACGACGACCAGCACGGCACCGCCATCATCTCCCTGGCCGGCATCCTCAACGCCTTGCCCTTCGTGGACAAGAAGATCGAGGACATCAAGGTCGTGGTCAACGGCGCGGGCGCGGCGGGCATTGCCTGCATCGAGTTCTACATCTCCGCCGGCGTGAAGCGCGAGAACGTCATCATCTGCGATTCCAAGGGCGTCGTCTACAAGGGCCGCACCTCCGGCATGAACCCGCAGAAGGAAGCCCTCGCCAACGACACCACCGCCCGCACGCTGGCGGACGCTCTGGTCGGGGCCGACGTCTTCCTCGGCGTCTCCGTGGCCAACTGCGTGACCAAGGAAATGGTCGCCAGCATGGCCCCGAAGGCCATCATCTTCGCCATGGCCAACCCGACTCCCGAGATCTTCCCGGCCGACGCCTACGAGGCGGGCGCCGCCGTGGTCGGCACCGGCCGTACGGACTTCCCGAACCAGGTGAACAACGTGCTCGGCTTCCCCGGCATCTTCCGCGGCGCCTTGGACACCCGTTCCACCGACATCAACGAGGCCATGAAGCTGGCCGCCGCCCACGCCCTCGCCGAGATCGCCCGCGAGGAGGTCCCGGAGGACATCAAGGCCTATCTGACCAAGGCCTACCCGCAGGACGCCGCCAACGGCATGTTCGACGGGGCTTGCCCGGTGAAGCCCACCTACGTCATCCCGAAGCCCTTCGATCCCCGCGTCGTGCCACGGGTGGCCCGCAAGGTGGCCGAGGCCGCCATGGCCACGGGCATGGCCTGCAAGCCGATCGCCGATCTGGATGCCTACGAGGCGCAGGTGCGCGACCGGGTGGCCGCCGCCCAGCGCTAGCCCCTTTGCCCTGACAATGGAAAGGCCCGCAGGAGATCTCCTGCGGGCCTCTTTTCGGTGGTAGCTCGAGCGACCGGGAGATGAACGCCTACCGCTCCTTGTCGCCGCGCTGGGCCCGCTGGCCACCCTGGTCGCCGCGCTGGCCACGCTGGCCGCCCTGGTCACCGCGCTGGCCGCGCTGGCCGCCGCCCATGCCGAAGCGTTCCATGGTCAGCCGCTGGGTCTCCTTCTGGTACTCGAAGGCCTTCTTGGCCGCGACCAGTTCCCCGGCATCGAGGAGGCCGTCCTTGTTGTCGTCGAAGATCTTCAGCACCAGCTCGTTGCGCTGCTCGAACTCGGCCATGACCCGCTCGATGATCGCGTTGGCCTCTTCGCCGCTCAGTTCGCCGTCCTGATTGGGATCGACGAGGGCCATGAAGCCGGGCATCTTCACGTCGGGGTTCTGGGCCTGGCGCTGCTTGAACATCTCCAACTGCTTGCGGGCCATCTCGACCCGGCGTTCGGCCTCGACCCGGGCCTCCTGCTCGTCCACGATCCCGTCGCCGTTGGTGTCGGGATCGGTCGGCTCCATGCGCCGCTGGCCTTCCCGTCCCGCCTTCTGGCCACCCTCGTTGCCGCCGCGCTTGGCCTGGGCGACGAAGCCCTTCACGGCCTCGGCTTCCTCGGCTTCGGACAGCTTGAAGTCGCCGTCCTTGTCGAAGCGCTTCAGCATGCCGTTCACATCGCGGCCGCCCCGCTCGGCCACCTCGTTCTTCATCTTCGCCTGCTCGTCGGCATCGAGCGTGCCGTCGCCATTGGCGTCGAACTTCTTGACCAGAGTCTCAAGGCCCTGCTTGATGTGGTCGAGGCGGGTCTGGGCGAACTGCTCGGCTTCGGCTTCGTCCACCTGGCCGTCGCCATTCTGGTCGGCTTGGGCCATGTTGCCCCGGTCGCCGCCGCCGGCACGGGCCTTGTCGCCTTTCTTGCCTTCGGGTTGGGCCTGGGCCACCAGGGCCAGGGCCGCGAGCAGAGCGAGAGCCGAGCGAATCCAGCGTTCCATGTGAAGTCTCCTTGGTGAAAGTGTTGACTTGGCGAACCCCGCCCCCCCACGGTGGGCCAAGTTCTATGCGAAAAACGGCAGCCGGTGCCGCTTATTGTTGGCAACTGCCACACAGGTTGCCGGTCGGCCTTGCCGGTTCCCCGCCGTCTTGCTATCTTGCCACAACCGACATTCACCCAGTAGGCTGCAATCCATGCCCCGTCCCTTCTCGCTGCTCGTCAAACCGGCCTCCGCCGACTGCAATCTGCGGTGCCAGTACTGCTTCTACCTCGGCCACTGCTCCTTCTACCCCGAGGAGAAGCGGCACCGGATGAGCGACGCCACGCTGCGCGCCATGATCCAGCGCTACATGGGTACCGAGCAGCCCTCCTACCAGATCGGCTGGCAGGGCGGCGAGCCCACTCTGATGGGCGTCGATTTCTTCCGCCGGGTGGTGGAGTACCAGCAGAAGTTCGGGCGCAACGGGGCCAGCGTGGCCAACGGCCTGCAGACCAACGCCACCCTCATCACCCCCGACCTCGCCCGGCATCTGGCCGAGTACCATTTCCTGACCGGGGTCAGCCTGGACGGTCCCCGCTACCTGCACGACAAGTACCGCCACAAGCTGGGCGGCGGCGGCTCCCACGAGGATGTGCTGCGAGGCATCCGCACCCTCAAGGAACACCACGCCGAATTCAACATCCTGACCCTGGTCAACGAGGCCAACGTCAAGGAGCCGGTCCAGACCTACCACTACCTCTGCGACCACGGGTTCCTCTACCACCAGTACATTCCCTGCGTGGAACCCGACGAGAACCGCCACGTCATGCCCTTCTCCACCAGCGGCGAGGAGTGGGGGGAGTTCCTCTGCCACATCTTCGACGCATGGTACCGCCACGACACCCGCCGGGTCTCCATCCGGCTCTTCGACGCCGTCCTCGCCCTGCTGGTGGACGGGGTGCGCAACGTCTGTCCCATGGGCGGCGACTGCCGCCAGTACTTCGTGGTGGAGTACAACGGCGACGTGTTCCCCTGCGACTTCTTCGTGGAGAAGCGCCTGCGCCTGGGGAACGTGGCCAGCGACGCCTTCGAGACCATGCAGGACTCCCCGGTCTACGCCAACTTCGGCCGCCAGAAATCCTGCTGGAACCAGGCGTGCGACACCTGCGAATGGGGGTGGATCTGCCAGGGCGACTGCCTGAAGCACCGCCTCTGCACCGGCGGGGGCGATCCCCGGCGGCTCAGCGACCTCTGCCCGGGCTGGAAGCTCTTCTACGCCCATACCATGAGCCGGTTCGAACTGCTCGCGGAGCAGGTGCGGGAGGAACGCCGCCGGGCTCTCCTGCACCAGCGCCTCGCCCAGGGACAGCCGCTGCCGGGACGGAACGACACCTGCCCCTGCGGCAGCGGCCGCAAATTCAAGAAGTGCTGTGGCAGGAGACCATGACCCACCCATGAACGTGCTGCGGCCGGACGGGGCGCGATCCGCGCGACGCGGGAGATGGATTGGCTATCTCCTCCTGGTCCTCGTCGCCCTGGCGGCCCTGGCCTGGGGCGGGTGGCACGCCATCCAGCATGTACCCCGGTTCCGCCGCGCCTACCGCCGTTCCCAGGCCGATCCCGACCGCTACGATCCCCTGATCCGCGAGGCGGCCAACCGCCACGGAGTCTCCGCCGCCTTCGTGAAGGCGGTCATCTGGAAGGAGAGCCGCTTCCTGCCCGAGACCGTGGGGGGCAAGGGCGAGGCGGGCCTCATGCAGCTCACCGAAGGGGCGATCCAGGAGTGGGCCAACGCCCATTCCCGTCCCCTTCCCGAGCGGCTGCTCTGGTTCGATCCCCGGCTGAATGTGGAGATCGGCACCTGGTATCTGGCGCGGGCCATGAACCGTTGGCGTGGCTACGAGTCTATGGAATTGCTAGCTCTTTCGGAGTACAATGCCGGACCGAGCCGGGCCGAGAAATGGGCTCCGCTCGATCCGGGCAGCGAACTTCCAGTCGAAGGAGTTATGATCCGGAGTACCAGAGCCTATATTACCGGTATACTGGCAAAGACTAGGCAATATGAACAGACCGAGGCCCGTGAATAACGAGCGGATATCCGCCCTTCTGACTCTCCTGCAGGACGACGATGTGAAAATCGCCTCGCTGGCGATGGAGCAGTTCCTGCAGCTTGGCCACGAAGCCGACGAGACCATCGCCGAGCATCAGGAGTCCCAGGACCCGCAACTGCGGCAGCGCATCCACCAGCTCAGCACCATCCTGGTGCGGCGGCGCATGCGCGACGAGTTCCTGCACGCCCTCGCCGACGGCAGCCTTACCCTCTGGCGCGGCATCGTGGCCATCAACGTGCTCTACGATTCCGCCGTGAACATCGAGTTCATCGAGCGCGAGATCGAGACCCTGACCAAGGCCATCGCCGCCGGCGACCCCGGCGCGGCCCATGTGGCCAAGGTGATGAAGGACCGCGAACTGCGGGTGCCCTCCGAGGAGATCCTCGACGTGGATCTCTACCTGGTGGACCGGATTCTGGAGGAAGGCACCGGCAGCGCCGCCCTGCTTTGCGCCATCGCGCAACAGGCCGCAGGCGAGCACTGGCCCGCCACCATCGTCCTGCGCAACGGCCGCTTCTGCCTGCTCGATGCCGACCACACCCTGGTGGAACCCACCGAGGGCTGGCGGTTGACCAAGCTGAACGCCGAGGAGCGGGTGCATCCGTGCAGCATCAAGGATTCCCTGCTGGCAGTCCTCACCCAGCTCTTCCTCGTCTCGCTGGTCGACGGCAGCCTGCGGGAGCTGTACCACTTCGGTTCGCTGCTCACCGCCCTTAACCGGAACGAGCTGGACGCGCTGCCCTATCCGCTCGGCAAAAGCGACCGGTAGGGCTGGCCAATCGTCAGTCGTCCGTGGTCCGCGGTTGGCCCCAAGCGCCCAGATCGGGATGCTGGCGATGCGCTTCGCGGCGGCGGCCCGCCGCTTCTCCACGAACTGGCGTGATGGAGAAGCGCCTGGCCCCGGGCGCGGAGCATGTCGCCCGACAGGATACCTGCCGTCCGTTCACAACGCGGGTGACGGTGCCACCACGCGCAGTTCGGGCAGGCCGCCGGTGAGCGAACGACCGCCGGACGGGGTCACCACGAAGGTGTCCTCGACCCCGACCATGCCCACGCCGTCCAGCCCCTTCTTGGGCTCCATGGCGATGGTCATGTTCGCTTCCAGCGGCACGTCGAAGCCCTTGGCCAGGACCGGTAGCTCGTCGATGTGCAGGCCGATGCCGTGGCCGAGGAAGCGCACGCCCTGGTCGCCGTAGCCCATGAAATTCTCGCGGAAGTCCTCGTCCAGCAGACCCACGGTCTCCTCGTAGACCGCCGACGCCAGCACCCCGGGCCGCAAGAGCGCGGCGGCGGCCTCCTGCACGGCCACGCAGCGGGCATGGGCGGCGGCCACCTCGGGAGCCGGCTCGCCGCAGGAGTAGACGATGGTCTTGTCCGTGTGGTAGCCCGCGACACAGCAGCCGCAATCGACGAACACCAGGTCGCCGGGCTTGAGGCGGCGTTCGCGGCTGCCGAAGAGCGGCACGCCCGGCCCAAAGCCACGGACCCCGTCCGGGCCGTCGAAGGGATTCGCGACCAGCGAGTTCTCGCCGAAACAGACACTGCCCAGAAACAGCTCCCCGCCGAACATGGCGATGCGGCAGACCCCGTCGTGCCCCGCCGCCAGCATGGCCGCCAGCAGATCCGTGGCGAACTCCGCCTCGGTCATGCCGTAGCGCAGCAGCGTGGGGATGGTCTCCTCGAAGGCCTGCCGGTGGATGGTACCGCAACGAGTCATCAGCTCTAGCTCAAAGGCACTCTTCACCGACCGGGCCGTTCCCAACGCCCGATCCAGTCCCGCGAACTCCTGCGCCGGGAAATACTTGGCGAACCGCTCCAGATGGGCCACCGGGATCATCTCGCGCTCGACGTGGATCGTCTCCGGCATACTCCCGATCATCGCCGCGGCATCGCGGAATCCCCGCATCGGACGAATGTCCGGGAACGCGCTCTCCTCCAAGGCGCGGGAATAGGCCCGACGGGCAAACAGCACCGCCTCGCCGTCGCGGGGAATCAACAACACCCCGTTCGGCATCGCCCCGGTGAGGTAGTAGAGGTTCACCGGATGCATCACCGCCGCCAAGCGCCACTCCGGAGAGGTCGCAGCCAGGGCGGCACGCAGGCGATCCAGCCGCCAGGACAGTTCGGCGCGGGGAACGAAAGGGGAAATCGCGGGTTCGGGCATTGGGCGGCTCCATGACAGGTTCTGAGCGAAAAGAGTATCCCCGCCGGGGCGGAATGCCAGAAGAGTGGACGCGGCAGACGATGTGGACATGGTGGACAGGCCCGGCGGCTCGGCCAAGTGCCAGGTCGAGCCGCAACCCCGTGGCGCAGGCGTCCCGCCTGCCGCCGGGGATGGTTGGCGCCCGTAGCGCAGGCGTCCCGCCTGCCGCCATGCGTGGGCAGAAAGGGCTTGGTTCGGTCGGGTGTCAGTCCCGTCCACCCTGTCCACCTCTTCGCCTCCCCCCCCCGGCGACACCCCGTCCACTCCGCCCTTCCTCGCGCCCACGCCATCCGCGACCTCGGCGCGGCCCAGTAGAGGCCGGTCAGCCTAGCAAGCCCTCTTCCCGCACGGTATAGGCGTAGCGCGGCTCGGCGTTCACCGCCACCAGCATCTTCGGGAAGCGCTCACGGAACCGCCGCCGCAGGTGCTCCACCGCATCCTGCCGCTGCTGCTCGTCGCAGTCGGGAGAGAGCACCACGTCGAACACCGCCTTCGAGTGGCGTTCGTGCCCCATCATGCGCAGATCGTGGAACGCCTCCACATGCGGCTCCTCCAACACGAACCCCGCCAGCGCCTCGGCCACGTCCTGGTAGTGGGGATGGTCGCGGTTCAGCGGGTCCATATGGACCGTGCAATGCCCACCCACCTTCGCCACCACGGCCGCCTCCGCCTCCTCCGCCATGTCGTGCATCTCCATGCCCGACATGCTGGAAGGGACCTCCAGGTGGAGCGAAACAAAGCGCTCGTCGCCGTAGGTGTGGATCACGATGTCATGGATGCCCAGGATCTCCGGCGAGACCCGGGCCGCCGCCTGCACGTCGACCAGCAGCGCCTCGCTCGGTGCCGCCCCCAGCAGGGGGGTCACGGAATCCCGCGCCACCTCCCAGGCCGACCACAGGATGAAGAAGGCCACCAGAATGCCCGCGATGCCGTCCACCATTGTGTAGCCCAGTTGCGAAGCCACCAGGGCCAGGACCACCAGCACCGTAGAGAAGGCATCGCTGCGGTGATGCATGCCATCGGCCCGCAGAGCCTGCGAATCGATCATCGCCCCAAGTTCGTAGGCGAACCGGGCCATCAGCTCCTTGACCAGCACGGTGGAGGCCGCCACCGCCACCGCCCAGGCCGGAACGGCTGACACCCCGGGGGCATACAGCCGCTTCACACCATGGATCAGCAGCTCGATGCCGCCCACAAAGAGCAACACCGCCACCACCAGCGCCGCCACCGCCTCCAACCGGGCATGCCCGTAGGGATGGTGCCGGTCGCTCGGCCGCGCCGCCGCGTGCATCCCGATGATGATCACCACCGAGGTGAGCGAATCGGAAATCGTGTGGATCGAGTCCGCGATCAGGGACACGCTGCCGATCAGCAGCCCGACCGCGAGCTTGATGGCGAAGAGCACCGTGTTGACCACGATGCTCACGCCGCCTTCGAACTGCCCATACTGGGCGCGAACCTTTAGGTCACTGGTCCGATCCCAGTTCGGGATCGCTTTCCGGACCAGAAACCGCGTCAATGTCTTCATACAACGCCCCCACAATGGCGAAACTCATACTGTAATGCCAGTTTTGGACCGTGCGTAGAGCTTTGGGCAATACCTGCGAGTCGGACGGAGGGGCATTGCACCCCACGCGGGGCGCGCCAGTTCCCGGTCCCCTACTCCCACCCGGAGGCAGAGGCGAGCATGGACGGAAAGCGGCGCGGAGCGCCGCACGCCAAGGTGGCCTCGGGCCGCGGGCTGGAACCAACTTCCCCCGCCGTCGCTGCCGACACCGCGGCCCGGTACGCTCTCGCAGGGCGGAACCGGTAACACCCGGTCCGGCAGATCAGTACTCTACGGACGACGCGGAACTAGTATAGATCGTCAGTCGGGCGTTGCGAATCCGCTCTGCCGCCATGGTGGAAATTGCCTCCCTCCCCGCCTCCGGGTATACTAGGTTGCGTACCCCTTCGAGACAGTCTGGAGAAGCCCGCCATGAAGACGCTCTGCCTTCTGTCCTTCGTCCTGCTGGGAGCCGGGGCCATCGCGGCCGACGGGGACAACACCCTCGCCAACCTGAAGACCGCCTACGAGACCAGGCGGGCAGCCTTGACGGCCACCCGCGACGAAGCCGTCGGCAAGACCCTCGCCGCCTACAAGGCCGAACTCGGAACCCTCCTCGCCAACGTGCGCCAACAGGGAAACCTGGACTACGTGCTGGCCATCGAGGCCGAGCAGAAGCGCCTCGACGCGGGCGGCAGCGCGCCCACCGAGCCGGCCGCCAAGGAGTTCGCCCACCTCCGCCGCATCCAATGGGCCGCCCGCCAGGCCGAGGACAAGGCCGACAAGGAACTCGGCGAAAGCCTCGCCGCCCTCCGCAAACAATACCTCGACTCCCTCGAGAAGCTCGAGAAAACCCTCGTCGCCGCCAACCGCATCGAAGAGGCCAAAGCCGCCAGGGGGGAGAAGGAGACGGTGGAGGCGATGAGCGCCATGTGCGGGCACTGGATGTGGCTTGAGCAATTCGATCGGTTCCACAGACCGGACGGATCGATATGGAGCGCGACGGACAATAGGCGGGTGGGTAGCTGGGAGTACTTAGGAACTGACAAAGACGGGCGGAAGTTCCGTGTCGAAACGCACGGCAAGTACATCGAGACAGTCACGATGTCTGTAGACGGGAAGTCGTTCTGGT
>QKCY01000561.1 GCA_003245525.1 Victivallales bacterium | reverse complement strand
CTCTCCGCAACACGCTGCGGGTTCCGGCGACGAGGCGCATCAGTAATCCAGCCTGACGGTCATCAGCAAAACAACCTGGCATGTGGGCGATCCGTTCGTAGTCCAGGCTTTGGCCTGTTGTCCTGTGGATCGGGCAGGAAAATGAACAGGCTAAAGCCTGGACTACGAACGGGGGAGCTTCCCTTGACATGCAGTTAGTTTGTTGGCTCCCATAAGCCTGGACTACGAACGGGGAAGCTTTCCTTGACGTGCGGTTAGTTTGTTGGCTCCCATAGGCCTGGACTACGAACTAACCCGCCAGTCCGGCTTGCCGCAGCAGATAGACGGCGAGGAAGCCGACGCTGGCCACGAGGTCGTCCAGACGGATCTGCTCGGCGTCGCCGTGGGCGTATTGCAGGAGGCCGGCCCCGCTGGTGACGACGGGGAGGCCGGGGTGTTCGGTGGCGAAGAGCCGGGCGTCGCAGGAGACGGTCCAGCCCTTGATCTCCTGGTCGCGCCAGATACCGCTATCCTTGGCGGCCGCGATGGCGGCGCGCATGGCGGGGGAGGCCGGATCGCCGTCGAAGGCCGCGTTGTGCAACTTCTCGTAGGTGACATCCACCTGGGGCAGGCAGCGGCAGTGGCCGATCAGGCGGAGATAGTTTGCGGCTCCGTTGCGGGCGGCCCGGGCAACGCGGTCCATGACCTCCTCGATGGCATGGGTGGGGACAAATCCCTGGCCCCCTTCGAGGACAAGACATTCGCTCGGTGCCTCGTCGGCCAGAGCCAGACGGACCGTGCCCCGGAGAAGCCGTTCGAGTTGCGGCCGGGAACGCACGATGGCCCGTACGAAGGCGGCCATCTTGGTGATGGCCCCGTCGTTCTCGAGGATGGACCCCATGTGGCCGGTGGAGCCGTGGACCGCGCAGCGGAAGCCCGCCTCGGTGCGGACTAGGTCGTAGTGGTGGTCCACCTTGGGCTGGCCGGTGGTCTGGTCGATGGCCTGGGTCTTGTCGCCGTAGACGGCGGTGTATTCGGCCAACGCCGCCTCGATGCAGTCGGTGAGACAGGCAGTCGTCCGGTCGTCCACCGTGCCGGTAAGGAGGATGTCGAAGGCCACCTCGCCACAGATGCGGCTCGGATGCTCGCCGTAATGGCCGATCATCCCGTGGCAGGTTTGGACCGGGCGCTGGGGGAAGAGGGCATGGCGGCTCTCGGCCCGGATCGCGCGGCCTTCCCGTTCCATCTGCTCGATCACATAGGCGGACATCTCGCAGAGGTTGGCCTCGTGGCAGGAGAGGGTGGCCTTGTACCAGACCGCGCCCCGGTTGGCCGGATGGATGTCGTTGCCCGCGCATTCGAGGACCAGGAGGGAGCCATAGAGTTGGCGGAGACTTTGGTCGAGGGCCAGCGACAGGGAACCATTGCCCCCGGTCTCCTCCTCGATGACGAACATGTTGACCAGGTTCCGCGCCAGTTGCCCCTTGCCCTGCTGGAGCGCCTCGGCGAGAACCCGCAGGGCGGCGACCATGGCGACGATGGCCCCCTTGTCGTCGCAGACGCCCCGGCCGTAGAGAATATCCCCGGCATCGCGGGGCGGAATATAGGGTTTGACCACATCGATATGGGCATTCACGCCGACGCCATCCGGTCCCTCGTAGCCGTCCTTGCCCGGCACGAAATACAGCAGGTTGCCCCGGTCGGCGTAGACGTCCTCGGGAGGGAGGCCCTGGGGCCGGTCCTCGGTCTTGGTGAAGTGGAGCAGGGAGAAAGCCGGGTGCCGGGCGATGGCGGGATCGACCGCGCGGCGTTCCCGCCGGGCACCGGGCAGAGCGATGGTGTCCAGCTCCCGTTCGAGAACGGAGAACACCGCATCCTCGGCCGCGCGCATCCGGGCCACATCCGGGTAGGGCGTGGTGTCGATGGCGCAGATTTCGAGCAGCAGGTTGCGCACGTATTCGCGGGTCGCGGGCGCGGCGACCCGGGCCAGGATATCCCGGATGATGGCGTCCATGGTGGCGTTTTCCTCTAGCCGAGCACTTCGTCGCAGGCTTCTTCAAGCACGGCGATGCCTTCGCGAAGGGCATCCTCGGGAATGGTGAGGGGCGGCGCGATCTTGATGCAGCCCCCGCCAAGCCCGACCGGAGCAAACATGAGCAGGCCCTTCTGGAAACACTTCTCGTTGATGGCGAGGGCCGTGTCCGCGTCGGGATCCTTGCTGCCGGGAATAACCATGAGCAGGCCCCCCACCAGGCCCCGGTGCAAGGAGGCACCGATGCAGTCGGGATACTTCGCCTGGATGCGGTCTAGTGCAGGACCGAGAATGTCGCCCATGGCCGCCGAGCGGGCGACGAGGTTCTCGCGCTCGATGATCTTCAGGTTCTCGATAGCCGCCGCGACCGGCAGCGGGCTGGCCGAATGGGTGCTGGTCATGGAGCCGGGCGGGTACATGCCCATGATGTCGTTGCGCCCGATCACCGCGGAGATGGGCAGGCTGGAGGAGATGCCCTTGCCGCAGCAGATCAGGTCGGGAACCAGGTCGTAGTGCTCCCAGCAGTAGTACTTGCCGGTCCGGCCGAAACCGGACTGCACCTCGTCCATGATCAGGACCACGTCGTTGGCCAGACACCAGTCGCCGAGGGCGCGGGCATAGTCGTCGGGCAGGAAATTCGGCCCGATGCCCTGATAGGACTCGGTGATGACGCCCGCCACGTCCGCCGCCGTGATGCCCTGTTCGGCGAGCGAGCCGAGGAAGAGGTCGAAGCTGGTGTTCTCGCAGCGGAAACCGTCGGGGAAGGGGACGTTGACGAAGCCCGAGGGCAGCTCGACGATCCATTCCTTCAGATTCGGCATGCCGCCGATCATCTGGGCCCCGAGGGTCCGGCCATGGAAGGCCCCGCCGAAGGACACGATCACATGCTTGCGGGGGCCGCCTTTGCGCACGCCGTAGGTACGGGCCAGCTTGACCGCATTCTCGGTGGCTTCGGCCCCGGTGGAGAGCAGGAAGACCTTGTCCAGCCCTTCGGGGGCGGTCTTGGCGAGCATTTCGCACAGTTCCGCGCGACCCTCGTGGGCGAAGACATAGGTTGCCAGCAGGGGCCGGTCGATGATCTGGCGCAGGGCCTGGCAGATCTCGGGACGGCCATGGCCCGCGTTGCTGACCAGGACGCAGCTCGACCAGTCGAGCCACATGTTCCCCCAGCGGTCGTGGATCTGGCAGCCCTCGGCCCGGTCCCAGATGACCGGAGGCTGGCCCTGCATGCTCAACGGCTCGTACTTGGCCAGACGCTCGAAGATGGGCAGGGACTCGGGGACCGGCAGCGACGTGACGATCCGCCGGTAGGGCGTCTCGACCGGGGGGACAACAACCGGAGTCAGATTGTACTTGTGACCAGCCATAGCCAATGCTTCCTCAAGGTGGGCGGAAAACAGTTCAAGTACCGTCTGGCAGTATAGCTTGCGGCCAGCGTCGGGCAACTCGCGTTGGCCGGATTGCCGCCGCTTGCGGCACGCGCCTCGCGCCGATAGCGTACCCTACGATGCGACTTCCCTCTGCCAATCCCTACGAAATCCTGGGCGTCCACCGCGAGGCCAGCTTCGACGAGCTGAAGCGCGCCTACTACCGGCGGGCCAAGGAGTGCCATCCCGACCGGCACGGAGGCAGCGCGGAGAAAGAGGAGGAGTTCAAGCAGTTGGTGGCCGCCTTCGATCTCCTCTCCGACCCCCAGCGGCGGCGGGAGTACGACGAGCGCTCGGCGGTCATCCCCGCCGGCGAGGCGATGCCCCCGTTCCCGGACACGGGACCGTCGATCATGGACACCCAGGCCGACGACATCCTGGAGGAGATGGTGGTGGGCAACGACGTGCCCCGCAACGCCACCCTCCAGACCCTCATGCTCGACCTCACCAACACCCGCATCTTCGTGCTCTTCCGCGAGGCCAAGAACCGGTTTGCCGACCGGCGCTATCACGATTGTCACCGGCTCTGCGGCAAGCTGGTCTCCCAGGCCCCGCAGAACATCCTGTACCGGTATTTCTATGCCGAGTCGGCCCGCAAGCTGGGCAAGGTAACCAAAGCCCGGCGTCATTTTCGGCTGTGCATCATCGAAGGCATGACCCGGATGCCGCCGCAACGGCTGGATGCGATTCGCGAGCGCTACCACGCTCTGACCGAGCAGCGGGGGCTGATGGGCCGGATCGTGGAGTGGTTCCTGCCTCCTGCCCCGAGCCTGGCCCTCTCGGCGGCGGAGGAGACCCGCCGCGAACTCCGCCGGGCCGTCGGCCGCATGGGGCAGAAGCAGTTGGAGAAGCAGGAGCGCCGCCGGCTGGTTATCGGCCGCGCCAAGCAGCGCTCCCGGCGACTCTTGGGCCGCTAGCACCACTCTGCGATCATGCGTAGAGTGGTGGGGAACTGCCGGGAGTCGGGGGAAAGCCATTGCGCCCCGGCCGGGGCGCTTTGCGCCGCAGGTTGGGAACGAGTTCCTCTACCGTCTCTGCGGATTCTGGACCTTTGCAGGATCGCGCGGGATAGCCCCAGAAACATCCGGGTTGGCGGATCGCACCAATCTTCCGTCGTGCGAAGAGGATTGGCCACTTTCCTCCCACGTTTCCCCGGTTCCCCATCCATGGTCGGGAATTCTCCGCCGGAACTCCTGCAAATCCCAGGTGGGGAGCGGTCGCGGCCCCGCGACCTCCTCTCCCGGATCTGGCCTGACGGAAAGCGGGGAAGGGGTGGGTTCGCCTACGGCAAACGTTCCGGGACGGGCGACGCGGTTCCGGCGCTGTGCGCCGTGGTCGCGGGGCCGCGACCGCTCCCCGCGTGACCCCGGTCCGGTGCCGATTCGCAGGCTGTGAGAGTATAGCCACCAGAACTCCATGGCACTTTCCCAATACTCTCTGGTTGTTGCCCAACTGGTATCAGTACTCTGCGAATGACGGGGAACTGGTATGGCACTGGCCTGGAATGGTCGCCGATTGGTAGGCTTGACGAGCCTGCGACAGGGACGTCCGACGCGAGGAGGAAACCATGGCCCCCGCGTTCGGGGAACCCGGTCGGAAAGACGGCCGACCGTCTCAGCGTAGGCTGAGGATCACCTCGAAGTCGAGGCCGACGCAGACTTCGCGGTCGAAACACCTGCGCACATCCGCCAGGAAGGCATGGGCGTCCCGGGCGCACAGCGGTTCGAGCTGGTGGGCAAGCAGGGCTTGGCTACCCCGCAGGATGACGTGGGCGGGATGGACGGCGGCGGAGGGCCGGGAGGCGCAGATGTCGGTCCGCACGCCAACCAGGAGCGTCCGCAGGGACTGGGCAGCGCGGGGGAGGGCGGCCAGTACCTGCATTTCGAGCAGGGGGGATCGGCCTAGCCGGGTGCCGAACCGGGCGATGTCGAATTCCATCCGGGCGCGGGGGAGGGCGGCGGAAACGGGGGGGATGCGGAACACGCCGTCGAGCAGCAGGCCACTGGGTTCGTCCCGGAAGCGGGCCAGCCAATGCTCGTCGGCAAACAGCCGTACCGCCCCCTCGTGGGCGGATTCCGCTGCCGCCGGGGTGTCGCTGGCCAGAAGATGGAGCGCCAGTTCGCGCAGCAGGGCATCGTTCATCCGGGGCAAACCCAGACGCCCCGCCGCGCCGAGCAGTTGGGGCAGGATCTGCTCGGTGATGGCCGGGGAGAGCTGGAGACCGTGCGCCAGCAGATCCCGCACCCGCTCCTCGGAGCAGGCGGTCAGGGAACCGGTCGGTTTGGGCAGGGCAAGGCCAAGCCCCCGGGCGGTGGCATAGAGCTCCGCCACGTCGGCGAAACCCACGCTGCGCACGGCGGCCAGAACCATCTCGTCGATCTCCTGGCGGCTGAGCACGCCGGGAGCCTGGCGGTGCCGTTCGCGGACCCGCTCCTCGACGATGCAGGCCACGTGCTCGGCCAACCACGTCTCCGCGATTCCCCGTTCGGCGAAACAGCCAGCCAGTTCGTCCCGCAGGGAGTCGAAGTCGAGAGTCTGGCTGTGGCCGATCTCGTCCACCACCAGAGCATGGCCAGGAAAGAGGCGGATCATGGTTCGTGGCCGGCCTCGGCGCCGGGAACGTCGCCGCGCTCGCTCAGGTTGCGGACTTCGTCGATGAACTCGCCGATGCCTTGGAACCGGCGGTAGATGGAGGCGAACCGCACGTAGGCGACCTCGTCCAGTTCCTGGAGGGCCTCCATGACGAACTCGCCGATGCGCTTGCTCTCGATTTCCCGTTGCTGGAGGTTGTTCAGCCGCCGGGTGATGTCCATCACCACCCGGTCGATCTGCTTCGCGCTCACCGTGCGTTTCCAGCAGGCATGGCGGATGCCCGCGTGGATCTTCTCGGGATCGAACTCCTCCAGGGAACCGTCGCGCTTCACCACCACCATCTCCCCAACCCCGAGCGTCTCGCGGGTCGTGAAACGATACTGGCACTGGGCGCATTCGCGGCGGCGGCGAATGACATCTCCCTCACGCGAGGCGCGCGTCTCGATAACCTTGTCGTCCACGCAACCACACTTGGGACATCGCATAGCAGAATACCTTGTCAAGAAAAAGCGTTCCGGTACTGTACCAAATCCCAGGCAGGAAACAACCGCTGGCGGACGGGTTCCGGTTGTTGGCGGCCGGTCCCGCACCGGGTTTTGACTCGGCCAGAGCCGCCCGTATATTCGGCTCCGGTGGATGACACATTCCCGTTTCCCTTCCCGTAACAGGATTTGGTGCCAAGGAGCTGGACGATGAATCGTTTCCTCGCGTTGCTGGTGGGTCTGACGGTGCTGGCGGGTCTGGTGGTCGGTGTCGGCTGCAAGAAACAGAGCGCGCCGGGCAGCGAGAAGATCAAGATCGGTTTCATCGTCAAGCAGCCCGAGGAACCGTGGTTCCAGAACGAGTGGAAGTTCGCCGACCAGGCGGCCCAGCAGTATGGCTTCGAACTGATCAAGATCGGGGCCATGGACGGCGACAAGACCCTGGCCGCCATCGACAGTCTCGCGGCCAACGGGGCGAAGGGCTTCGTGATCTGTACGCCCGACGTGAAACTGGGCCCGGCCATCGCCCGCAAGGCGGACTCCCATGGGCTGAAACTGATCAGCGTGGACGACCGCTTCGAGAAGGCCGACGGCAGCCCGATGGAGGACGTGCATTACCTCGGCATCTCCGCCCGCAAGATCGGTCAGGCGGTCGGTGGACATCTCTACGAGCAGATGCAGGCACGGAAGTGGGACCCGGCCGAGACGGCGGTCTGCGTGGTGACCTTCGACGAATTGGAAACCGCCCGCGAGCGTACCGAAGGCGCCATCGAGGTACTGATCGAGAAGGGCTTCCCGAAGGAACGCATCTTCCGCACGCCCGAGAAGAAGGCCGAGGTGGAAGCCGCCATCGACGCCACCAACTCCCTGCTGACCCAGCATCCCGAGGTGAAGCGTTGGCTGGTCTGCAGCATGAACGACAACAGCGTGCTCGGGGCCATCCGGGCGCTGGAGGGACGCGGCTTCAACGCCGACACGGTCATCGGCATCGGCATCAACGGCACCGATTGCATCAACGAGTTCCAGCGCGACAAGCCCACCGGCTTCTGGGGCTCCATGCTCCTTTCCGCCAAGCAGCACGGCTTCCAGACGGCGGAAATGATGTACCAGTGGATCGTGGAGGGCGTGGAACCCCCGCTCGACACCCGGACCACGGGCGTGCTGATCACCCGCGACACCTACCAGCAGATCTTCAAGGAACAGGGCTTGGCGGAATAGCCAGGTGCCGAGCTCCCGGTTGTTTTCCACGCCCCGCAGGTTCCGTCATGGGTCTGCGGGGCGTGGAGTCCAGTCCCCAACGGAGGCATGGCGATGAGGATGTGGCGCGTTCTGGCGACGGTGACCTGCGGGTGGACGCTGGCGGCGACAGCGGCCGAGGACTGGTGCAACTCGGAGATGATCGGGCAGGGCAAGACCGAGGCCCATTGCACGCTGTTGCCCTACGCCGACGTTAGGAGCGCGTTCAGGGGCACGCGGGAGGCGTCGCCCTATCACCAATCGCTCAATGGCGATTGGCGATTCCACTGGGTGCCGAAACCGGCGGACCGGCCGGTGGATTTCTACCGGACCGATTTCGACGATTCGGGCTGGGACAGCTTGCCCGTTCCCTCCAACTGGCAGATGCACGGCTACGGCATCCCGATCTATACCAACGTCCGCTATCCCTTCCCCAACAATCCGCCGAGCATCCCCGCCGACCGCAATCCGGTGGGTTCCTACCGCACCACGTTCACGGTGCCGAGGGATTGGGACGGACGGCAGGTGTTCGTCCATTTCGACGGGGTGAAGAGTGCCTTCTACCTCTGGCTCAATGGCCGGAAGGTGGGCTATAGCCAGGGTAGCATGACCCCGGCGGAGTTCGACATCACCGAGTTCCTGGTCCCCGGCCGCAACCTGTTGGCGGCGGAGGTCTACCGCTGGAGTGACGGCAGCTACCTGGAAGACCAGGACATGTGGCGGTTCAGCGGCATCTACCGCGATGTCTACCTGTTCAGCACCCCGAAGCTGCACCTGCGGGACTTCTACGCCCGCTGCGACTTCGACGCGGCCTATCACGATGCCACCCTGGCGGTGACCGCCAAGCTGCACAACTACGGGACCACCGCGACGGCGGCCCATACAATCGAGCTACACCTGCAGACGGAGGCTGAGATGCGGAAGGGGATCGGCGATTCCCTGGCGCGGGGATGGGTCCAGCCAGTCGCTCCTGGACTGGAGCAGACTGTCGAACTGAACGCCACGGTGCCCAGTCCCCGCAAGTGGACCGCCGAGAATCCGAATCTCTACACGCTGCTGCTGACGTTGCGCGATGCCGGAGGCAGGGTGGTGGAGGTGGAGCGTTGCCGGTTCGGTTTCCGCAAGGTGGAGATCCGCGACCAGCAACTTTTGGTCAATGGTGTGCCGACCCTGCTCAAGGGGGCGAACCGGCACGAGCACGACCCCGACCGGGGCCGGGCGGTGACGGTGGAGGGGATGCTCCAGGACATCCTGCTCATGAAGCGGTTCAACCTGAACACCGTACGCACCTGCCACTATCCCAACGATCCGAAGTGGTACGACCTCTGCGACGAGTACGGCATCTACCTGATCGACGAAGCCAACGTGGAATCCCACGGCGGGCTGAATGTCTTGCCCAAGAGCGATCCGAAGTGGACGGCGGCCTGTATCGACCGGGTCCACAGCATGGTGCAGCGGGACAAGAACCATCCCTCGGTCATCATCTGGTCCCTGGGCAACGAGGCGGGGCGGGGCGACAACTTCCTGAAGATGCGCGACCATGTCCATGCGACCGAGCCGACCCGTCCGGTCCACTACCAGCACATGAACGAGGCGGCGGATATCGACTCGACCATGTACCCCTCCGTCGCCGGGCTGATCTCCCAGGGCAAGTCGAACAGTCCGAAACCCTTTGTCATGTGCGAGTATGCCCATGCCATGGGCAACTCGGTCGGCAACCTGAAGGAGTATTGGGATGCCATCGAGACCTATCCACGCCTGATCGGTGGCTGTGTCTGGGACTGGGTGGACCAAGGCCTGCGCAAGCGGACCGAGGCCGCGCTGGTGACCCCGGAGCGCGCGCAGAACCTCCGGGTCCGGGTGCTGGGCAAGGCGGTGGATGGGGCCTTGACTGACGGTTGGGCCGAGGTGGAGGACAGTCCGAGCCTGGACCTCACGCAGGCCCTGACCCTCGAAGCCTGGGTGACGCCCACCGGTTCCGACGAATACGGCCCCATCCTGGGCAAGGGCGATGTGCAGTATATGCTGCGGGCGGCCCGGACCCGGCTGGACTTCTTCATCTACGACGAGGGCTGGGTGATGGTCTCTGCCCCCTATCCCGCCGACTGGCAGGGGAAGCCCCACCATCTGGCCGCGACCTATGACGGGCAGATGCTGCGGCTCTTCGTCGACGGCCAGCAGGCGGCGGAACTGGCCCATGCCGGGGCGATCCAGAGCAGTTCCTATCCGGTCAACGTGGGGCGCAATTCCCAGCACACGGGACGGCATTTCCCGGGCCGGATCGAGGCCGCGCGCGTCTACCGGGAGGCCCTGCCCGCCGACCAGTTGGGCCAGCGCGACGGCAAGCCGGGTAAGACCTGTGTCCTCTGGCTGGATTTCGACTCCGCCAAACCCGAGCAGGGCGGCAAGGCCGAGGAGTACTGGGCCTACGGCGGCGACTATGGCGACACGCCGAACGACGGCAATTTCTGCATCAACGGGCTGGTCATGCCCGACCGGCAGGTGTCCGCCAAGTTGTTCGAGGTGAAGAAGGTCTACCAGTACGTGAAATTCGCCTGGGCCGGACCGGAACAGGTGACGATCCGCAACCGCTACTTCTCCACTGATCTCAAGCAGTTCGACCTGCGCTGGAGTCTCACCGAGGACGGGGTGGAACTGCGTTCAGGACAGATCGCCATGCCTTCGGTGCCGGTGGGGCAGGAGGTTACGCTCCCGATCCCCTACGGTGCAGTGAACGCCAAGCCGGGGGCCGAGTACTGGCTGCGGGTCTCGCTGCATCTTCGCGCTGCGACGAACTGGGCCGAAGCGGGCCACGAGGTGGCCTGGGAGCAGTTCCCGGTACCGGTGCCCGCCATTGCCCGTCCGATCACCACCGCTGAAGGCACCCTCGTCTGCCACGAGGGCGACACCGTCACAACCGTGACGGGCAAAGGCTTCGAAGTGGTCTTTGACCGGTCGGGGCAATTGGTGCGGTACCGCGTTGCGGGCAGGGACCTGATTGACTCCAGGGGTGATCCTGCCGGCCCGGCTCTCCAGGCCTACCGGGCACCCACGGACAACGATCACGTTCTGGCGGGGGCTTGGCGCAAGGCGGGGCTGAACCACTTGGTTCGTACTCCCGGCACGTGCGCGGTCGAAGCGGCGGACCCGACCTTTGCCAAGGTGAGAACGACGGCGACCTATGCGGGTGCCAAGGATTCCTCCTTCCAGGAAGCGACCGAATACACGGTGTTTGCCAACGGCTGGATGCATGTGGCCTGCGAGATCGTCCCCGAGGGCAAGCTGCCGACCCTGCCGCGGCTCGGCGTGCGGCTGCGGCTGCCGCAGGCGTTGTCTCAGGTCCGTTGGTATGGACGCGGCCCCCACGAGAACTACGTGGATCGTCTCCAGTCGGCGGCGGTGGGGCTGTACTCGCTGCCGGTGGCCGAGATGGCGGTGCCCTATGTGCGTCCCCAGGAAACGGGGAACCGTGAAGGTGTGCGGTGGGTGGCGGTATTGACCGAGCGGGAAACGGCAGGACTGCTGGTGGTCATGGATCAGCCGCTGGCCTTTTCCGCTGTGCCCTATACGGCGGCGGATCTGGACCGGGCGCGGCATGTGAACGAACTGAAGCCTCGCGACCGGGTGTTCCTCTCCATCGACGCGGGGCAGTGCGGCCTGGGCAACGGGTCCTGCGGGCCGGGGGTGCTGGAGCAATATGCCCTGCGCCCCGAACCGGTGCGGTTTGGCTTCACCTTGCGGCTCTTTGAGGGCAAGGTCGCCGAACTGTCTGCCGAGGCGCGTCTGCTGGCCCCCTTGGCGGCTTGCCCCACCATCGAGCGGGATGTTGCTGGAAAGGTGAGTATCCAGTCGTCCCAGGCGGGAGCCACCATCCGCTATACCGTGGGTGACGGCGTGCCCGACCAGACCTATGCCGGTCCCTTCGATCTCTCTGCCGGTGGCCGGGTTCGGGCAGTAGTCCAGGCTCCCGGTTTGGCGACCAGCGCAGTGGCCGAGGCGGTGTTCCCCGAGGTGCTGGCCGAGGTGGCGCGGGGAACCACCGCGACGGCATCCAGCATGGAACGCAAGGCCGAAGGGGCGAATGGCCCGGAGTTGGCGGTGGACGGCAATCCGGAAACCCGCTGGTGTGCCAATGGCGCCCAGCCGAACCAGTGGTGGCAGACCGATCTGGGGGCACCGCGCACGATCAAGGCGGTCGAAGCGGAGTGGGAGTTCGCCGACCGGGTCTACCGCTACCGGGTCGAGGGCTCCGCCGACGGCACGACCTGGACGGTGCTGAGCGACCAGACCGCGAACGAAACCGGTCCCCGTGTGCGCCGTCACGACTTCGCCCCGACCGCGCTCCGCTACGTGCGCATCTTCGTGGTGGAGACGGGGGACAAAAATACCTGGCCCAGCTTGCGCGAGGTACGTGTCCTGGCCCGAAAGTAGGAGACTCGATCATGGCCGACTTTGTGGAACAGGGACTGTGGGGATTGATGCGCTCCTGGCGCGCCAACCTCATGACCGGACACCTGGGAGCGGCCTTGCTGGCGGGTGAGCTTCTCAAGCGCGAACGGACCGACCTGGAAGCTGGCGTAGCCGCAGGCATCGACGGTGAGTTGCAGCGCATTCTGGCGGGCGAGGAGATGTGGTTCGATCCCAAGACGGCGGGATTCGGGGTGGCGGACCTGTTCATGCCGGCCGAGCCGGGGCCAGTCGTCGACCCGGAACCGCCCATCATCGGGGCGTTGGCGGGTACCTTGGACAACTTCCACGAATCCGGCCACAATGTGATCTTCGCCACCTTGGCTCTGCGGGTGTTTCGGCATCGTCCGAGCTTGGCCACGGAACCGGTGGTCGCGGGCATCGCCGAACTCACCCGGCGGTTTGCGGGGACCCGCGGAGGGCGGGGGTACTATGGCCGCGAGCCGGGCTGGCGGATCGGGGCCGCCGATCCGGTTCCCCCCGCCGACGAATGGCCGACCTACGAGACCCTGCCGGACATGGTCGCGACCGTCCTTGCCGAGGTGCTGGCCAGCGCCCCGTGCAACCGCCGGGGCTATGGCGGCGTGGTCCATGTGGTGAACCATGTGGCGGCCTTGCTGGATCTGGCACGGCTCGGCTATTCCGAGTTGGCGTTGCGGGGGTTGCCTGCCCAGCGGGAGCATTTCGTGCGCTGGCGGCTGCTGCCGGATGTGTCCGAGGAATTCGGGGTTCCGGAGTCCGCTCCCCTCGATCCTCGGCAATCCGCTTTCTGGACGTTGGAACTCCGCCGGGATACGGCCCGTCTCACCCATCGGATCAAGGTTATGTATGGGTGCCTCGCCCTGCTTGATACCTTGGCCGACCCCGCCGAGCGGGCGGCGGCGGACCCCGCTCTCCGTCTGCTCGCGTGGGGCTGAAACGGTTGACTCGCTGCCGAACGCGGACTACCCTTGGAGGGGCGCTTCTTCCGTCGGCGTGAGGTCCGTAGACTGGAGGTCTCCGTTGAAATCCCTCGTTGTGTTCTCGCTCCTTTCCCTGTTTCTGGCCGGTTGCTGTTCGGCCCCGACCCTGAATTTCGTGCTGGAACCGCGCGATGTGACCATCATCACCGAGCCGGCCGGAGCGGAGGTCGTGCAACTCCAGCCGCTGGAACAGCCCTCCGTCACCCTGGGGACCACGCCGCTGGAGGGGATTACGGTGTCGGTCATGAACCATGTCAGCATGGCCAACTTGGCGACGCCGAAAACGCAGGAACTGCTGCGCTATGCGGGCACGGTGGTCGTGCGCATCTCCAAACCGGGATACCAGACCTTCGAAGGGGCTCTGCGTACCGACGAACACCAGGTCGTGACCCATCGGATCGTCCTGCAACCCGAGGTGACGAAGCCATGATCCGAATCCGCCGTCTCGGCGAGGTGGGCATCGTGGTCCGGGATCTGTCCCGGAGCTTGGCATGGTACCGGGAGAAACTGGGCTTCGAGCCCCAGTTCGAGGTGGAGAACGGGGTCGTCATCGGACGCGGCGACACCAGTCTCTGGCTGGCTCCGGAGGCCCCCGGCTGTCCGGCGGGGGGAACCCAGGGCGGACAACGCCTCTTCGGTTTCGCGGTAGGCCCGGAGGAGCTGTGCCGGGTACCGCAGGAATTCCCCGAGGACAAGGACATCGTCCACATCGACCATGCCTGCTACGAGAGCTACATCGTCGAGGACCCCGACGGG
>QKCY01000083.1 GCA_003245525.1 Victivallales bacterium | reverse complement strand
CATCGGCTCTTTCCCAACCGACGCCCCTCGCGGCGGAGGCCCGCCGCTTCTCCATACGCTTTCGGCCCATCCCAGGGCCTAGCGAGCCACAAAACCTTTCGGGCAGCCGTTGGCCGCAACCAAAGGACTGGGTCGGTCCCGACCCGTGCCTCGCGGCTGGCGTCCTGTCTATCCCACGTTTTGGAGAAGCGCCCGGCCTCGGGCGCGGGACAGTACGGTTCCCCCGAAACCATCGGTTCTTTCCCAGCCGACGCCCCTCGCGGCGGAGGCCCGCCGCTTCTCCATACGCTTTCGGTCCATCCCACAGTCTGAGGACGCATGCCAGGTTGCAGACCCCGGTCGCCCTCGTCGTCGGAGTCCCGCGTTTGCGCGGAAGCCGTCTCCGGTGCTTCGGCGCCGGAGGGGTACGGTCGCCACCGTACGCGCGCGTCCGGCGCGCCCCGCGCTCGCTGAAGCTTCGCGCCTGCTGCCGCCTGAAGGCGGGACTCCGACAGCGTTTGCAACATGTTTAACTCGAATTCCTTGCGGCGTGTTTCTTGCACAGAAAACGAGATCCGGAACGATAGTAGTACGAAGGAAGAACAGAATGCTACGCGCAACGCCCGGAGTCTCCGGGCGTTGCGCAGGATTCTCTTTGGCCTTGCGGCCTTTCCTTCGTGCCCTTCGTGCCTTCGTGGTGAGTACCAGCAAGAGTACGCGAGTTCGGCAAAATCATCGCTCCGGCGCAGGCGGCGCGGATGGTGGGCGGTATATTCGCCCGTCCTTCCCGTACCAGCACGATACCCGAGGTTGCCATGCTCTACTCCGAGGTGAAGTACCAGCCCGAGCGTACCCGTACCTTCCTGGGCAGTCCCAGCATCGTCCGCCTGCCGGACGGCGCGCTGGTGGCCAGCCATGACTATTTCGGCCCGGGCTGCCCGCGCAACCACGAGGACGAGGAATCCCTCACCAGCATCTACCGGTCCGAGGACAACGGCCAGACCTGGGCCAACGTCACCCACGTGATGAACGCCTACTGGAGCACCCTCTTTGTCCATCGGGGGCACCTCTACCTCTTCGGCACCAGCCAGCAGTACGGTTCCATCGTCATCCGCCGCAGCGATGACGGCGGCTTCACCTGGACCCATCCCCGCGACGAGAAGAGCGGCCTGCTCTTCCGGGGCGGCTTCTTCCACGACAACCCCAACTACCACTGCGCCCCGATGCCGATCCTCGTCCACGAAGGTCGTCTCTACCGCGCCTTCGAGGACTGCAAGGACGCCCGTTGGGGCGGCGGCTTCCTCTCCCTCGTCGTCTCCGCACCGGTGGAGGCGGACCTGCTCGACGCGGCCAACTGGACCATGTCGAACAAGGTGGCCTTCAACCCGGCCTGGGTGCCCGAGGCCTGGGGCAAGCTGGCCAATCCCGGCTGGCTGGAGGGCAATGTGGTCGCCGGTCGCGACGGCCAGCTCTGGAACATCCTCCGCTTCCACTCCGATCCGCTGGCCGACAAGGCCGTCCGGCTGCGCCTCTCCACCGACGGCACCACCCTCGCCTTCGATCCCGCCGACGGCTTCCTCGACGGTTTCCCCGGCGGCATGACCAAGTTCACCATCCGCTGGGACGAATCCACCGGCCAGTATCTGGCCCTGTGCAACAACAACACCGACCCCAAGCGTCCCAGCCAACGCAACATCCTCTCCCTCTGCGCCTCCGCCGACCTCGTTCACTGGCGCGTGGTGAAGACACTGGTCGAGGACGAGTCCGGCCTCAACTGGGACGATTCCCTCCGCCTCACCGGCTTCCAGTACGTGGACTGGCAGTTTGACGGGGACGATCTGATCTACTTCGTCCGCACCGCCTGGCGTGGCGCCCGCAATTTCCACGACGCCAACCGGATGCTCTTCTTCCAGCTGCACGACTACCGCCAGTACCTCTAGGGCCCGCGAACCGACCCGAAGCGAATACAAGAAGGGAGAGCAGCCATTCGAGGGTTGCTCTCCCTTTGGTGTATCTGGATACCCCCAGCGTCGCGCTGCGGGAGATTCTTCGCTACTCTTCGTTCTCGACGAACTCGGCGTATTCGGCCTCGGTCATCAGAGCGTCGAGCTGGCTGGGATCGGTGGCCTTGATCTGGATCATCCAGCCCGCGCCATAGGCGTCGGCCTTGAGGATGTCGAAGTCGTCTTCCAGCTCATTGTGGACGGCAACAATCTCGCCGTCGCAGGGCACGAAGAGCTCGCTGGCCGCCTTCACCGACTCGATCTCGCCAAAGGTGTCGCCCGCCGACACGGTGGTGCCCACTTCGGGCAGTTCGATGTAGACCACGTCGCCCAGGGCCTCGACGGCATAGGGGGTGATGCCCACGCTGACGATACCATCCTTGCATTGGGCCCACTCGTGGGTCTTGGCGATCTTGATCATGGCGTTACCTCGGGTTGGGATGGAGGAAAACTAGCAAAGCTCCGGCACGGCATAGCAGCCGGAACGGTTGTCGAGGAACCGGGCGACCCGGCGCACGGGAATGTTGCGGCCCCGGACGCAAATTGCCAGTGCTTGCTCGGCAGAAACTGTCCGATCCACCAGCGCCATGGCCACGGCCCGCTTCCCTTGGGTCGGGCCTGGCTCGCCGTCGATGAACTCCCAGTAGGGCACCATCGTCCCGCTGGTGACCACGCCCACGTCCACGCCGTCGGCGACCACCCGGTCGCCGGAACGGGCGATGCCCTTGTCCAGCAAGGCCAGCTTGCAGAGACGGCGGGCAGTACCCTCCTCCGCCTGCTTCGCCAGAGCTTCGCGGCCCACAAACTCGCGGGAGGAATCGGCCAGGTCCACCCCGAAACGGGCCAGGGGGCAGGAGAAGATCGGAATCTCGTTGCCATCGGGATCGGTCCCGAATTCGTGGCCGTAAAGCGGCAGCCCCGCCTCCAGGCGCAGGGTGTCCCGCGCGCCCAGGCCCACCGGCGTAGCGCCAGCCGCCACCAGATCCTGCCACACGGCGGCAGCCACCGCATTCGGCACCACCAGCTCGAACCCCACGGGTTCCCCCGCGTAGCCGGTGCGCATGACCAGCGCCTCCTGGTCCCGGCATACCGCTTCGCCGCAGTCGTTGTGGCGGTCGCCGGGCAAGGGGCCGAGCAGCGACATCAGCATCATCGCCGAAGCGGGACCTTGCAGCGATACCATGGCCCAATCGTCGCTGCGGTCGATCAGGCGGACATCCCGGCCCTGGGCCAAGCCAGTCAGGTGCTCCCAGTCCCGCTCGCGATTCCCAGCGTTGACCACCAGCAGGTACTCGCCTGCGTGGAACTGGTAGAGATAGGCATCATCAATGGCCCCACCCGTCTCGTTGGCCAGCAGCGTATACTGCGCCCGGCCAGGCACCAGCTTCGCCGCGTCGTTGGTGAGAGCCCCACGGAGGAACGCCAGGGCGTCCGGCCCGGTCACCGCGAAACGCCCCATGTGGGAGACGTCGAACAACCCGGCCGAGCGACGGGTGGCCAGGTGCTCCGCCAGGATGCCCTCGTACTGCACGGGCATCTCCCATCCGGAGAACTCTACCAACCGGGCTCCGGCAGCGACGTGGACGGAATGGAGAACGGTCTGCTTCATGGTACGTTCCGGGGAATGGCGGGAAGGGAGTACAGATAAACTATAGCACGCCTTCCCGGCAACCCAGCCGACCGCCCAATTCCGGCTCATTCGGCAGTATCTACGTCTTGGGATCGTGCCGGTTCTAGAAATGCACTAGCCACGAAACCCTCAGAGCAGCCGTTGGCCGCAACCAAAGACAGGTCGCTGCCCTTGTCGGAGTCCCGCGTTTACGCGGCAGTCTTCTCCGGTGCTTCAGCGCCGGAGGGAGGCCGTCGCCACCGTCCCCTTGCATTCGATGTGCCCCACGCTCGCTGAAGCTGCGCGCTGACTTCCGCCTGAAGGCGGGACTCCGACAGTGTTTGTACCATACTGAAACCAAATGACTTGCAATGCATTTCTTGCACAGAAAACAAGGTCCTGGATGATAGTAGCACGAATGTTGGTTTCCTGCCCGAGCCTGATGGCAGGAAAGGGCTTTCTCCTGCCGCCTAACGGAGTTCCATGGGAGTTGCTCGCGCAGAGGCGCGGAGGCGCAGAGGGAATGCAGGACAGGAAAACGGGCTAGCCGAAGGGTCTTCCGGTCTTCTCTCTGCGCCTCCGCGCCTCTGCGCGAGACACCTGCTTGGTTACGGCCAACGGCCGCCCGAAGAGTTTCGTGGCTCTCTCCATAGCGGGTTGCCATGACGCCAAGGCGCTACAGTGTAGGCGAACCACTACAAAAGGAATTGCCGTGAAGACTGTTCTTGCCACTCTTCTTTCTCTTGCCTGCGGAGCCGGGGCCATGGATGTGTTGAACTTGCAGCAGTTGCTGGACGAGGCGGTGAAGAACCACACGCCGACCATCGCGTTGCCGCCGGGACCCCAGCGGATCGAGGGTCGGCTGAACCTGGCCAAAGCCGATGGGCTCACGGTCGAGGGCAAGGGAACGACGCTGGTCTTCTCCGACTACCGGGGCATGGGATGGTCCTTCAACTCCTGCAAGAACATCGTGCTGCGGGGCTTTGCCATCGACTACGATCCGTTGCCCTTTGTCCAGGCCCGGATCACGGCCAAGTCGGAGGATGGCAAGGTCTACGACTTCACGGTCTGCGATGGCTACCCCGGCCTGAAGGAGGCGGACCAAAGCAGCTACCGCCAGGGCTATGTGTTCGAGCCCGACCAGCGGCGCTGGAAGCCGTGGGTGCCCGATCTCTATGCCCGCAAGGTGGAGATCGTGGACGAGCGCCACGGGCGTTTCGTCATGGGTTACGTGCCCGACATGCATGAGCTCATCGAAGTGGGCGATCGGCTGGTGCTCACCCTCCGCATGGGCGGGGGAATCCGCATGAACGACTGCGAGAACGTCCGCATCGAGGATGTCACCTTCTACGCCGCGCCCGGTGCCGCCTACCTGGGGCGGTACATGCGGGGTGACAACTACTACCGCTATACCATCGAACCCGGCGCGGCCCCGCCCGGGGCCACTGATCCGCGCCTCATCTCCACCTGCGCCGACGGTCTGAACATTGCTTTCGCCACGAAAGGGCCGACCATCGAGGGCTGCAAGTTCTCCTTCATGGGGGACGACTCGGTGAACCTGCACGGCGTGACTCTGGTCGCGGTCGGCGGCAACGGCCAGGACGAGCTGCTGGCGGCCTGGCCCTACACGCAGGAGTATCTGGCCACGGTCATTCCCGAGGGCTCGATGGTCCGCCGTCTCCAGCCGGGCAACTACGCGGTGCTGGGCACGGCCCCCATTGCGAGCTTCACCCCACTGAAGGGACTCACTCCCGAGCAGGTGGAGGCCATCCAAAAGGTCTGGCCGCGCAATCCCAAGGACCGGGGCTGCGTGTTCCGTATCGCCTTGCGCGAACCCCTGGCCGCCCAGCCCGGCGACTTTCTCGATTTTCCCGGCAACAACTCCCCCGGCTATGTGATCCGCAACTGCGAGTTCAGCGACCACCGGGCGCGAGGCCTGCGCCTGATGGCGGGGCAGGGGCTGATCGAGCACAACGTGTTCCGCCGCCTGAAGCACAACGCCATCACGGTGGGGGCCGAGTATGGATTCTGGCGCGAGGCCGGGTGGACGGATCACGTCGTGGTCCGCGATAACCTCATCGAGGACGTGGGCCGGGATGCCGCCATGCTGGCTCCGCGTACCTACTCCAGCGGCGCCATCAACGTCTTTATCCATGGCGATCCGAAGACCGAACTGCCGGTTTGGCCCGGCAACGAGCATCTGGTCATCGAGAACAACACCATCCGTGATTGTCCCGGCCCCGGCATCGGCGTTCTCGGAGCCAAGGACGTGCGCATCGCGGGCAATCGTCTGGAGAACGTCCTTTACCGGCCCGCCACGCCCAAGGAAGGAGCCCCCGCTGCCATCGCCGTGAGTGGTTCCGAGGATGTGCAGATTGGCCAGAACACGCTGGAGCGCATTGGCGAGGAGCCCGCGCACCAGTAACCGGGGCGCTGCCCCCGCAGCCCCGCCGGGGAGGCGCACCTCCCCGGACCCCTCGGGGAATGCCTGGCGGTACGGTTGCCGTTCCGGCCACCCGTCCCTCCAGGCGGTCGCCGTCTGCTGGCGCACCACCGCCGGACGAGCAATAGGGCAGGACGCTGGGAACGTCCCTCTTCCTGGGAACGCCGAGCACCAGCTCGGCGCTTGGTGCGCTTCGAAAGCTCCGAATACCGCCGAGCTGGTGCTCGGCGTTCCCAGGCGGGATGTGCGTTGGCTACCGCGGCGAAATTGGCCGCCAGGCAGTCGCGCGTCTAGGGGGCAGGCAGTAGCTTTTCGTCCTCAATACGCATTTGCGGAGAGGTAGCCATGAGTGGCAGAATGGTGACGTATCTGGAGCGGAGCGAAGAGCTCGTTGGGTACCGGGTCAAGATCGAACGGAAACCGGCGTTCGCAGTGGTTGGCTACACGGTCGTCATTCCCCCGCAGGACAAGACCGGGATCATTCCCCGGTTTGTCGAGGAAACGATGGCGGATGGACGGCTGGAAACGCTCAAGCAGGCGGCGTCGGTCCCCGCTTGGATTCTGGGACTCGGTTCGTGGGACCAGAAATGCCAGCCCAATGGCATGCGCTATACCATGTGCATCGAGGAAACCGAGCATACGGATTGCCATGGGCTCCTGGCGCAGTACCCCATCCACCGGCAGCGGTTCGACGCCTGCGATTGGATGTGTTTCGAGGTCCCCCAGGCTCGCTTCGATACCGAGCTCTTCTGGCGGGATAATCCCTATCGGATGCTGCGGGTCTTGGGCTATCGCTTCCACCTTCGTGTCGGTGTCCACTTCGACGCCTGTCCGCCCGACCATGACGACATGACGGAGCCCGGCATGGAGTTCTGGATTTCCGTGGCGAAGCAGAACGACCCGCGTTGCCCAACGTGTTCGGTACGGGAAGAGTGTGCAAAAATCCAGCCCTTCGCCTGACGGAATGCCCCTTCCTGGGAACGCCGGGCTCTCTGACAATATGAGGAACCTGCAACCACTGAGTGTCCGTTCATGGAAGATACGTTTGCCGCAAAAGTGAATGCTGCCCTGAGCCAGATTCGTCCTCTGATTCCGACGTATGGGGCACCGGCCCAGAGTATCGAATGCCAACTGCTGTGGTGCCGGGCACTGGCGCTTGGCGAGGGTTGCGAACCACGGTCGGGACCATTCTCGATGGGGCAGCTCGCCACGCGCGAGTTCGACATGTGGGGAGATCAGCCAGAACTAGCCAAGCTCATCAATGAGATACAGCACCTTGCCGAGGAACGAATCAGGGACTAACCGCTGAGGATGCCGAGCCCGTATGCAAGGGACCCGGGGAGTGTTAGGCTCCCGGTGGGGAAGCGGCTATAGTGCAAGGACCTCATAGTCCAACAGCGAGCGTGGCACACATGGCAGTGGTGGCGGTTCAGCCTTTGGCGAAACGGGAACTGGCGGCGCGGAGCCGGGCCTTTCTGGAGGCGGCGCGGCAGCGGATCGGGGCCGAGATCAAGACGCCGAAGACGGCGAATTGGCACCGGGCCTTCTTCGAGTTGTACCGCGATCTGCCCCTGCGCGAGCGGCAGGCGCGGGCGACGGCCTACATGATCGAGCAGGAGCCGGTCTGCCTATTGCCGAACGAGTTGCTGGTGGGCATCTGCTACGAGTCGTGTCCCGGCGCAGGGAGTCCCGACTTCGGCAACTGGCGTCGGGAGGCGGCCAACGCCTTCGATGCGAACCACCAGTTCACCACCCGGCTGCGCGAGGAGCTGCCGGAGTTGTTCGTGTTGGCGGGGGATGCGGACTCGTGGGTTACGCCCCTTTTCTGCTCGCCCGGCCACATCGGCTGGCATTGGGACTGGATCGTGCGCGACGGGGCGGTCGGGGTTCTTGACCGGATCGCGGCTGCCTGGGACCAGGTGGACGCTGCCGGTCAGGAGTTCCTGGCCGGGATGCGCATCTGCCTGGAGGCCATGCTGGCCTGGAACGAGCGTCATGTGGCTGCCCTTGAGACCGCCTTGGACAAGGCTACAGACCCGGCGGAACGGGCCGCTTTGACCACCAAAATGACCATCTGCCGCCAGGTACCCCGGCGCGGGGCGCGGAACTTCCGCGAGGCGGTGCAGGCTTTCCATTTCTCCTATCTGGTTACCATCTTCGAGAACCCCCACGGTGGCAACGGACCGGGGCGTCTGGACTACTTCCTGTGGCCCTATCTCCAACGCGATCTGGCCGAGGGCGTGGAGACCCTCGACTCGGCCCGCGAGCTGATCGACGAGCTGTTCGTACGGGTCCATGAGCGGATGCGCTTCACCGCCGATGGGCACGTGGAGACCATCGTGGTGGCGGGGAGCCATCCCGACGGCCGCAGCGCGGCGAACCCGCTGGCCCGGATCATGGTGGAGTCCATCGCGGCTTTGGGCATCAGTCATCCGTCGGTCTACATCCGCCTGCCGGAGGAACCGGACGACGCGGTGCTGCAACTGGCGGCGGAGGACCTCGTGGGCGGCGGCAACCGGGCGCAGGTCATCAGCGACCGGGCCGTGGTGGGCGCGCTCGTGCGGGCGGGGATTCCGGTCGAGGACGCGCGCATGTACATGTGCGGCGGCTGCATGGAGATCTCGCCCATGGCGATGAACAGCGATCTGCTCTTCACCAGTTTCTTCAATGTGCCGAAGGTGCTTGAACTGATCCTGACGGGGGGGGTCTGCCTGAACACGGGCAAGCGCATGCTGGACCTGCCCTGCGATCTCGCCGGCTATGCCGACTTCGCTTCGCTCTACGCCGCTTTCGAGCGGGAGTTGGGGCGGATTCTGACCTTGACCTTCCAGCGGATTGACATTGCCAGCGAGGAATGGGCGCGGAATCGGCCCCGTTTCCTGGTGTCGAGCCAAGTGGACGACTGCATTGCGCGGGGTCGGGGGATTCTGGACGGCGGGGCCCGCTACGAGGACTATGGATCGACGCCCCTCGGTATCCCCAACGCGGGCGACGCCCTCTATGCCCTCGAACAGGCGGTCTTTGTCGAGCAGTTCGTCACCGCGCCCGAACTGCTTGCCGCCTTGCGGGCGGACTTCGTGGGCTACGAGGCCTTGCACCGTCGCCTGCTCGCGCTGCCCAAGTTCGGCCAGGGGCACGGGGCGGCGGATGCCATGACCAACCGGGTAACGCAATCGGCCTGCGCCGTCTACGAGGCCTACACGAATCGCCTGGGGGGCCGGGTGAAACCGATGATTATGACCTTCCGCATGGCCGCGGTCACCGGACAGGCCCTGGGGGCCAGTGCCGACGGACGTCGGGCGCGCACGCCTATCACCCAGGGACTGACCCCCCAGAGCACGGCCATGACGAAGGGGCTTTCCACCGCCATCCTCTCGGCCAATTCCCTGGACCTGGAGCGCTTCTCCGGCGGGGCGGCCACCATGTGGGATCTGGACCCCTCCCTGGCCAAGGTCGAGTACGTGAAGCAGGTCCTGGCCGCCTTTGCCGCCACCGGCGGGCAGATGTTCCAGGGCAATGTGACCGATGTCGAGGAACTGCGCCGCGCCCAGGAGAATCCCGGCCAGTATGCCAACCTGCTGGTGCGGGTGGGTGGCTTCTCGGCTCGTTTTGTCGGTCTCAGCCGGGGCGAGCAGGACGACGTCATCGCCCGCTACCGCCATACCCACTAACCCGTCGGAGCCCCCATGGTCCTGGTCATCATCAACTCCTGCAACCGGGACTGTCCGTTCTGTTTCGAGGGCGAATTCCGGCATGGACCGCAACAGCGCATGTCGCTGGCCGACGTGGAGGCCCTCTGCCGGTTCTTCCGCATCGCCGAGTCGTCGACCGACGAGGCCGTGTCCCTGCTTGGCGGCGAGCCCACGCTCCATCCCGAGTTACTCGATATCATCGACCTGATCGGCGACCATTGTCCCGGCAAACGGATTCTCCTGTTGACCAATCTGACCTGCGAGCGGGAGCTGCTGGCCGAACTGCTGATGCGGCGGGTGAGCCTGCTGGTGAACATCGTGGAGCCTGCCCTGAACACCCCGGCCCAGCAGGCTGCCATCGATGACAATCTCGCGCTGTTGTCAGAGGCCCCCAACATCGTCTATTCCGCCGCCACCACGATCCATGCGCTGGACCAGGATTTCGGGTTCTTCTACGAGTTCCTGCGTCGCGACCGGTTGCGGCAGGTCTACAACGTGCGGCTCGGCCTGAGCGCGCCCGGTTTCCAGTTCGGTAATGAGTTCGCGCGGGAGATGACGTCCGCCTGGGGCGAGAAGTACCTGGAGGTGGCGCGCGGCATCCACCGGGTCAACCCCATGATCGGACTCAGCGGCGAGTGCCCGGTCAACCTCTGCCAAGTGGCTCCCGAAGCCTATGCTGAACTGGTCCCCCATGTGGCCTTTCTGAAGAGCGTCTGCGCTGAGCCGAATCTCGACATCCTGCCCGACTTCTCGACCCATTGGTGCTTTGGCACCCGGCATCTGCCCGGCATGGTGATCGACAACATCTTCGACTATCCCAACGAAGCGGCGCTGCGTGCCGAACTGAATCGGCGGCGGGTCGATCTCCTGCGCCAGATGGGAGTGCGGTGCGACCACGCCACCTGCGACCGGCTGGGGTGCCACGGCCCCTGCCTGGCCCTGAATGCCGTTCTGGGAGGATAGGAGGCCAAGGGTGAGAACGTATTGGCTCGGGGTGACGATCTGGCTGGTGGCCATGCTGAGTTCATGCCTGGCGGCCGATTTGGCTCCTGGCCTGCACGAGAATCTGCCCTGTGACCGGGCCAAGTCCTGCACCTGCACGGTCTACCTGCCGCCTGCCTATGCGGAGACCACAGAGCGGCTGCCCGTGCTCTTCCTGTCGAGTCCCTCCGGCAAGCCGGCGGTTCCTGTCTGGCAGGCGTGGGCCGACACCCACGCGGTCATTCTGGTGGGTATCAACGACACCCGGAACGGGATGGAACGGAAGGAGATCGAGCGGATTCAGGATGCCGTTCTGGCCACCGTGACGTCCCAGTTGCGGGTACACCCCTTCCTGCGCTTCGGCACGGGGGCCAGCGGCGGGGCCATGGTCAGTCTCTTTCTCGCTCAACGGCAGGGGGAACGTTGGGGCGGGGTGCTTATGCAGATCCATGGCGGCAGCGGCCTGATGCCCGATCCCATGGTGCCGGTCGCTTTCCTCGTGGGCGAACAGGACACGATCTATCCCTTCCCGGCGGTGCAGCGCGATTGCCTGGCCCTGCGGGCGGCCGGCAACCCGGTCCGGATCGAGTCCTATCCGGGACTCGGTCACGGTGGTATTCCCCAGGCCGATGCCGAACGGATGCTGGATTGGTTGCTGGACTACGCCCGGCTGGCTCATCCCCGTCTGTCCGATGCGGAGCGTCGCCAGGCTCGCGAAGGCATCAAGGAACGCTTGTTGGCAGCCCCCGCGCTGACCGATCCCGACCAGAAGCGGGAGGAATGCGAGCGGCTGGTCCTCCTGCCGAAGCTCACTGCCTTCCGGGAAGCGGAGGTGCGTCCGGTGCTGGATGCCTGGTACGAGGGCCGGTTGGCCCGGATCGAGGCGCTGGCCGATCTGCGGTGCCGCCATTTCTACCTGCGCGATCTGGCGGCCCATCCCGCCTTCCGTTTGCTGGCCGAGAAGCAGCGCCAGGCGATTCTGACCCGTCTCGACGAGTGCCGGAAGCAGCCGCCGGTGAAGCTGGACTGGGAGGCGGAGCAGGAATTCGCCCGCCTGCCCAGTGCGCAGGGCGTGTCCTTCCGCGAACTCCCTCGGGTCATCGCCGCCTATCGCGACTTCGCCGAACGCTATCCCGATACCTTCGACGCGACCCGCGCGAACCGGATCGTCCAGGCGTTCCAGGAGGTCTTGGACAAGGAAAAACGCCGCTGACCAGGCAAGCATGGGCGCGCCCCGGTCGTTTCACTGGTACCTTCAGGAGGCAATCGATGCAACGCCTGTTCCTGTTCGCGATCCTGGTTGTCTGTCTCTCTTTGTCGGCGGCGATCCCGGAGGCGGCCAAGGCCGATCCGCGCTTTGCCCTCGGCTATGTGGTGGTGACCCACTATCCCGGCGTCCGCGCCGACGGCACGGGTGACTCGACGGCGGGTATCCAGGCGGCGATCCAGGATGCCTACGAGAACAGTCTGGCGGTGCTTTTCCCGGCTGGCACCTACGTGGTCAGCGATACCCTGAAGTGCTACGAGTGGAACTACTGGGACACCCGGCGCAACCGCGCCAAGAACCCGGACCGGCGCAGCCATATCCTGATCGGGTCCACGCTGGGACCCAGCCGTCCGCTGATCCGACTGAAGGCCCAGGCTGCGCAGTTTGGCGATCCGGCCCAGCCGCGTCCCATCCTGGTCTACCGGGTCTTCACGGCGGACAACGCGCAGGCCACGGCCCCGGTGGAACCGGATGAGCCCTTGCTCGGCGAGCCGCCGAACTTCCACGACCAGCCCAACATCCTCTTCAGTTCCGAACTGCGCGGGATCGACTTCGACTGCGGGGGCAACCCGGGGGCAATGGGGGTGGCGTTCCGGGCCGCGCAGGATTCGTCCATCGAGAACATCCGGGTGCAGGCCACCGGGGCCACTGCCGGTTTCCGGGGCTTGCCCGGCCGCAATGCGGGTGCGGCCAACATCGAGGTGGAGGGCGGACGCTACGGTATCGATCTGATCGACGGGGGATTGGCGGGGACCATCGCCGTCGGGGCACGCCTGCTCCACCAGACCGAACTGGCGATCCGCAGCCGCGACTTCTGCCCCTTCACCATGGTTGGCTTCCAGATCGTCAAGGAGCACGGACCCGTGGTCCGCATCGACGACAGCACGTGGAGCACGGCCATGGGCACGCTTTGTCTGGTGGATGGCAGCATGGAGGTGGGGGATGGGATTGCCATAGACAACGCCCAGGCCGCCAAGACCATCTACCTGCGCAACGTGTACGTCGGTGGCACTGCCGAACTGATCCAGAGTGGTACCCAGTCTACACTCGCGGGTTCGGGCCGGTGGAGCCGTATCGCGGAATATGCCTACACCGACCAGCGCAACCCGGCGGGGAAGCCGCCGTATGGGGCCCGCGAGCAGCATTTCCGCGTCTTCAGCCTGATCGATGGACAGGAATCGCAGGTCCCGGAACCAGTCCGGGTGGTTGAAGCCAATACAGCACCGCCTCCGGCCGATCTGGTCTCCCGCCATCTCTGGAACGCCTTCCCTGCCTACGAAGGGCAGAACGACGGCACCCAAGTCGTCAGAGCGGTGCCGGACGAAGGCCAGGACGACCGGGCGGCCATCCAGGCCGCCATCGACGTGGCGGAAGCCGCCGGACACGGGCGCGTTTTCCTGCCTGCGGGAACCTTCGAGATCGGCGGCACCCTGACTCTGCGCGCCCATACCCAGCTTTTCGGCGTGGCCCGGCGGGTGACGACGATCACCTGCCACGAGAGCTGGCAGCCAACCAGCGGCGAGCCCACCATGATCGCCACGGTGAACGATCCCGAAGCGACGACGACCCTGGCCTGTCTCACCGTCTCCGCCCGGACCAAGGGCGGTGGCATCAATGCGCTGGGCGCGAACGAGTACGACCGCTTCAATCTGATCCACTGGCGCGCCGGGCGTCATTCCCACGTGATTGCCATCGCGTTTGCCAAGGAATGGGTCGCCCAGCTCAACTCCAACCCCCACGACTACCTGAAAATCACCGATGCGGGGGGAGGGCGGTTCTACTTCATGGCCCCCTCCTGGCGTTGGTTCGGGCGGCATCCCGATAGCCGGGCGATCCGGGTGGTCGGCACCACCGAACCCCTGTCCATCTACGGGCTCAATCTCGAATTCGTCGCCCCGAAACCCGATGCGACGCCTGCCAGCAATGTGGAGATGGCCGATGTCGCCAACGTCCGCATCTACAGCGTCAAACGCGAGATGGCTACGCCCACGGTGATCCTCCGCAACTGCCGCAATATCGGGATCTTCGGGACTGGGCGGCAGGTGACCGCCCCCTTTGCTGGCTCGGGCG
>QKCY01000171.1 GCA_003245525.1 Victivallales bacterium | reverse complement strand
TGCGTCTAGCAATGGCGACCAGCCACTGGTCACGGAGATCACGATTGGTGACCAAGTGGTTACCCAGACAAGCAGGCGGCGCTTGCCTCTGGTCTACGCTGCCAGGCCGGGCTTCGGGACTGTGGAGTCGTGCCGCAGGAAGGGGAGGGGCTGGGATATGCAGCCCGCGATAGCCTCCACCTTCCTGGCGGGGTACGACGCGAAGGGCTTGACCTTGCGCATCGTGGTCGAGGACCGTACCCCTTCGGGCGATCCCAACGGGCGCAAGTCCTGGGAACAGGATGGCCTGGAGCTCTTCTTCGACACCCGTCCCGATCTGCTGGAGGGCACCCTCGCCGAGGCCCAGCATCTCCACGGCAAGGTTGGACGGATCTTCGTGTCGCCCTATGAAACACCGGACCGGCGCTTCACGGTGGAGCCACGGGACCTAAGCCAGTTCAGCCAGGACGCGATCCGTTGCCAGGTCAGCCCATCGGCCGCGGGCTATACGGTGGAACTGGTCGTCCCCTGGGAGGCCCTGGAGCTCTCGGGGCCCATGGAGAAGCGTTGCCTGGGCTTCGAACTGGCGGTCAACGACGCTGTCGGGGGCGAGGCGGCCGCCTTCCAGCAGACCTGGAACTCGTGGGGCTCCCACTACCGCGACCGGCTCTCCTTCGGGATCATGCGGTTCGCCAAGTAGCCCCCCGGAAGCGGCCGCTCCGGGGGGCGATCCCAGCCCCGACGGGGAGCAGCGGAGCGGCGGACAGGGAAGGTTGCCATTGGGCGGAGGACGCTGCATATTCGTGCTGGCCTAGAGCCAGCCAACTCGATGGGGTCTCTGTGGTTCAGGTATCGACTACATGTCGCGTCTTGGAGCATGGGACGTGCTCGCGCCGTCCAGGCGGTGCCCGCATTCCCAGGGGACGAGGTGGCTTGTCTCCGTTGTGCTGGCTCGGTCGTCCAGGCCTTCCCATCTCGCCGTTCCGCTTCTATAGACAGTCCGAATGGTCCCCGTTCCGGAGGCAGGAGAAGCTGTGTTCAGTCTTGATGTCAGAACCGTAATCATCATAACCTTGAGCATTGCGGCTTTCTCTGCTGTCGGCTTGTTTGCCTTTGGCCGCACGCAGCAGAGGTTCAAGGGCTTTGGTTGCCTGTCGGCGGGCTCGGCCATGTTTGCGGTGGGAGGGGGCCTCTTGGGCCTCCGCGACGTTTGGCCGGACCTCATCACCATTGTCGTCGCCAACGCGGTTGTGGTCCTGGGGACTGTTCTGATCTACGAGGGAACGCGCCGCTTTCTCAAGGGATCATTGCGGCCGAGGGCTATCAGCATAGCGTCGGTATGTGCTTCCGTTGCTTTCTGCACCTACTTCACCTACTTCAGTCCCTCCGTCAACGGCAGGATTGTTGTGTTCGCCGCCATTAGCATGACCATCACGTTCCTGGCTGGCTGGGAGATCCTCCGCCACTGTCGCTACCGCTGCAATCTCGCCGAGTCGGCAACGGTCCTTACCTTCTTTCTCTACTCCCTTTTTCAGCTCTTCAGGATGGCGGTCTCGTTCCGCGAGGAGGCCATTTCCTCCTTCATGAAAGCGGGCCCCGTCCACGCGATTGCGCTTGCCATCGTCTCTGTCTTCCTGTTTGGGGTGATGTTTGGGTTCGTCTGGATGGTTTCCTGTCGGCTGATCGACGAGTTGACGGAGCTGGCCACCTACGATGCGTTGACCAACGTGCTGAACAGAAGGGGAGTCGAGTTCCTTGCCTCCAGGTTGTTTGCCGAACGGGCGAGGGAGGAGACCGAACTGACGACGGTGCTGATGGATGTGGACCATTTCAAGGACGTCAATGACTGTTTCGGCCACGGTCACGGCGACCAGGTTCTGGCGGGAATCTCGAGACTCATCGAGAGTACCAGCAGGGCGTCCGATATCGTTGGCAGAATCGGGGGAGACGAGTTCGTCATTCTTCTGCCAAAAACCGATGTGGAACACGCCATGGTATTCGCCGAACGGCTCCGGTCCGTCGTGGCGGGGGCCGAGTTCGTCGTGGGGGAAGACAGGGTCCGCGTCACGGCGAGTTTTGGGATCTCGGGGCACTTTCCCCCAGACGCTTCCTTGGACAGGATCATGCAGCCTGCCGACAAGGCCCTCTATCAGTCCAAGCAGGACGGCAGGAACCGCGTTTCGCGCTGGACCCCGCCCGAGGGGTGACGGGGTCTGCCGATCTGGGGCTTTCTCCCTGGCCCTGCGAGCGAACTGCGGAACGGGTGCCGACTAACTCCTCGACGCACACCTGCCGGAACGATCCGGAGCTACATGCCGAGGCGTTCGGCGACGCGGACGAGGTCGGCGAGGGTGGTGACGTTCATCTTCTGCATGATGCGCCGCCGGTGCAGCTTGATGGTTTTCTCGCTGGCGCCGATCTCGTCGCCGACCTGTTTGTTGGTCTGGCCGTTCACCACCAAGGCGAAGACTTCCTTCTCGCGTTCGGTGAGGGTGCCGTGGAGGTATTCGAGGGTTTCGCGCTCCTCGCGCACCTGCTGCATGGTGTGCAGCTTGCTGACCGCGTTGCCGATGGCGGCCAGCAGTTCCTCCTTGGTGAAGGGCTTTTCGAGCACGTCCACCGCGCCCAGCTTCATGGCCTCGACGCTGGAGGGCACGTCCGCATGGGCGGAGGCGATGATCACGGCCATCTCGGCCCCCTCGGCCACCAGGCGGCGGTGCAGTTCGGGACCGCTCAGGCCCGGCATCCGGATGTCGAGCAGGACGCACCCGGAACGGTGCAGCTCCCCGCAGGCCAGGAACTCGTCGGCGGAGTGGTAGACACTAACGTCGTAGCCGGCCGGGGCCAGCATCCGACGGATGGTGCTGCACAGGTCGACATCGTCGTCAACCACGAAAACCATGGGGCGCTGCGCGTACGACATGCTGGTTCACGTATCTCTCTTGTACCTGACTCCATCGTGGCCAGTGCGGGGGGAGGCGGCAAAGTAGGCTGGGTACCCTCGTCCAGCCCGGTAAACCGACACTCTATTGTATGTGTGTATCCGTTGTAGTCAACTCAAGGACACCGCATTGTGCCCCGACCGATGGTACAGGTGGGTCGCCAGCAGTTGCGTTCCGCGGTGGCTGTGCTTTGTTAGTGGCCAGGGACCGGTGGCATCTGCCCCGTACTCGCCAGCGCAAGAGGGCACCCGATGACTGTTTCTCCCAGCCGCATTCCCCGCCGCACCGAAACCGTCCACATCACGATTCCGGCCGACATCCGCCCGCCCGCCGAGTCGAATGCCGGTCGGGCATTGCGCGAGGACGAGAAGAACGACTCGCGGACGACGTTGCGCCGGATGGGGCAGCGGAACCGGGCCTACCAGCAGTTGCTCGGCAGCCTGTACGACGCGATCCTGGTCACCGACGCCAGCGCCCGGATTATCGATGTGAACGACCGGGCCGTACACCTGCTCCGGTTCAGCCGCGACGAACTGTCGGGGATGCACGTCACCCAGTTCGTGGACGGGGCGGACGCCTCGCTGATCGCGGGGATCCGCGACAGTATCCGGGACGGGGCCTTCACCGTCGTCGAGGCCTGGTGCGTCCGCCGGGACGGGAGCGAATTTCCGGCGGAGATCGCGGTCCACGGGATCAGCCTGACGGACGAAGGGCAGATGTGCTACATGATCCGCGACATCAGTCGGCGCATCCAGATGGAGCGGGACGTGACCCGGCTGAGCAAGGCGGTGGCCAGCACCAGCGACGCCGTCATCATCTTCGATGCCGACGGGAATCACGTGTACCACAATGCGGCTGGCGAGCAGTTGGTGGCGATGGAAGCTCCCGACACCTTCCAGCTCGCCCAGTTGCTGCCGAAGGGGAAACTGGCGGACACCGTGGGCACCGCGTTGCAGCGGGGCGAGGGTTGGAGCGGCGAGATCGACGTGCCGGGCCGGAACGGCGGCATGACGCCCGTTCTCTTCCGCGCCGACGCCATCGATATGGGTGGCGAAGCGGCTGGGGCGGTCGCCATCCTCTCCGACATCACCCAGCGCAAACAGGACGAGCGACGGTTGCGCGACACCCTGCGCGAGCTGGAGCGTTCGAACGCCGACCTGGCCCAGTTGGCCTACGTGGCCTCCCACGACCTGAAGGAGCCGCTCCGGGCCATTACCGGCTACCTCCAGTTGCTCGACCGGCGCTGGGGCGGACAACTGGAGGAGGGGGCCCAGCAGTACCTGCGCAACGCCGTGGAAGGGGCCGGGCGGATGAAGGAGATGATCAATCATATCCTGGAATACTCCCGGCTGAATCCCCAGTCCGGCCCCTTCGAGCCGGTGGATACGGTCGCCATCCTGACCCAGGTGCAAGCCAATCTGGGGCAACTCATCCGGGACCGCCAGGGCGAGGTGGAGATCGCTGGGGAACTGCCGCAGGTCCGGCTGCCCGCGGCCCGGTTGCTCCAGGTGTTCCAGAATCTCGTGGCCAATGGGCTGAAGTTCTGCAAGGGGATGCCGAAGGTGACCGTGTCGGGCACGGAGGACGCGAAGGGCGTGGTGTTCCGGGTGGCGGACAACGGGATCGGCATCGATCCGGCCCTGGTGGACCGGGCATTCATGCTGTTCCAGCGGCTCCACACCCAACGCGAGTTCGAGGGGACCGGGATCGGCCTGGCGACCTGCCGCAAGCTGGTGGAGCAATGGGGGGGCAAGATCTGGGTCGACTCCTCGGTTCCGGGGCAAGGCACGGTCTTTGCGTTCTCCGTCCCCAAGGGCGAGAATGAAGATCCTCCCGCCTAAGCGGGCACGAACGGTACGGAGAGGAACCGACGGATGAGCTCTTCGATTCGCGACGCCTACGCCGAACAACGTTTGGCCGAGCTGCGCGCCCCCGTGGTGACGGGGGTGCCTCCCGCCAATGCGTTCCGCGACCTGGTGCAGTTGCCCGATGGCGAGCTGCGCCACTACGGCTCGCGCGACGGTCGGCGCATCTGTCTGCGCAGCCGGGACTGTGGATTCTCCTGGATGGAGCGCCCCGTGCCGGAGGAGGCGATGGGATCGGGGGTCCGGAGTCCGTGGTCCGGCGAGTGGCTGACCGTGCTTGGCATCAGCCGCCACGAACACGTGGCCTGGCGGGAGCCAAGCATCGCGGACGTGGGGACCTTTGTCCTCCGGGCACCGGAGCTGGATGCGCCCTGCGCCGCCGTGAAGATCAGCGACCTTTGTCTTGGGATGCCGCGCCAGCCCCTGGCCTTGCGGCATCGGCGGCGGTGGATCGTCGCTGCCGGGCTGGGGCCGGGGCAGAGTCCAACCGGTTTCTACCAGCCGGTGGTACTCCGTTCCGACGACGATGGCCGGACTTGGCAGCAGACCGTGTTGCCGCCCGCGCCGCCGCATGAGGTGAAATGGCCGCATCTGGGCGTCCGCTGGCAGAACGGGGCCATCGAGCCCTGCGTGGCCGAACTGACCGACGGTCGGCTCTATATGCTCATGCGGACCTCGCAGGACTGCCACTACCAGGCCTTCAGCGAGGACGCTGGGGAGACTTGGACGACGCCCGAGCCCTCGCGTTTCTTCGCCACGCTCACCCTCCCGACCGTGTTCGGACTGTCCGACGGTCGGCTCCTCGCCCTGTGGTGCAACACGATTCCGCTGCCCGAGTTCGACCATGCGGCGCAGTTGGAACTGACCGATCAGGAACGGGCCGGGCAGTGGGAGGATGTGTTCACCAACCGCGATGCCTTCCACGCGGCCATCTCCGCCGACGACGGGAAGACCTGGCGCGGGTTCCGCGAACTCCTGCTCGACGAGCACCGCAACGATGCCGATTTCCGCAGTAGCGGCGGCAATACGGAAAGCCTGGACAAGAGTGTCCACCAGAACCAGGCCGTCGAATTGCCCGGCGGCAAGGTGCTGGTCTCGGTGGGACAGCACGACTACTGCCGACGCTTGCTGGTTTTCGATCCCGACTGGCTCCTGGAAACCGAACGGGCCGAGGACTTCCGGCAGGGCCTGGGCAACTGGTCGGTCCACCAGTACCTGAAGAGTCTGGCGGGGAACTTCCGGGGCAGTGCGGGGCATTGCGCCTTCAACCGGCTGGCCGGGGCACGGCTGGTGCCCGATCCCAACGGCAAACCGCGCGAAGTGCTGCACATCGCCCGCTATCCCGATCCGCGCCTGGTCTTCGAGCCCCAGGGGGCGGTCTGGAACTTCCCGGCAGGTGTCCGGGGCGAGATCAGTCTCGACCTGTGGCTGCCGAAGGGCGGCGAAGGCGTCCGCATCTGCCTGACGGACCGCTGGTTCAACCCGGTCGATCCGGTCATTGCCCACTTCGCCCAAGTGGTGGCCGAAGTGGACGGGATCGGGCGGATCGGTAATATCCCGGCTCTCCAACCGGACGGCTGGCAGGCTCTCGCGTTCCGCTGGGACAGCCAGGCGAAGACGGCGGCTTGGCGGGTAGGGGAGGGCGACTGGCAACCGCTGCCCTTCGCCCACTCCACGCAGGACGGCCTGAGCTATCTGCACCTGCAAAGCCGGGCCATAAACAGCGACCCCGCCGGCGTGATGCTCGGCGGGGTCCGGGTGTGGATCGAGTCCTGACTACTTGCGCACGTGGCGCTTGCGCAGGCGGATGGCCTTGGGGGTGACTTCCACCAGCTCGTCCTCGTTGATGTAGTCGATACAATCTTCGAGGCTGAGGTTGGTGGGCGGCGTGAGGACGACGCTTTCGTCCGACCCCGAGGCGCGCATGTTGGTGAGCTTCTTGCCCTTGGCCACGTTCACCGAGAGGTCCCCCTCGCGGCAGTGCTCGCCGACGATCTGGCCGCGGTAGACGTCGATGTTCGGGCCCAGGAAGAGCCGTCCGCGATCCTGCAGGTTGTACAGCGCGTAGGCGACGGTCCGGCAGGTATCCATGGAGTAGAGCACGCCACGGTCGCGGTTGCGGATCTCGCCCGCATAGCGCTCGTAGCCGCTGAAGATGTAGCCCATCGTGCCGAGGCCCTTGGTGTCGGTCATGAACTCGGACCGGAAACCGAGAAGGCCACGGGTGGGGATGCGGTACTTGAGCCGGGTCATGCCATCGGCGGTTTCCATGCTCAGCATCTGGCCGCGCCGCTGGCCGAGGTTCTCGATCACCGCGCCCACATACAGCTCACCCACGTCCAGGGTCAGTTCCTCGTAGGGTTCCAGAGTCTTGCCGTCCTCCTCCTTCGTGATGACCTGGGGGCGGGTGACCTGGAATTCGTACCCCTCGCGGCGCATGCGCTCGATCAGGATCGAGAGATGCAGTTCGCCGCGTCCCGAGACCTCGAACCCGTTGCCGTCGCCGAGGCCCTTCACCTGCAGGGCCACGTCGCACATGATCTCCCGCTGGAGCCGGTCCGCCAGGTGGCGGCTGGTGACATAGGTGCCATCGCGCCCGGCGAAGGGGGAATCGTTCGGGATGAAGTTCATGGACAGGGTGGGCGGGTCGATGACCGTCGGGGGCAGGGGGCGCGGATCGTCGGGATCGGTGTAGGTACACCCCACCGTGACCTGCTCGACGCCGGCGATGGCGACAATGTCGCCGCAGACCGCATGGTCGGCAGGGACCCGCTGATTGCTCTCGAACCGGTACATCTTGGTGATGCGCGCCGGTACCAGCCGCCCATCGCGCTGGGAGACGACGACCTCCTGGTTGATGCTGAGGGTGCCGGAGGTGATCTTGCCGATGCCGAGGCGGCCCAGATAGGGGCTGTAGTCGAGGCTGCTCACCAGCACCTGGAGCGGCTCGTCGGGGCTGCCGCCCGGCGGGGGAACGCGCTTGACGATCAGCTCGCAGAGCGGCTGCAGGCCCTTGCGCTCGTCAGCCAGGTTCGCGATGGCGTACCCCTCGCGGGAGGAGGCGTAGACCACCGGGAAGTCGAGGATCTCGTCGGGCGCTCCGAGCTGCACGAAGAGGTCGAACACCTGGTCCACCACCCAGTGGGGGCGGGCGGCGGGCTTGTCGATCTTGTTGATGACCACGATCACGGGAAGGTTGAGGGCCAGGGCCTTGCGCAGCACGAAATAGGTCTGCGGCATGGGGCCTTCCTGGGCATCCACCAGCAGCAACGCGCCATCCGCCATCATGAGCACGCGCTCCACCTGGCCGCCGAAGTCCGCGTGGCCGGGGGTGTCGATGATGTTCACCGTGTGGGGTCCGTAGCGGAATGCCCCGTTCTTCGAGCTGATGGTGATCCCTCGTTCCCGTTCGAGGTCCATCGAGTCCATGAGGCGTTCGGCCACTTCCTGGTTTTCCCGGAAGAGGCCGCTCTGGCGGAAGAGTTGGTCGACAAGGGTGGTCTTGCCGTGGTCGACGTGCGCGATAATCGCGACATTGCGCAGGAGATTCTGGTCCATAAAGGGGCCTTTGTGTGGCAAATAGGGCGGCCCGCGGAGTTCACGGTCCGCGAATTGGCTAGCCCGTACTATAGTCTCTAAACACGCGCCTTGCGTCCGCTGCTCAACGATTCCTCATGTGGGACAGGAAACCGGGACCACCGCCATGCAGCCGAACATCCTCCTTGTGGTGACCGAACAGCACCGGGGCGACTGCGTCGGCTACGAGAACCATCCCGTGCTGCTGACGCCGACCATGGACACCATTGCGCGGAACGGGGTGCGGTTCGGACGGTTCTATTCCGCCTGTCCCTCCTGCATCTCCGCGCGCCGCTCGATTCTCACCGGGCAATCGCCCCAGAAGCATGGTCTGGTGGGCTACTGCGAGGGGCTGGAATGGGATGCCCCCACGCTACCCGGCGTCCTGCGCGACCATGGCTACCAGACCCATCTTGTGGGCCGGACCATGCACCAGTTCCCGACCCGGAAGCGGCGCGGCTACGAGTCCATGGAGATCGCTGGCGGCGACGACAGCGACTACGACGAGTTCCTGCGCCAGCACGGCCCCTCGGGCCAGACCGGTTGGTACGGCAGCGGGGTGATGCACAACGACTGGACCGTCCACCCCTGGCCCTATGCCGAACACCTCCACCAGACCAACTGGACGGTGGAACGGGCGCTCCATTTCCTCCGGCGGCGCGATCCGAGCTGCCCCTTCTTCCTCACCGTCTCCTTCATCGCGGCCCATCCCCCGCTCCAACCGCCGACCTTCTACCTGGACCGCTACCTGCGCACCGGTGTCCCGGAGCGTGCCATCGGCGACTGGGCGACGCGGCCGGGACCGGAGGAGAGCGATCTGGCGGCACCCCATCGCGTCGATCTGCAAGGGGAAGCCCTGCTCAGTACCCGGGCCGCCTACTACGGGCTCATCAACCACATCGACGACCAGCTCCGGCGGCTGCTCAACCCGGTGGTCGGGCTGAACTGCCGGGATACGCTGGTGATCTTCACTAGCGACCACGGCGAACTGCTCGGTGACCACTACCTCTGGCGGAAGGGGCATCCGCTCGAAGGCTCGGCCCGCGTTCCCTTCGCCATCGCCGGTCCCGAGGCCTTGGGCATCCGGCGCAACACCCAGGTGGATCTGCCCTGCGCCCATGCCGATCTCATGCCCACCGTCCTCGATCTGGCTGGCGTCCCCATTCCCGAGACCGTGGATGGCCGCAGCCTGGCCCCGCTGCTACGCGGCGAGCAGGCGCCCTGGCGCGACTTCCTCCACATCGAGCACAGCGGCTTCGAGCATGGCCTAGTGGATGGCCAGCAAAAGTACCTCTGGAACCCCACCACCGGTCGCGAACTGCTCTTCGACCTCGTCGCCGACCCCACCGAGTGCCACGACCTGGCCGCCCTGCCCGAATCCTCTCCCCGTCTCGCCCTCTGGCGGCAACGGTTGGTCGAGCGTCTGGCCGACCGTCCCGAAGGATTCGTTGCCGAGGACAAACTGGTCCCCGGCCGCCCCTGTCCCGCCGTTCTTCCCCAGGCAGGAACCCGGCAGCAGTACTCCCGCCGCCCGTTTGTCTGACCCCGGTTCGGGACCGTGCCTAGGGCTCTCTGGTACCAGGGCATAGTATCTCTACCAGAGGGGCGAGGTTGCCGCGCTGGTCCAGTTCCATGATCTCGCCGATGATGCCGTCTGATTCCTCCGCAGAGTAGAGGCCCGAGAACTCCGTGCATTCGTGGAACTTGCTGCGGACGAAGTCGATGGCCATCGTGGTTTCCGGCCCGATCAGTTCGCGGAAGGTCCGGAAGCAGGTGTAGACCTTGCCGTCCTTGGTGACGACCTTCACGCCTTGATAGCGGTCGTCGTACGGTCTCCAAGGCATCAGGCTTTCGTCTTGCCCGGCCGGGGGCGGGATTTCCTCGATGGGGGCCATCACGACCCGCCCGGCAAGCTCGGCCACTTCGGTGTCGGCCCTCACTTGGTCGGAATCGATCTCCCTGAGACCCATGCGGCCACGCAACACACCGAGGGCGGTGACATAGGCGCTGGAGAACTGCGCGTTCGTCTGGGGGTTGTCGCCGATGTAGAACGCGCCGCCGGTGAGGCTGGGGCCGGAGGATTTCATGTGGGTCTGGATCAGCTCGATGTCCTCGGCTTTGAAGCTGTGTGTTCTTCCCAGTTCGCAGGCGGTGCAGGCCTGGGAGAAACAGCAGCAGGGGTGTGGCTTGATGGTGTCCCGCTCGATCTCGTAGAAGTCCCGCTCTTCCGTCAAGTCCTCCGCCAAGCAGGGGTCGGCGTTCTTGTAGATGCTGAAGAGACCGGCGCTGCCTTCGAGAGCATGCGTTGGCCCCGTGATACCGCGCCTTGCCAGCATGGCCGCCCACAGCGCGGAGCGGGTGGTGAAGGCGGGCTGCAGCCGTTTGGTGAGGGTCTTGTCGAACAGCGCCTGCCGGTTGCCTGCGGCCTGCGCGTAGTTGATGCCCATGGCATGGATGGTCTGCTCGATATCCATGCCCAGGATTCGGCAGGCGGCAGCGACCGCGCCGAACCCTCCGATTGTGCCAGCAGGCAGGAAACCCATGGCGAAGTAGCCGCCCTTCGCCTCGGCCTTCGTGAACGCCGCCCCCAGCCGCGCCGTGACCTCGAATCCGAGGATGACGGCATCCAGGAACTCCCGCCCCGAGCAGCCGGTCATCTCTGCGGCGGCGAGGCTCACGGGCAACACGGAAGGCAGAATGTGGCCGACCATGGACGGCTGGTGCGAGTGGTCGTAGTCGAAGGCGTGCGACATGGCGCTGTTCGCGTACGCGGCCAGGGGAGCGGGGAGTTTCCGACCGTAGATGAGTACGGTCGCCTCCTCCTTGCCGCCCCAGTCCAGAAGCTGCTCGATCACCTCCGGGATGCCTTCCGCCTTGTACCCGGCTATCAGGCAGCCGGTCGTGTCGACGATCATCTTCTTGGCGGCTTCGTACGCCGCCGGGGAGATGTCCTCGGATTTTGTGTTCAGGGCCAACTCGGCCAGGATCCTCGTGGTCCCTTTGCCATCGGTCATATTGTTCTGGCTAGCCATGGATTCGCCTCCAGCTATATCATTCCAGTTTGCGTTCAAAATGACTGCAATTGTCTCTACGGATGGGGTGGTTTCGGATCGGGGTCACGCGGGGAGGGGTCGCGGCCTCGCGACCTCGGCGCGCAGCGCCGGGAGCGCGCCGTCCGTCCCGGAACGAGTGCCCTGATCAACCCGTCTCGCGGTTTCTGTTGGGCAAGGTCTGAGAGAGTGGTCGCGAGGCCGCGACCGCTCCACGATTGGGATATGCCCGGATGTTGGGGAGGATTCTGTCAGCAAAACCAATCACTCTGAATGCGAAATGGAATCAGTTGAGGACAGGTCAAACGGAGAGAGCGTTCAGCTGCACATGGAATCATGCACATCCCAGAACTAAAGACCCGCCCAGACTCGGGCGCGGAGCCCGAGGGGCGACGGCAACTCGTTCCTGTTCCAGACAGCCCCGTACTGCCCAAGACCGGCGCTGGTGCGCCTCGACGGCGGAAGCCCGCTGCATTTACATAGCCTGCGAAGTGGTCCGGCCCAGGCCGAAGGTCTGTCGGCCCAACGGGCCAGAGGAATGCAGCCTGGGGCAGAGCGAAGCGTCGCCCCAGGAACGGGGAGCGGACCAGATTGCAGGCCGAAGGTCTGCAGGAAGCTCGGCCTTCCCACACGCATTGGCTCCTGCAGACCTTCGGCCTGCTTCTTCGGGAGGTGCGTATCCCGGGGCGTCGCTCGGCTTTGCCCCGGGCTGTGTTCCCATGCCCCTTCGGGGCGGAAGAGGATACCAGTGCAAACGGATGGAACGGTTTCATCCCGGAACTCACAGACTGTTCAGGTCCGTCTCGATCTTCTGCCTGGCGGCTTCGAGCTTCGCAATCCTGGCCTTGTGCCGGGCGAGGTATGCCTCCAGCTGCGCGTACCGGTCGTCCAGCATGCGTTTGGTCTCCTGCGGCGAGACCCCGCCCTGCGTCTTGTGCGTGTGAATGAAGTTGACGGGGTCCAGGGCCTTCCGCAGTTCCTCCTCGGTAATGCCCGTCTTCCGGCCAATCGTCTCTTCGGACCACTTGTCGAAGATGGCCAGACTCGCCTCGCACGATGGGATGTCGTTGTCGTCGGACTCGATGCAGAACTCATTGATGATGTGGTGGGCCGTTCTGGCATCGACGTCGTACTTCATGACCAGGACATTCGAGAGTTCCGTGGCGCAGGAGTAGCCCGTGCGCGCCATCTCGAGCATCCGCTCCTTGTGAACCCGGAACTTCGGGAGCAGGGAGATGTAGACGTGGGTGTATTCGTGGGTCAGGTCGATGGCTCGGCCCGCCGAGTCGATCATGTGCAGCATCTCGTGCATGTCGCCGTGGGCCGTCCGGATTCCCATCGCGACGGCTTCCGCCACCAACCCGGTGAGTTGGGCGGCACCGACGCGGGACCGTTCGAGCGGCGAGATATTCAGGCCCTTGCCGGCCTTGTTCGGCATGAAGAAGCTGGTCGACCGACCGATGCCTCCCTCTTCTATGGGACGTGGGTTCTTCGGACGTGCCGTCTCCAGCTCAAGGAACCCATATTCCTGGGTCGACCAGATGTTCAGATCAAGGGCCAGTCTGCTGACCACGGACATGAGGTTCGCCAGCGAGCACACCAGGAGCACAAAGCCGTCCGTATACGCCACCGCGTCGTTCGTGTTCTCGACGAGTCCCTCCAGCCCCAGGTACTCGGTGACCATATCCCGGTCGATGGGCAGGCTGGTTCCGGCGAGGGCCCCGCAGCCCAGCTCGTTCAGACTCATGGCGACATACGAGTCCTCGACCGTCTTCAGAATCCGCTGGATCGGATCAACCACGGACAGCAGATAGTGGCCAAACGTCATCGGTTGCGCCTGGCGGTAATGGGTGTAGCCCGGCATGACGGTCTCGAGATGGTCCCCGGCCAGATTCAGCAAGGCCTTCTGGAAATCGTAGAACATGCACATGAGCTTCATGAGCTTGTGCCGGACCGCGAGCTGCTGGTCCTGCGAGGGGATGGTCCGCCCCATGGACAGGAACCCGGCCTGCGCCACCCCGATCTTCTGCATGGCGTACATCTCGATGCCAAATCGCCGGTTCGCGTATTCGTGCTCGCTGTCGTCGCGCAGCTCCCGCACTGCTGCCGCAATGTCCGCCAGGTACTTCTCCGGAACGATCCTTTGCTTCGCGAGCATGAGGAACCAGGCGACATCCCGCCAGAAGACCCAGCGATCATGGACAGCGTCGATTCTTCTGGTCAGATCGTTGGAGTAGTTCTGCGTCCAGCCAATCGTGATCTGATTGTTCTCCAGATTCATCTTCATGGTCGTCTTCCTCGCTTACACTCTGTGTTCTAACGTGAACCGTCGTATGCGGTGCGCCCTCTCCAGGTCGAAGACGCCGTCGAACTGCTCCTTCAGCATATCGGCCGCCTCCCGGCCCATGTCCTCCAGCGGCGCGTGCCGAACAATCCCTTTGAAGTCGGGGAGCTTCCTGACCAATCCATGGTTCGCGATCAGCAGGCAATCGGCATAGGGATCGACGCCATGGGCCCGGAGAATGTCGAGGACCATGAACAGGGATTCGCCATGCACGTAGATGGCGTTGAACGGCCGACCATCAGCCAGAAGTTCCTCCAGTCGCCGGTCGAAGTTCTTGGGGTCGCGGCAGATCAGCTCCGGGTCCTGGGAGAGGCCT
>QKCY01000299.1 GCA_003245525.1 Victivallales bacterium | reverse complement strand
TATCGCCTCCAGGTACCCGTGCGCCCGCTCCCGCAGGCTCCGGGACGCCCAGTGCCGGCTTGGGAGGGAGGAAACACCGTCAGGCACCGGCCCGGGTGGACACTGTGGGACGCAGCAGAAGGAGCACAGGCATGAGCGCAACCGAAGGTAGCCACGCGAGAACGGAACCGCGCCTGGACGCCACCAATGCTCCTCCACGCGCCCTGTCCGGCGAACCGGGCTCTGCCGCAGGACAAGCCGCAGGGGAACCGGTCAAGATCATCCCGGCACCGCTTGCCGAACAGCACCCCTGCGCTAGCATAGCAGGTGTCGTACGGTGCGACAGGGAACGGCAATGCGTGGGAAAGGCCATGGCTATGATGACGGATGGCGAGGCTGCTAGTTTCGGCGAGGCCATAGAAGCCCCTGGGAAGAGCCTCCTGGGATTGCTCTGGAGTGGTGCGGAGACCGAGTTCCCGGAGGTTGGCGACGCATGGCGGCGGAGGCTGTTGGTCGAGGCGTGCTGGCGCCAGCTATATACGTATTGGGATCCGGGGAAACGGGAGTTCGTCGAGGGTGGGAAGGTTCTGAAATGCCCCGAGGCATTCGTTAAGAAACTGGTGCCGCGAACTGCCGCGAAATGTCGGGAATCCGCTGGTGAACCAACCGATCAGGGCTCGGGTGCGGACAGCATGGAGACGGTGTCCTGCTCCTTCACCAGGCGCATGAAGCGGCCGGGGCCGTCGATCACCGATACCATCTCCTCAGTTGTACGACGGAGACTCCCCCATGCGTACCTGCAGAGAGAACGGGAAGAGGCAACCAATGAAACGCTTCTGAAGCTGTGGCGGAAGCACTGGAGGGAGGGGGAGTTCGTGGATGGGGAAGGAAAGCGGGTCTCCAACCCGCACGGCCTGGCCGCCAAGATTGCCGATACGACATCCATCAACAAGTTCCGCGAGTGGGAGAGGGAGAACAAACGCATCGAGCAGCCGACGAAGAACGCGGAAACAGGCCAGAATAGTGCCTGCGACCGCACAGCGGACCAGGAAGACAACCCGTGCGATGCGCTCATGAAACGCGAGGAAGAAGAGAACCGGAGGCGCTTGGTGGAAGCCCTGGACAAGGCAACCGCCGAGGGTCTCCTGTTCCTGACGGACGAGGAGCGCGCGGTCTTCCACTTGAGGCATTTCATGAAGGTGAAGTTCGAGGACATCGCACGGCAGATGGGGTACTGGAAAAGGGGGAAGGGGTCTCCTGGGAAAGAGCCGGACACCAACAAGTCGTCGAGGGTTTTCTACCGCGCGCGCGACAAGGTAGCGGAGGTCATCGTCAGGGGTGGGGATCCGACTGTGGAGTAGATCGGCGGCAAGGCTGCTTCCCTGCGCCCCCCTCGGGGTTTGGCGCGAGAGCGAGACTGAGTCCAGGGAAACCATAGGAAACACGAACATGAAGACCATGAACGGAATACGCAACACCGACGCCAACGACGGTCGCGAACCGGCAGACACGAACGAACGGGACGGCATCCGCATGGACTATATGGAAACAGTCCTGTGCCAGCTTGTCGGCGGCAGGCTTCAGGACTGGGAGAAGCGCTTGGTCTTGGGGATGATCGAGGGCGATCCGGCCCTTCAGAAGCGGTACGAGAGGATAAGGGAACTGCGAGCCACGGCCGACGAGGCCCTGGCAGCCTATCGTGCCGAATCCGAGACGGACGACATGGAGTGGGACGACGAACCGGCAGCAGTCTCGTCGGGCAACGAGGCCGTCGCGGCTGGCGCTCCGGCATCTGCCAGCGTCCTCGGGCAGTTGCAGGCTGCGGCGCAGGTGCTCGTGTGCTTCCTTGACCGCCTGCTCTGCCCGCCACACCCAGTGGCAGGGTTCGGCGACTCACGGGTAGCGTATGGGCACTGCGCTTCCGCCGATGGCAGGGACTGGAGCGATCTGCGTCCCGACCACTGGAGTGTCGTCGATGGACCGGATCGCTTCCTTGCGCGATGGCGGGGCACAGAGGCCGCCGAACTGCGACTGACGGTGAAAGTCGATATACCCCAAGGAGGGCGGAAACGTGTGGGAGTGGTGTGCGCCGAGCTGTACGGGACCGTGGGTGATCTCCAGAGGCTCGTTGTGGTCCTGGATGCCGCTGGCGAGGAGGTGAGGATTCCCGTGGATCAGGGCGAGCCGGGGAGATGGGCCGGACAGGTGACAGTGCCAATCCCCAGGGCCCGTGCCATTCCAAGGGATCCAACCGCTCGGATCCTGAGAATAGAGCCTGAACTGGCGTCCCGTTCGTCGTGAGATCGGGCCAGGGAATGGATGATGACCATGCGTAACAGCCCGCCGCAACCGTGTGGCCCAACTCCCCCGGAGGCATGTCTCACCTGTTTCGTCGTCCATGACTGGGGTGGCGGCTACAGGGTGGGATATGCCTACGAGTTGCGCCTTCGTCTTGCGGAATCCGATACGAGGCCCAAGGGTCTGCCAATCCGCTTCCGTGTGGCGAATGTCGAACAGCTTGAGCTGGAGAGTTGCTTCGTCAAGGCGGCGAAGAACGCCATGGCTGCCGCCATAGGTTGGGCTGGAGTCAAGGAACTGCCTGGGGACTGCCTCCTTGAGGCGGATCTGGCGCTCAAGTCGGGGCCGGAAGGGCAGGAGCCCGCGATGTCTCTGGGCGGCAAGAGCCTTGGCCTGCCGATTGCCCTTGGGGTTGCTTGGCTCTTGGCCAGACGCGCTGGGAACGCGGCAACTGATCCGCTAGTGCGGCAGTTCGGCAGCATCAATCTGGCCGCTCTGCGGGTCGGTGCTACCGCCGCCGTGTCGCGAAGCGGTGTCCTTGAGCCTATCCATTTCGACGAGAAACTTCCCGCTGTCGAGAGCGAGGCCCGCACCGGGCACCTTCGCCTTTGTCTGGTGGCCCCCGGCCAGCCAATGGTGCCGGACGAGCTGAAGGAGGGACCGAGTCCGGTTGTGGTGGCCCCCGAATCCCTGTCCACCGCTGTGCAGCGCATCGTCGATCTGGCGAACCGCGAACGGGCCATGCTGCGGGAGGCGGTCATCGCCTTCCTCGAAGGCATGGCAGGCAGCCTGGTGTCGATGCCTCTGGGGCGCCGCGAGGATGGCAGCGCCCTGTCGCTGGACGATGTGTTCGTCGAGCCAAAGGTTGTCACCGAACAGAAACGAGAGGAGCAGGCCTCGGCCGGGGACGACCCGATGGCCCATTTGCCGGACAGTACTGCGGAGCTGTACGAGCTGCCCTCCGAGTCCCGCAGGAAGGAGTACGAGTGCCACCCATGGTCCTCGGTGGTTCGCGATCACGGGGGCAGCGCCTCGGCGCTGGTCGTCCGGGGCGCTCCCGGCTCCGGCAAGACGTTCCTGACACGCTACCAGATGGCAGCGTGGGCGCGGGAGTCCGCCGCCGCGCTCAGCGAGGGCACGCGCGAGTGCGAGGACGTCCGCCTGCCGCTCTGGATCACGGCGTCGGGGCTCGCCTCGGCAATGTCCTCCCCCGAGACTTCCATCGGCGAGGCCGTCACGCAGGCCCTGGCCGGCCGTTGGTCCCTGCTGCTTCCCGAAGGCAGCCCTCTCGTCCCATGGATACGCACCCGCTTGGACGACCCGCAGACGGTCCTGGTGGTCGATGCCTTGGACGAATGCAGCCAACCCGCCGAGTTCGCCCGTGCGGAGAGGATGCTGGCGGGCATCCGGCCCCGGCTGATCTTCACCTGCCGGACGCAGCCTTGGATCGAGAGCTGGCAACATCGCCTGACCGTGCCGAGGCTGACCACCGTCGAGCTCGCGCCCTTCGAGTAC